>NZ_CP071246.1:613277-919915 GCF_021496665.1 Corynebacterium sp. CNCTC7651 | reverse complement strand
GCAAGCAGCTTCTTGCCGGCGGCGTTGACCTGGCCGTCCTTTCGGGTGTAGGCCTGGGATTTTTGCAGGTCATCCTCGGTGAGGTCGAAGAGGCAGCCCTCGTCCTCGAGCACGCCGGAGGCGATGAGGTCGCGCGCGCCCTTCTCGCCCAACGCTTCGATGTCGAAGGCGCCGCGGGAGGCGAGGTACTCCAGGCGCGCGCCGAGCTGCGCCGGGCACGAGCGGGTGTTGGGGCAGCGCCAGTCCGCGTCCCCCTCCTTGGCGGGGGCGAGCTCGGTGCCGCACACCGGGCAGTCCTTGGGGAAGACGAACTCACGCTCGGTGCCGTCGCGCAAATCCGCCACCGGGCCGAGGACCTCGGGGATGATCTCGCCCGCCTTGCGGATGACCACCGTGTCGCCGATCAGCACGCCCTTGCGCTTGACCTCGTGCTGGTTGTGCAGGGTGGCCATGGAGACGGTGGAGCCGGAGACGAACACCGGCTCCAGCACTGCGAACGGGGTGGCGCGGCCGGTGCGGCCGATGGAGACAGCGATGTCGTTGAGCTTGGTGGTCACCTCCTCCGGCGGGTACTTGTAGGCCACCGCCCAACGCGGGGCGCGCGAGGTGGCGCCCAGCTCCCGCTGGGCGGCGATGCTGTCCACCTTGATCACCAGGCCGTCCATCTCGTGGATTGCGTCGTGTCGGTGGTCGGCCCAGTAGGCGACGGCTTCCTGCACCTCCGCGGCGGTCTCCGCCCGGCGCGTGTACTCGGAGACGGGAAAGCCCCACGCGGCCAGGGCCTCGTATGCCTCGTGCTGCGTTTCCGGTTCGAAGCCCTCGCGGGCGCCGATGCCGTGGCAGATCATGCGCAGCTTGCGCTTTTTCACGTCCTCCGGGTTCTTTTGACGCAGGCCGCCGGCGGCCGTGTTGCGGGGGTTGGCGAAGGGCTTGCCGCCTTCGGCGATACGTTGCTCGTTGAGCTCCGGGAAGTCCTCGGGGCGGATGAATACTTCGCCGCGGACTTCGACCAGCGGTGGGTAGTTGCCCTCGAGCTTGTGCGGGATGTCCGGGATCACCTTGGCGTTAGCGGTGATGTCCTCGCCCACGCGGCCGTCGCCGCGGGTGGCGGCGCGGGTGAGCTGGCCGTTTTCATAGATCAGGTCGATGGAAAGCCCGTCGATCTTCAGCTCGGTGAGGTACGGGCCCGGGGTTTTGTCCAGCCACTCCTGCATCTCCTCTTCAGAGAAGACGTTGTCCAGGCTCATCATCCGCTCGAGGTGGGTGACGTCCGCGAATGCGTCGCTGACCGGTGCGCCGACCTCCATCGTCGGCGACTCCGGCACAGCGAATTCGGGGTGCGCCTCTTCGAACTCCTGCAGGCGGCGGAAGAGCTCGTCGAACTCCGCGTCCGAGATGACGGGCTGCCCGTTGTAGTAGAGGTCCCGGTGGCGGCGCACCTCTTCCGCCAGCTCGTCCCATTGGCGGTGGAGGTCCTGGAGTTCTTCGCTCATGGGGAGCAAGTGTAGGGGCCTACTTAAGCAAAGAGCGCGAACACCCGAGAGGTGATGCTCGGCGCACCCTGGATGTTGGCGGGGCCGACGACGATCACGGCGCCGGTCGCGGGCACCTGGTCCAGGTTGTTCATCACCTCAACCTGGTAAATGTCCTGCTCTAGGATGTACAGCTCGCCGTAGAGGAAGCCCTTTTCTGCCGCTGTCACGCCGGCATCCGTATCCAGCGTTTCGTGGCCTACCGCGGCCACCTTGCGCTCCTCCACGAGGAACTTCAGAGCATCGAGAGACCAGCCGGGGGTGTGCTGCACCCCGTTTTCGTCGTGGTTCACAAACGCGGCGGGGTCATCCCAGCGGGAGTGCCAGCCGCTGGAGAACGCGACGAAGCTGCCTTCCGGAATTTCGCCGTGCTCCGCTTCGAATGCCTGGATAGCCTCCACGGTCACCTCATAGTCCGGGTTGCTCTCCACCTCGCTCTCCAGGTGCAGGACAAACAGGGGAAGGATGAGTTCGTCGGCTCCGATGGCGTCGACAAGCCTCTTGCCCTCGGCGAAGTGCCCGGGTGCGTCGATATGCGTGCCGTATGGGGTGGCAAAGGTGTATTCCTTGGCCCAGAAGCGGTGCTCCGCGATGGTGTTCACGGTGCGTTCCCGCATCGGCTCGAACGCCGGGAAACGGGGAATCTCCGCATGAACCTGGTGGGTGAGGTCCACACGCTGCGCGCCGAGGACCGTCTGCTGGAAGCTGTTCAACGTAGTCATACGTCTGACCATCCGCCAGCGCCGGCGGGCCGGGCAACCTTTGTATTCACCGGGGGCGGGCTCTTGCGCGGTGGATAGAATGGTGCGCATGGCTACCGCAGTAGGCTTCGATGCCTCACGCATGCTCTCGTTCGACCTCGAGACCACCTCCGCAAACCCGCGCGAGGCACGCATTGTCACGAGTGCGCTCGTGCGTATCGACGGTAGAGAGGTCCACGCCACCGAGACCATGGCGGACCCGGGGGTTGAGATCCCGGCTGAGGCAGCTGCGGTGCACGGGATTTCTACGGAGCGGGCTCGCGCCGAGGGGCGTCCACACGAGGAAGTGCTGCGGGAAACGGTGCAGGCAATTAAGGCTGCCTGGGACGACGGCCTGACCCTGATCGTGTTCAACGCGCCGTACGATCTGACGGTGCTGCGCCAGCTCACCGGTGATTTCACCGTGACTGGGCCGGTGTATGACCCGCTGTTGATTGACCGCGCGAAGGACCGCTACCGCAAGGGGTCGCGCCGCCTGGGCGACATGTGCGAGGTGTACGGCGTGCGGATTGATACCGCCCACGAGGCCACATCTGATGCCATGGCCGCCGCCCGCATCGCGTGGAAGCAGGTGCGCCAGTGGCCTGAGCTGACGCAGATGGATACCGGCGCGCTGATGGAGTTTCAGGCCGTCGAGCACTACAAACTGCAGGAGGACCGACGCCGCTACCTCGAAGGCCGCGGCAAGGATGCGTCCAACTGCTCCCCCAGCTGGCCGATGATTGGGTAGCGTCGGGCGTCAGCGGATCCCCTCCGCCATCTCGCGGGCGGCGCGGTAGCTCGTGGCGGTCTCGGCCAGGGTTGTGCCAGCCGTCGCGTATACATCGAGCGCACACTCCGCCGGGTCGAGCTGCAGCTCGTCGAACAGGCGCAGAAACGTGGCACGCGGCATGGCTGGGAACGCCACGCGGGATCCGCGGTCGAGCAAACGCGCGAGCTGATCTAGGTGCTGGTTGTCCGGGTGCTTGGCGGTCTGCCAGGGAACGTCGATAAGCAAAGGTGCGTTGAGCAGCGCCTCGAACGGTGCAAGCCGCTCCTCCGGCTCCGGGAAAGCGGGGATGGTTTCGAACTCCGTGGTGCCGGGCAGGGTGCCGCGCATGATGTCGGCCAGGCGCGGCTCGTCCAGCTGGAGCACGGTCGGGGCAAGACGCTTTTCGACGCTCCTTCGATGCGCCGCAACCGCCTCCACCAGCGCCTCAGTGATATCGCGGAGCGCGCCGGGGTCTGTGATCATGCGGTGGCCGTTGGCCATTTCGATCTCCGCTGCAAGCGTCCACGGGCCGACCAGCTGGGTTTTTACCTGCGTGGTTTTGCCCGCCCAGAGTTCCTCGAGGATGTCCAGGTCTCTCTCCAAGCGGTCCGTGTACATCGCGCGAGTGGACGGGCGGGGTGCGACGCGCCAGCCGCGCGGGCCCCGGTCGATCGGGATATCCAGCAGCGCCGCCGTGCGACCGACGGCATCCGAGCCGACCCCGCGTGCCGGAAGCTGTGGGATGTGCGGCAGCGGGGTCTCAGAGAGGATGATGTCCGCCGCTTCCTCGAAGTCCGCGGGCGTGGTGCCGGGGACCGGTCCGAGGCCGAACGCGAGCGGGGTGTGGCCGGTTGTTGGGGTGCGGCCGGTTGGTGGGGTGCGGCCGGGGGCTGGGGTGTGGGGTGCTGACACGGTTCGGATTCTACCGGTTGTGGTTTACGTTTCGCTTAAACACAATATGAGCGATCCGCCAGACTATGGACGCCCATTACCTTTGCCGGTCCGAGCGTTTTGTTACCCTTTTGTTACACATTTGTGATTGCGTTAGTGTCGGTTCTCCGAATAGGGTGGTCTTCAAACGCAGGAAGGGAGGTGGAACCATGAGCATCACGCAGCTTGTCGACGACGCACTGGCAGCAATGCGCGCGCTCGCAGACGCCATGGACGACCCCTCCAACCTGCATTTCGACGAGATACATGAGGATCTTGAAAGGTTTGAGAGCGTCACATCCCTCAAAGCTGCTACCGATGTGAGTTTTGCGTTTATCTGCGACAGAGACGGTGCAGGCAGACATGTCGGTGCCACCTACCCGAACGAATATCTGAAGCGAAAGCTGGGCCTGTCCAAGGCCGAGGCAGCCAGCCGGCTTAGCCGCGCACGGGACATGTACGGCCCGGAACCCGTTCCGGAGCCGGAGTCCGAGCCGGATGACCCCGCCACGCCGGGCGAGGAAACCACTGATCCGAACGAGGAAACGCCGTCTCAAGAGAAGTCGGACGAGGATCCGCAACCCACTAGCAAGGCGAAGACCCGTCGCAAGTCCCGGTCGGTGAGCGAGGAGAAGCAGCGCATCATCAACCGCGCGCTCGTTGACCTCACCGATCGCGCAGCGTGCGAGCGCCACCGCATTGTCGGCGAAGCTATGGCGTACGCGATTGATCACGCCCCCGAGGATGTCCGCCGCTTCACCGAGCGCCTGGTCAAGCAGGCGAATGCCGCGCACGCACCGATCGACCCCAACGCGACGTGGGACGCGCGGAGCATGAGCCAGCTGCGCGAGCGTTACGACGGCACCTTCGAGGGCACCGTCATCTTGCCGCCGGGCGACGCCGCACTTTGGGCCGCGCTGACCGAGTCGGGCAACGCGCCCGGCATCAACTTCGACGGTCCCTCCCAGGAGGATTCCCGCACCCCCAACCAGCGTCGTTATGACCAACTGCGCGCCATCTTGCAGTCGTACGAGAATGCACGGCAGTCCCAGCACCGCGGCGCGGCTTCGGTAGTCCTGTCTATCACGATGGACGACCTCGAAGATGCCACCTCCGACACCGCGTTTCCGACGAATACCGGCATCGACCTCACGGCTACCGACATTCTTCGTCTGGGGCTGAACGGTACGGACTTCATCGTCCAGTTCGACCGTGTGACCAACCTGCCGCTTTCCATGGGCAAGACCCGGCTTGCCACCGTTGCGCAAAGGATAGCGTTGCTGGCGATGCAGGGAGTGTGCGCGTGGACCGGGTGTTCCAAGCCATTCACCCAGGCAGAGATCCACCACATCATCCCCTACATCGAGGGCGGACCAACCGACATCGACAACCTCATCGGGTTATGTCGCCAACACCACGGCCATAACAACGACAGAAGGGATGGATCGGACGGCAGGCACCATGTGGACCGAGATCCCGAAAGCAATCGCGTCGGCGTCGTGGCACCGGACGGATCAATTGAATTCAACGATTCTCTGGGTACGCATGATTCGGCGGGCCACAAGCTACGGCAGCGCGCCGCGACTCGCCAACGCCCCGCGCCGACCGAGCCCGATCCACCGCTCTTTCCCGCACCGCCACCACCCGCGGCGCGTGGTCAGCATCCCCATGGCCCGAACACCCGGCACCCCGCGCATGTAGGCGGACAACCTGCATCTGCAGGGACCCCCTACTTTGACGACGAACCAATACCCGAACGCCCACCCGGATGGCCGTTCTAGCAGACGACCCGCAGCACCGGGCGCAGACGTGCCTTGGTTACGCGGTGCTGTGCTGCGCCGTGCTGCGTTGAATGGTGCCGTGGATCGAGTCCTGGCAACGGGCGCTTTCTCCCCCGTTCTACCCCTCCCCGGGGCGAACACTCAAACTACGCCGTGCCGCAGATTGTGCCCGAACCGAGCACGATATCACCCAGCCCGTCCGGGTCCGGCAAGTACAGCACCGCCGCCTGCCCGCGGGCCACGCCCTCGAGCGGTTCCTTCAGCTCGAGCACCATCTCGCCACCGTTGCCTGCCGCCACATCGACGGTCGCGGTGCAGCCGACAACCCCGCCGTGGGCGCGAATCTGGACCAGGGCCTTAAACCGGGTAGCCTCGCCCGTCCCAGCTCCAGCATCCGTCCCCGCTCCAGCATCCGTCCCAGCTCCAGCCTTCGTGCCCGCACTCGCGCCAACACCCGCACCCGCGCCCACCATCGCGGGGTGGAGGACTTTGAGGCGGTCGGCGGCGATCGTCGTAACGCGGAGAGCTTCGCGGGGACCGACGGTGACGGTGCCAGTCGAGGCGTCGACATCGGTGACGTAGCGCGGCTTGCCGTCGGCGGCCGGGACCCGGATGTTCAGACCCTTACGCTGGCCGATCGTGTACTGGAACGCGCCGTCGTGCTCCTTGAGCTCGCGGCCCTCCTGATCCACCACCATGCCCGGGCGCAGGCCGATCGAGCGGCCCAAAAACGCCTGGGTGTCGCCGTCCGGAATGAAGCAAATGTCGTAGGAGTCCGGCTTCGACGCGGTGCTAAAGCCGTAGCGCGCCGCTTCCTCCCGGATCTGCGGCTTCTCCGTGTCGCCGACCGGGAAGATGCAGTGGTCCAGCTCCTCGCGGGTCAGCACACCCAGCACGTAGGACTGGTCCTTGAGAGGGTCGGTGGAGCGGCGCAGGTGGCCGTCCGAGTCGATGCGCGCATAGTGCCCCGTCGCCACAGCATCGAAGCCGAGGGCGAGCGCGCGGTCCAGCAACGCAGCGAACTTGATCTTCTCGTTGCAGCGCAGGCACGGGTTCGGAGTCTCGCCGCGGGCGTAGGACCCGACGAAATCGTCGATGACGTCCTCTTTGAAGCGGTCCGAAAAATCCCACACGTAGAAGGGAATGCCCAGCTTGTCGCAGACGCGGCGCGCGTCGGCAGCGTCCTCGAGCGAGCAGCAGCCGCGGGCGGACTCCCGGGTCTGGCGCGCGTCCTTCGACAGGGCGAGGTGCACGCCGACGACGTCGTGGCCGGCCTCCACAAGGCGCGCGGCAGCGACGGAGGAGTCCACTCCCCCGCTCATCGCCACCAAAATTCGCATGGCAGCGCAGTGTACGCTGGGCAAACCATGGCGGCAAAAAGCGAGTTTCACGAGATCGATACCGGTGTCGCCGAGGTGCTGCACGAACCGGACGGCTCCATGGTGCTGCTGGTCAACGGGGTGCCCAGCTCCCACATCGTGCCCGGCGACCCGGAGCGGCTCGATTTCGAGTACATGCGCTGGATCGCCGACTTCCTCGACGCGGCCTACCCGGCCGGTGCCCGCCCGAAGGCGCGCCTGACCCACCTCGGCGGCGGCGCCTGCACCCTCGCGCGCTACTTCGCGCACGCGTGGCCGGGTTCGCGCAGCACCGTGGTGGAGATCGACTCGGAGCTGGCCATCCTCGCTCGCACGCTTTTCGACGTTCCCCGGGCACCCGCCGTGAAAATCCGCACCGCCGACGCCCGCGAGGCAACCGACGGCTTCAAACCCGCCACCCGCGACGTGATCATCCGCGACGTGTTCACCTCCGCCACTACCCCGCGCTCCCTGACCACGGTGGAGTTCTACCGCGCCGCGCGCACGAGCCTTGCCGACGACGGCTTCTACCTCGCCAACTGCGGCTCCCACGCCAACTTGAAGGAGGCCAAGGATGAGCTGGCCGGCATGTGCGAGGTCTGGCCGCACGTCGCAGCCATCGCGGACCCGCCCATGTTGAAGGGCCGCCGCTACGGCAACATCGTGCTCATCGGGGCGAACCGGCCGCTGGAGGCCTCGCCCGAGCTGACCCGGAACCTGCTTAAAGGCGCGGTGCCGGCGAAGTTCGCCCCCGAGGAATGGTGCCGCGCGCTGGCCAGGCAGGGCACGGCCCGCGGGGATGAGGGGGCGGCAAAGGGAACGTCGTAAAGCGAAAAGCCCCTACTTCGCGGCGTTGTCCAGGAGGATCAGCAGGTCGCCGATCTGGTACTGGCCCGCGATCATCTTCGCCAGGTCCTCGAGCGGCAGCTCGCCGCGGTTGGCCAGCTGCTGGACCAGGCCCGCGATGTTGCCGGCGTCGGTGGGGTTGAAGCCGGCTTGGGAGGCGGCGTCCGCAAGCTGGGAAAGCCCCAGCACGCCCGCGGCGAGGCCCAGAATAGCCAGCACGAGTTTGGTGTTGTCCTGCTCGAGCACGCGCAGCTCACCCGAGTCCGGCACCTGGAAGGTCTCCAGCACGCCGCCGCCCGCGCGCAGGTTGCCGGCCGCGAAGTCGCCCAGCTGCGCCGCGTTGCCGTTGAACAGGTTCATGTCCACCGGGGTGTTGATGCCGGCCACGCGCCCGGAGTCGCTGCGCTGCCAGAAGGAGAGCTTGTCCCATCCGCCCACCGGCCGCGGCGGCTGGTTCTGGTAAGCGGCGAGCCACAGCGGGTACGAGGTGAACGCGTTGGTGTTGTTCATGTGCTCGTACCAGAAGTAGCGGTAGGTGTAGATCATCGGCCGCTTGCCCGTGCGCAGCTCCAGCTCGTTGAGGAACACGGTGGTCCAGGCGGCGAGCGCGATGGGGCCGAGGCCCTCGTCTACCTCCAGGTCCAGCACCGGGGGCAGCGTGAGCGCCGGGCCGGCGTTGATCACGTCCGCGAAGTAGCGGGCCTGCGCGATCGGATCCTCCATCGGGCGCGCGTAGTGGTAGGCACCGACCTGCATCCCGGCGTCGGCGGCGGCGCGGGCGTCCTCGTCGTAGAACACGTTCTTCCAGCCCACGCCCTCGGAGGCCTTCACAAACGCGAACTGCTGCCCGCCCGGGCCCGCAACCGAGCGCCAGTTGATCGGCGCCCCGCCCGGCCGCTGGTGCCCCGCCACGTCCACCCCGGACACCAGCCCCGGCAATGTCAGCGCCGGCAGCGCCTCCGCGCGTTGCGGGACGACGGCCGCTACCAGCGCCAAGGTCGCTGCAACAAGCGTTGCGACGACAGCTTGAACACCACGAGGCAAGGAGAAAGAAGGCGATGAGAGGGCACGCATGGTCAGGAAGTGTAGTGCGCCGCCGTCCCATCATTCACATGCGACACACGCGTCACACGAGTTTCGCGTTCGCGCGGGTGGTGTGCGCTACAACCGCCCCACGGCGCGCGCCCGTTCCACCACCGCCGGCAGCTCGGCCACCAGCCGGTCCACGTCCGCCTGCGTCGTGGTGCGGCCCAGCGTGAGCCGCAGCGCGCCCATGCCTTCCTCCTCACCGATACCCATCGCCTCGAGCACCGGGCTGAGCTGCACCACACCCGCGGAGCAGGCGGACCCCGCCGAGGCCTCGATCCCCAACCCGTCCAAAAGCATCAGCATCGCGTCCGCATTCGCGCCGGTGAACATGAAGTGCGCGTGGCCGTCCAGCGCGGGCTCCGCGGTAGTCAAGGTTGCGCCCTGGATTTCCGCTCGCACCCGCGCTACCAAGTCGTCCCGCAGCCCTCGCACCCGGGCACGCTCCGCCTCCATTTCGCTCACCGCTTCAGCCAGCGCCGCCGCCGTCGCCGCCGCGGCCGCCACGTCCACCGTGCCGGAACGCAAGCCCCGCTCCTGGCCGCCGCCCACCACCAACGGCTGCGGCCCCGGCGATCGCTTCGCTAACAACCACATCAGCGCGGCCACCGCGGCCGGCCGATCCAGCGCGGCAAGATCCGCCACGTGCCCGTCCCGGCCCGCATCCACCGGAACCTTGCCCACGGCCTGCACCGCGTCGACGTGCAGCGGGGTGCCTGCGGCCGCGGCGCGCTCGGCGGCCTGGGCAACGGGCTGGATCGCGCCCGTCTCGTTGTTCGCCCACATCAGCGCGGCCACCGCGGCCGGCCGATCCAGCGCGGCAAGATCCGCCACGTGCCCGTCCCGGCCCGCCTCCAGCCACGCAACCTCCGCGCCGGCAGCCTCCAGCGCCCGCACCGACTCCAGCACCGCTGGGTGCTCAATCGTGCTGGCCACCACGCGCTGCGGCGCGCCCGCAGCCACCCGCGCCGCGTAAAGACCGCGCACCGCGATATTGTCCGCCTCGGTGCCGGAGCCAGTGAACACCACCTCCACCGGGTCCGCGCCCAAAAGCTCCCCCACCTGCTCGCGCGCCTGCTGCAGCACGGCGTTCGCGGCGCGCCCCGCGGCGTACTGGCTGCCCGGATTCACGGCGCGGGCGTGCTCCACCCAGGCGTCGATGGCGCACTGGCGCATGGGGGTGGTGGCGGCGTGGTCGAGGTAGGTGGGAGTGTCACTCATGCCATCAGCCTAGACCCGCTGGCAAGCGCTACCCCGGCAGGCAAGCGTCACCCCGCCTTCCCCAACCCCGCCTGCCGCTACCCCGCCCCCGCTGGCACGTGCACCCGGGCCCCGCACACGTGCGCCACCGCGGCGTCGCCGATGCGGGCGATCACCACCGCCATCGGCCTGCCGCCCTTCTTCAGCTTCAGCTTCGGACGCAGCTTGTCCGGGTCCACGTCCACACCGCGCACGAGGATCTCCACGCTGCCCGCCCCGTGCGCGCTCAGCGCCGCCTTCAACCGCTTCAGCGGCACCGCCTCAATAAACGGGAAACCGCTGTAGCCCGCCGGCACCGCGTCGCCGCTCAGGAACGCGATGTGCTCATCCAGCATCCACAGCCCGTGCCGCGCCGCCCACTGCCGCACCAGCCCTGCGCGCACGATGGCCCCGTCGGGCTCCACGATGAACGGGCCGGGTTCGGCGACGGGTGCGCTGTCCGGATCCGTCGATAAGCAACGCTCCTCGAACCCATCCGAGCGCAACACCACGGCCTCCCGCCCGCGGCCCGCGATGCCGGGGGTGTACAGGCAGGCCTCCTTCACCCCGCCGTCGAGGGAAACGACACTGACCAGGCCCTCCCACTCGCTGTAGTCAATGCCCGGCGCGCACTTCACCGCCAGCTCGCGCCCCGCGTGCGCCGCCAGGAAGTCAGGCAGCGGCGGGATCAGCTTCGCGGGGTCGGTGATGCGGCGGCCGTCCGCACGCCGGGCCGGGTCCGCCACCACCACCGGCGCCGCTGACACCGGGGCAAGGGCATCGGCGCAGGCCAGCCAGGCATCGGGGCCGAGGTTGTGGCGCGCCATCGCCAGCCTCGAGCGGTCCAGGTCCGAGCCCAGCCAGCCCACACCGGCCGCCGCAAACGCCGGCGCCTCCGAACCGACGGAGCATGTCACGTCATGCACCCACTGCGCGCCCGCCGCCGCCACGTGCCGCGCCCGCACATCCGCCACCGCGCGCGGGGTGGCCTGCTGCGCGGCGTCATAATCCGTGAGCCAGGAGCTCGGATGCTTGCCGACGCTCACCCGCTGCGCCGCCACCAACACCGACACCGCCCTGGCGTACTCCGGGCCGAATTTCCGCTCGAGGAGCGCCCGGTCCGCGAACACCGTCTGCTTGGTCAGCGCGATCTCCGGCGCAACGGCCGCGATGCGCTCCGCGTTGGCGGCGAGGAACGCGACCTCTTCCAGGGTGAAACTCACAGATGTCGCCCAATCCGGTCTTTCGGGGCGCGGTGAAAATATTCCTCCATGTGTTCCTCATCCACCGGGTCGCCGATGATCGGGGCGATGGTGCGCCCGTCCGCGGCCTTGAGCGCGGCTGCGACGGTGTCGTGCTCCGCGAGCTCCTTGAGCTGGCACCAGGTGGACGGGGCGAAGCGAACTAGGCCGTGGCGCCAGCCCTCGATGAGGAGGCTCGGCGGGAACCAGTTTGCGTCGTCCGCCTCGCCAGTGTTGCCGTCCGGTTCTTGGCCCTCCGGGTTGGCGGCGAGGAAGCTGAAAGTGTCGAACCAGGTGCCGCGCTCCGATTGGCCGATCCAGCGGCCGAACGGCAAAAGCAGGTCGCCGCTAACCTGCAGGTCGTTGTGCTGGAGCACGTCTGTGAGCGAGAGCGTGTGGGACTCAAGTGCCAGGCGGTGCTCGTGGTAGATGCTCGCGTCGTCCAACAGGTTGCCGTAGTGGTCAACCGCCATGAAGATGCCGGTTTCCTCGAACAGCTCCCGTACCGCGGCGAACATGATGGCGTGCGCCTTATATTTGGTCAGCCCCAGCTGGCGGGCCAACGAGATGCCGGAGCGGCCCGTCCACAGCTCGCCGTCGTCCCACGAGCGGCCCGGGAAGTCGCGGGTGTCCACGCCGCCGCCGGGGAACACGGTGATGCCGGGGTAGTTGGGCATGGACAGCACACGCTCCTGCATCCACACCTCGATGCCGTCCGCGCCGTCGCGCATGAGGATCACGGTGGCGGACAGTCGCGCGCCACCGAAGCCGCGGGTCTCGGTGACGTCGATGGCATCGCCCGCGTCGGCCGACACCGCCCCCGTGGTGCGCTTAGCCCCGGTACCCGCAGTACCCGCCGCACCCGCAGTACCCGCCGTGCCGTGAGTACCCGCAGTACCCGCCGTGACCTTTCGCACTTCCCCGATCACCTCCCTCCGGTGTTGCTCCGCAGCGCCCTAGCAGCGCCCTAGCAGCGACTGCCCCGAAACTACCTCCGGTGCGCGCCGGAACGCTTGGCGCGGGCGCGGCGGGCGGTGAAGCGGCCGTCGTCGTAGCTCACCTCAATCGGCTGGTGGTACGCCTTGGTCACGTTCTCCGAGGTCAGCACGTCCTCGATCAACCCTTGCGCCACCACGGAGCCTTCGTCGAGAAGCATTGCGTGCGTAAAGCCGTAGGGAATCTCCTCCAGGTGGTGCGTGATCATCACAATCGCCGGTGCATCCGGATCCAGCGCCAGGTCCCCCAGGTAGGCGATCAGGTCCTCGCGCCCGCCGAGGTCCATGCCCGCGGCCGGCTCATCCAGAATCAACAGCTCCGGATTGGTCATCACGGCGCGGGCGACAAGGACGCGCTTCTTCTCGCCGTCGGAAAGCGTGCCCCAAGTCCGGTCCACCAGGTGCATGGCGCCAACCTGCTCAAGCACCTCGACAGCCTGCTCATAATCGGTCTCGTCGTACTCCTCGCGCCAGCGGCCCACAATCGCGTACCCGGCGGAGACGACAAGGTCGCCCACCTTTTCGTCGTCAGGCACGCGCCCCGCAAGCGCCGAAGAGGTCAGGCCGATGGAGGCGCGCAGGTCGCGCATGTCGGTGCGGCCCACGCGCTCCCCCAGCACAAACGCCACGCCTGAGGACGGAAACTCCTGCGCCGACGCCATCCGAATCAGCGTGGTCTTGCCGGCTCCGTTCGGGCCGATGATCACCCAGCGCTCATCCAGCTCCACCTGCCAGTCCACCGGCCCCACCAGGGTTTTCCCTCCCCGGATGAAGGAAACCCCCTGGAAGTCAATCAACAGGTCTTCGTCCGTGGTCGGCTCCGCGATCTTTTCCGTATTCACCCCTCCCATTGTGGACTATTTGCCCGCCCTTGTGGTGAAGCTGAAATTTCGGCGGGTCTGAGGTGGCGGGCTTGGCTACGCTGGAATTGATATCGGCGATACCCTCACGAACCACTGCAAAGAGGTAACCATGGTTGCACGCTTCGGCATTGATGATGTCCGCCCCCAGATCTCCGGGCGCACCCTGCCTTCCAAGGCGGTGGTCGGCGAAGTGGTGCCCGTGTCCGCCCTGGTGTGGCGCGAGGGCCACGACGCGATTGCCGCGACGCTCCTGCTCACGTCCCCGAGCGGCGAGCAGTACTCCGTGCACATGCAGCAGGAGGTGTCTACCGCCCCGATTACGTGCACGCCGTGTTCGTGCCGGATGAGCAGGGCCTGTGGCGCTTCCGCGTGGACGCATGGAGCGATGTCATGGCCACCTGGCGCAACGCAGTGTCCAAGAAGCTCAACGCCGGCCAGTCCGCGGCCGAGATGGCGAACGACATCCACCACGGCGTCGCGCTCTTCGCAGCCGCCACGGAGCAGACCCCCGAGGGCGCGCGCGAAGTGCTGGAGCAGGCCGGGGCCACGCTTGCCGACGATTCTTTGGACCTCCAGACCCGCATCGAAGCCGGCCTGGCAGATGAGGTACGCGAGGTGCTCGATGCCTACCCGCTGCGGGAGCTGGTCTCGCACGGTCCGATCTGCGACGTGCTGGTTGAGCGTCGTAAAGCACTCGTCAGCTCCTGGTACGAGCTGTTCCCCCGCTCCACCGGCGGCTGGGACGAGAACGGGGAGCCGGTCCACGGCACCTGGGCGACCACGGCGGCGGCACTGGACCGCGTTGCCGCGATGGGCTTCGACACCGTGTACTTCCCGCCGATCCACCCGATCGGCGAGGTGAACCGCAAGGGCCGCAACAACACGCTCACCCCGGAGGCGCACGACGTGGGCTCCCCGTGGGCCATCGGCTCCGCGGCCGGCGGGCACGACGCCTTCCACCCAGAGCTGGGCGGCGAGGAAGAGTTCCTGGACATGCTGGACCACGCGGATGAGCTGGGACTGGAGGTTGCGCTGGACCTGGCGCTCCAGGCCGCGCCGGACCACCCGTGGGCGGCGGCGCACCCGGACTTCTTCACCGTGCTGGCGGACGGCACCATTGCGTACGCGGAGAACCCGCCGAAGAAGTACCAGGACATCTACCCCATCAACTTCGACAACACGCGCGAGACCATCTACGAGGAGATCTACCGCGTGGTCATGTACTGGGTGGACCTGGGCATTACCACCTTCCGCGTGGACAACCCGCACACCAAGCCGGTGGACTTCTGGCACTGGCTGATTGGCAAGGTGCACGAGACGGATCCGGACGTGATCTTCCTGGCGGAGGCGTTCACCCGCCCGCCGCGCATGTACGGCCTGTCCAAGGCGGGCTTCAGCCAGTCCTACACCCACTTCACCTGGAAGACCACCAAGGCGGAGTTGACGGACTTCGCCCAGCTCCTGGTGGATGTGGCCGACGTGAGCCGCCCCAACCTGTTCGTGAACACCCCGGACATCCTGCACGAATTCCTGCAGACCGGCGGGCCGGCCGCCTTCGCGCTGCGCGCGACCCTCGCTGCCACCATGAGCCCGCTGTGGGGCGTCTACTCCGGATACGAGCTCTACGAGCACGAGCCGGTCGCCCAGGGTTCGGAGGAATACCTGGATTCGGAGAAGTACCAGCTGCGCCCGCGCGACTATGCGGCGGCGCTGGAGCGCGGCGAGTCCCTCGAGCCGTACCTCACCCTGCTCAACCGCATCCGCCGCGATAACCCGGCGCTGCAGCAGCTGCGCAACATCCACTTCCACGAGGTGGCGAACGAGAAGCTGATCGCCTACTCCAAGGTCGACGCGGTGACCGGCAACGCCGTGCTTGTGGTGGTGAACCTGGACCCGTTCTTCACCCAGGAGGGCATGCTACGCCTGGACATGAACGAGCTGGGTCTCAACCCGGGCGAGCCCTTCGAGGTGCACGACCAGATCACCGGCGAGCGCTACACCTGGACTTCGGGCGAGAACTACGTCCGCCTCGCACCGCAGGTCAACGTCGCCCACGTGTTCCGCCTGCCGGACGTTGCCCCGGAGCGCCGGGAGGCACTTGCTTTCCGACGCATCTCTGACCACGACTACCGCCCCTAAGCCGCGCCCCCGACGGTTGAGTGCTGCTGTTTGAGTGCTGCTGTCTGAGTACTTGGGTACCGTTGGGGAATACCCTGCGCTGGACCAGCCTGCGCAGGACACCCGATACAAATTTGTCTGTGATTCAAAGGACGCAAAACCCATGACCTCGCCCTCCACGCCCGAGATTGACCCAACCCTGCTCATCGGCGAGCAGGACCGCCAGCGCCTGGTGGAGTGCAAGCACCACGCGCCGCACGACTTTTATGGTTGGCACGCGGTGACGGGCGGCGGCTCTGGCTCCGTCGTACGCACCCGCTTGCTCGGCGCCGAGGATGTCACCCTGGTGCTGGAGGACCGCGAGGTTGCCATGCAAGCGGCGGGCGACGACATCTGGGTTGCCGGCCTGGACACTGAGCGCGCCCCCGATTACCGCCTGAAGGTCACCTACCCGGGCGCAGAGCCGCAGGTCATCGCAGACCCGTACCACTTCTTGCCCACGCTTGGTTCCCTGGATCTCCACCTGATCAGCGAGGGCCGGCACGAGCGCCTCTGGGACGTGCTGGGCGCCAACGTGCGCACCTACACCACCGCGATGGGCGAGGTTGAGGGCACCGCGTTCGCTGTCTGGGCCCCGAACGCGCAAGGTGTGGCCGTGGTGGGCGAGTTCTGCGAGTGGAACGCCAACCAGTACCCCATGCGCTCCCTCGGCTCCACCGGTGTGTGGGAGATCTTCATCCCCGGCATCACCGCCGGCACGGCCTACAAGTTCGCGGTGCAGACCGCAGACGGCGTGCGCGTGGACAAGGCGGACCCGCTGGCCAAGCAGACCATGACCCCGCCGGAGACCGTCTCCGTGGTGGCCGGCGCCAGCACGTACGAATGGGGCGACGACGAATGGATGCGCAACCGCCCCGGCGTCGACGCCACCAACGCGCCGATGAGCATCTACGAGTGCCACATCGGCTCCTGGAAGCAGGGCTCCAACTTTGCCACCATGCGCGAGGAGCTCGTGCCGTACCTTGTGGAGAACGGCTTCACCCACGTGGAGTTCCTCCCGGTGGCGGAGGCTGGGGCACCCCGGATGAGTTCCGCGCTGTGGTGGATGCGTGCCACGAGGCTGGCATCGGCGTCATCGTGGACTGGGTCCCGGCCCACTTCCCCAAGGATGCGTGGGCGCTCGCGCGTTTCGACGGCACCGCCCTCTACGAGCACCCCGACTGGCGCCGCGGCGAGCAGAAGGACTGGGGCACCTACGTGTTCAACTTCGGCCGCGCCGAGGTCCGCAACTTCCTGGTGGCCAACGCACTGTACTGGTTCGAGGAGTTCCACCTGGATGGCCTGCGCGTCGATGCCGTGGCCTCCATGCTTTACCTGGACTACTCCCGCGAGCCTGGCGAGTGGTTGCCCAACCAGTACGGCGGCCGCGAGCACTGGGAGGCCGTGCAGTTCCTCCAGGAGATGAACGCCACCGTGCAGCGCGCCCACCCGGGCGTGCTCACCATCGCGGAGGAATCCACCGCCTGGCCGGGTGTCACCGCCCAGACCGAGGCGGACGGCCTGGGCTTCAACCTGAAGTGGAACATGGGCTGGATGAACGACACGTTGGAGTACTTCTCCCTCGACCCCATCTACCGCGCCTTCCACCACAACGAGATCACGTTCTCCCTGGTCTACGCGTTCTCGGAGCGCTACGTGCTGCCGTTCAGCCACGACGAGGTGGTGCACGGCAAGGGTTCGCTGTGGCAGCGCATGCCTGGCGACGATTGGAACAAGGCCGCCGGCCTCCGCGCCCTCTACGGCTACATGTTCTCCCACCCCGGCAAGCAGCTGATGTTCATGGGCTGCGAGTGGGGCCAGACCACCGAGTGGGACGAGGCGCACTCCATCAACTGGGACAACGTCGGCGACAGCTGGGGCCACGAGTTCCACCGCGGCGTCCAGCGCCTGGTGCGCGACCTCAACTTTGTCTACCGCGACAACTCCGCCCTGTTCTCCCGCGATAATTCCCCGATGGGCTTCCAGTGGATCAAGGGCGACGACGCGCAGAACAACCTTCTCGCCTACACCCGCAGGGGTGCCGACGGTAAGCCGCTGGTCGCGGTGGTGAACCTCTCCGGCAACACCTACCAGTCCTACCGCCTGGGCCTGCCGGAAGGCGGCGAGTGGCGCATGCTCATCAACACCGACAAGGACATCTACGGCGGCGCGGGCAACGACCTGCCGGAGACGATCCACACCGAGCCAACCGCGTGGGACGGCTGCGACCAGTCCGCCGCGCTGACCATCCCCGCACTCAGCGTGCAGTGGTACACCCCGGCGCGCTAAGTTCGCAGCCCCCCGCTCGCGGTGTTTACCCCGCTCGCCGTGACTAGGCGCTAAAACAGCGCGCTGGCGAGCTGGGTGCGCGCCGCCTTCACGCGGGTGTCGCCCGGCTCGAACAGAGTGAACAGCTCCAGCAGCCGCGCCTTCGCGGCCGGCTCCGCCTTCACCAGCGGCAGGAGCCGCGCGAACGCGCCCTCCGGGTCTCCGGATAGCACTTCTACGTCCGCCGCGAGCATTTGCTTCTCGACGTTCCCCTTATCCGCCTCAGCCTCCCCCACCAGCGCAGCAATAGGGTTAGCGCCGAGGCCAGCGCCGGCCATGGCGTCAGAGCCTGTCTCCGCGGCAGGGTTCTTCGCGGTACCTGAGCTGGACGCCCCGCCCACGCGCTCGGCGACCGCGGCGTCCACACGCTCCGCCACCGTCACGGCGGCATTGCCGCGCGCCGCGGCGGCCTTCAGGTCGGTGGGGGCTTGGGGGTCGGCAGAGATGGCGTCGTAAAGCGATCGAGCCTGGGCAAGGTCCCCGCCCTGCAGCGCGGCGGTGGCGGCGGCGAGGCGCGGGTCGGTATCCGGCTCAGCGGTGTCGGTGCCGGCGTCGTTGCCCGCGGAGTCCAACCCCCGCAGCTGCGGTCCAAGCTGGGTGACCAGCGCGTTCACCCACGCCTCGAGCTGGTCGGCGGGTTGGCCGCCTTCGAAGCTGGTGACGGGGCGGCCGCCGGCGAGCGCGATCACCGTCGGAATCGCGCGCACCCCGATGGCCTGCGCCAGCTGCGGCGACGCGTCGGTGTCCACATACGCCACCGCGAAGCCCTGCTGCCCCGCCGCGAGCCGCTCAAAATCCGCTTTCAGCACCTCCGACTCCGCAGAACGCGCGCTGCCGAAGAGCACCACAACGGGGATCTGGAGGGAGCGCTCGAAGGCGTGGGTCTCAATCGTTGCGTCGTCGACCGTGTAGAACGGCACGAACTCGGTGCCGGCGAGCTCGCGGCGTGCCTCCGCCTGGCGGGCCACCTCCCCGAGATCGACCGCCCCGCCGGTAAATGCCTGATTGAAATCTGCCATGGTCTACGCCTCCGCCTTGTTCGTGCTCATCTTTGCGTCTGTGTCAGTGCCCGCGCCGCCGAGGTGCTTCTCCAGCGACGCCATCTTCTGGTGCAGCATGTCGTTATAACCGGGCCGAATGTCCGCCTTGATGACCAAGGAAACCCGCGGGGAGACCTCGGCCACCGCCTCGGTGGCGCGCTTGATCACGTCCATCACCTCGTCCCACTCCCCCTCGATGGTGGTGAACATGGCCGTGGTCTCATTGGGCAGGCCGGATTCGCGCACCACTCGCACTGCGCGGGCGACGGCCTCCGACATCTCGGCGTTCGCGCCCTCGGTCACCGTCGGCGCGACGGAAAATGCTGCAATCATGCGCTCCAGCGTAGCCACGCCTGCTTACCGACGCTCCCAGCAGTGCCGGTGCCAGTGCCTGCGCTCATCCACACCACGCCCCGTGTCCCGCGGCCACGCCACCACGTGAGCCAGCCCCGGCGGAATGTTCTGGTTGCACCCCGGGCACACGTAGAACTTCGTCGCCGCGGAGGAGCCGATCTGGCGCACCTTGTAGATCTCGCCGTGGGTCCAGCTCGGGCCCTCGACCTCCTGGGTGCCGATGAACGTGGAACCGTCCCGCGGCAACACGTAGGACGGCGTGACGTTCATCCGCCTGTTCTTCCTGCCCACGCAGCACCACCAATCCTTGCTAGAACAACCGCAATTCGTTGGACTCGATGCCGCGCAGGGCATCATAATCCAAGGTCACGCAGCGGAAACCCCGGTCCTGAGCCAGGGTGCGCGCCTGCGGCTTGATCTCTTGCGCGGCGAACACACCCACCACGGGCCGCAGCAACTCGTCGCGGTTCAGCAGCTCCACATAACGGGAAAGCTGTTCCACGCCGTCGATGCCGCCGCGGCGCTTCACCTCCACGGCCACCGTCACCCCGGTTGCGTCCCGCGCCAAGAGGTCCACCGGACCAATCGCCGTCGGGTATTCGCGGCGGACCAGGGTGTAGCCGTCGCCAAGCACCGCGATGTGCTCGGCCAACAGTTCCTGCAGGTGCGCCTCCACCCCGTCTTTGACCAGGCCAGGGTCGGCGCCGAGTTCGAAACTTTCGTCGGAAAGCACCTCGGCGATACTGATCCGCAGCTGCTCCCCCTTCGGATTCTCCACGATCCAGAGCTGCTCGCCCGTGTCAGAGCCGTCGATGTCCACCACGCGCTCCTCGCGCACGGTGCACGGCGGTGTCATCCAGTTCAGCGGCTTGTAGGCGCGGTCATCCGCGTGGATGGACACCGAGCCGTCCGCCTTGACCAGGATGAGGCGCAGCGCCTCCGGCAGGTGGGCATCCAGCCTGCCGACGTAATCCACAGAGCAACGGGCGATGACAAGGCGCATGGGGCACTAGCCTACCCCCTCGCGCTGCAGGCGCTAGCGCTGCAGCCCCCACAGCTGCTGCCTCCTCGCGCTGCAGGCCCTAGCGCTGCGTCCGCCGCCCCCGGTTCGCCCGCTCCGCCAGCGCGTTCATGTCCTCGCGCTGCGTGCGGCTGTCCCCCGGTTCGCCCGCTCCGCCAGCGCGTTCATGTCCTCGCGCTGCGTGCGGCTGTCCGGCGCCGACTCCACCCAAGAAATCAGGGCCATCTCCACCGGCCGCGACCCCGCGAACTCGAAATCCCCCTCCGGGCCGCTGAGCTGCAGCACAGACTCGACATCCGGCATGATCTCGCGCTCCGCCTCCGTCACCTCGCGCATCCCGTTGAAGGTGACCTGGCGGCGGTCAATCGCCCGGTCATAGTTGAACGACAGCGAGCGCAGCTTGTAAAACCGCGCCTCTTCTCCCACGTAGCGCACCACCCCGTGGCGCCAGCCGTGCACCCCCTCAGCAGGCAAACTGCGCACCAGCCCCTGCGCCCCCGCGTCGCGGAACATCGTGAACCGCCACACGCCCGCGAAACCAGCGAGCGCGCACAACAACACAAGCAGGTAGCCGACAATCTCCATCTACATGCCCTCCGGTCAGCGCGTTTCGGTTTAGCTTAGTCCTCCCCGGCGCTGGTTCGGGGCTTTTCGCTTTACGACGTTCGTCGATACGCAAACTGCCCCCGACCCAGCGTGACACTGGGCGGGGGCAGTCCGCGAAAGATGAGGCAGTCGAAGGGCCTACTTGGAGGCGCGGCGCACCGCGGCAAGCTCAGCTTCGGAGCGTGCTTTGGTCACCTCGTCCTCGTCGTTCAGGCCGCTCTCCGCAGCAGCGGAATCGACCTCGCTGGCGAAGACCGCGTAGTCCGCGAGGACCGTGACGCGGTCGCCCTGCACTGCAAGGAACCCACCCTGCACGGCGGCGACAATGCGGTCGCCGTCGAGCGGGCGGATGGTCACCACACCATTGTCCTTGAGCTGGCCAAGGAACGGCTCGTGACCGGGCAGGATGCCGATCTCACCTTCGGTGGTCTGCGCGGTGACAATGCTTGCCTGGCCATTCCAGAGCATGCGGTCAACCGCAACCAGTTGAGCGGTAAGTTCAGCCATGGTTTACTCCTACGCTTCCTGCAGCTTCTTGTAAGCCGCCTCGACATCGTCGAGACCGCCGAGGTTGTTGAACGCCTGCTCCGGGTAGGCGTCGAACTCGCCGGAGGCCAGCTTGTCGAAGGCCTCGATGGTCTCCTCGAGCGGCACGTAGGAGCCCTCGTCGCCCGTGAACTTCTTTGCAACGAAGAAGTTCTGGCCCAGGAAGCGCTGGATCTTACGTGCGCGCATAACGGTGATCTTGTCCTCTTCGGACAGCTCATCCATACCGAGGATGGCGATGATGTCCTGCAGCTCCTTGTTCTTCTGCAGGATGGCGATGACCTTCTGAGCAACCTCGTAGTGGCGCTCGCCCACGATGCCCGGCTCCAGGATGCGGGAGGTCGAGGTCAGCGGGTCCACAGCCGGGTAAATACCCTTGGAGGCGATGGAACGGGAGAGCTCGGTGGTTGCATCCAGGTGGGCGAAGGTGGTCGCCGGTGCCGGGTCGGTGTAGTCATCCGCCGGCACGTACACGGCCTGCAGGGAGGTAATGGAGCGGCCCTTGGTGGAGGTAATGCGCTCCTGCAGCACACCCATCTCGTCTGCCAGCGTCGGCTGGTAACCCACGGCGGAAGGCATGCGGCCCAGCAGGGTCGACACCTCAGAACCAGCCTGGGTGAAACGGAAGATGTTGTCGATGAACAGCAGCACGTCCTGGTTCTGCACATCGCGGAAGTACTCCGCCATGGTCAGGCCGGACAGGGCCACGCGCATACGGACTCCTGGCGGCTCATCCATCTGGCCGAAGACGAGGGCGGTATCGGGCAGCACGCCCATGTCCTCCATCTCCAGGAACAGGTCCGTACCTTCACGGGTGCGCTCGCCCACGCCGGCGAACACGGAGGTACCGGAGAACTCACGCGCGATACGCGTAATCATCTCCTGGATGAGCACGGTCTTACCCACACCAGCACCGCCGAAGAGGCCGATCTTGCCGCCCTTCACGTACGGGGTGAGCAGGTCGATGACCTTAATACCGGTCTCAAGGATCTCGGTCTTACCCTCGAGGTCCTTGAACGCCGGCGGCTCGCGGTGGATACCCCAGCG
This sequence comes from Corynebacterium sp. CNCTC7651, assembly GCF_021496665.1. Lineage (NCBI taxonomy): Bacteria > Bacillati > Actinomycetota > Actinomycetes > Mycobacteriales > Corynebacteriaceae > Corynebacterium > Corynebacterium sp. CNCTC7651. Next base: position 897,433 of record NZ_CP071246.1, on the reverse strand, counting down.
CTCGCCGTCCTGGCCCACCGACGGGTCGTCCAGGCACTGGCCCAGTGCGTTGAACACGTGGCCCTTCACCTGGTCGCCCACCGGCACGGAGATCGGGTTGCCGGAGTCCGTCACCTGTGCGCCGCGGACAAGGCCGTCGGTCGGCGCCATGGCGATGGTGCGCACGAGGTTGTCGCCCAGGAACTGGGCAACCTCGAAAATGATGTCGCGGGACATTTCGCCGAGGTCGATGTGGACCTCGAGTGCGTTGTAGAGCGCAGGCAGCTCGCCGCGCGGGAACTCCACGTCGACGACTGCACCGATGACGCGGACGACGCGGCCGTTCTCAGAACCGCGCGGGTTCTGAGTGTTCTCGACGCGTGCCTCAGCGACCTGGACCTCAGCCTGAGTCGTGGCCTCGCCCGCCGCCTCATCGTTGCGCTCAGCAAAGTTGTGAGCAGTAGTCATGATTTAGTCACTTTCTTCGCTACCGGACAGCGCGCCAGCGCCGCCGATAATCTCGGTGATTTCCTGGGTGATCTTTGCCTGACGGGCTTGGTTAGCCTCACGAGACAGGTTGTTTGCCAATTCGGTCGCGTTATCGGTCGCGTTCTTCATGGCCGTACGACGGGAAGCGGACTCCGATGCGGAAGACTCCAAGAAGATGGAGTACAGCGAACGGGACACGTACACCGGAAGCAGCTCATCCATGAGGGTGTCCGGGTCCGGCTCGAAAGCCATATCCGGCGCGACGCCCTCGTGCGGGGTGAGCATGCTCTCGTTTTCGTACTCGAACTCTTCCAGCACCGGCTCGATCGGCAGCAGCTGGTGCACACGCGCCTCCTGCGACAGCATGGAGACGAACTCGGTGTACACCACGTGCACCTGGTCGAAGCCGCGGACTTCCTGGCCCTCGGCACCGGTGATGCCCTCGCGCCACTTGGTGGTGCCCTCGGAGCCAGCCATGAAGCCGTCGATCATGTGGCGGCGCACGTCGTGGGTGGTCTCCCACGCCGGCTGCTGGGACCAGCCGGTCCACGCACCTGCGATGTCCATGTCGCGGAACCGGTAGTGGGTGACACCCTTGTTACCGGTCACGTACCGCACAACCTCATACCCTGCGTCGGTAAGCATGCGCTCAAGCTGCGCAGCCTTTTTCAGCACGTTGTGGTTGTAGCCGCCGGCCATACCGCGGTCAGAGGTGACCACGAGGATTGCTGCGACTCGGCCGTTCTCACGCTCGTGGAGCATGGGGTGGTCGAGGGAACTCGCAGCCGCGAGGCGTTCCATGACGTCCTTCAGCTCGTCCGCGTACGGCTTTGCCGCGGCGACGCGCTGCTGGGCCTTGGTGATCTGCGAAGTCGCGATCAGCTCCTGGGCCTTGGTGATCTTCTTCGTGGAGTTGACGGACATTCGGTCGCGCAATTCGCGAAGCGTTGCCATGGGTTACTTCCTCCCTTCCTTTATGTTGGGTTCCTTCATCTGTTCAGCAAACTGCGCAGACTTAGGAGCGGGCGACGACGTTGAGCTGGTTCTTGGACACCTGGCGGGAATCCAGCGCCTGTGCCTCCGGCTCGCGCACGATGCGCTCGCCAGACGTTGCCTGGAAGGTGCGGGCGAAGTCCTCGTTTACGCGCAGGATTGCAGCCTGGGACTGCTCGTCGAGCGCCTTGCCGCCGGCAATCTGCTCGTACACCTCAGGTGCGGTGGCACGGATCTGCTCCTGCAGCTCGCGCTCGTAGCGACGCACGTCCTCGACGGGAACGGGATCGAAGACGCCCTGGTTGGCTGCCCAGATGGAGACGATCTGGAACTCAACCGGCTGCGGGGAGTTCTCGGGCTGCTTGAGCAGCTCGACGAGGCGCTGGCCGCGCTCAAGCTGCTTCTTGGAAGCAGCATCGAGGTCGGACGCAAAGGCTGCGAAGGATTCGAGGTCGCGGTATGCGGCCAGGTCCAGACGCAGGTTACCGGCAACCTTCTTCATGCCCTTGGTCTGTGCGGCACCACCAACACGGGACACGGAGATACCCACGTCGATAGCCGGGCGGACACCCTGGTTGAAGAGGTCGGACTGGAGGAAGACCTGGCCGTCGGTGATCGAGATGACGTTGGTCGGAATGAAGGCACCGACGTCGTTCGCCTTGGTCTCGATGATCGGCAGCGCGGTCAGGGAGCCGGCGCCCAGCTCGTCGTTAAGCTTGGCGGCGCGCTCCAGGAGGCGGGAGTGCAGGTAGAACACGTCACCCGGGTAAGCCTCGCGGCCCGGCGGGCGGCGCAGCAGCAGGGAGATCGCACGGTAGGCCTCAGCCTGCTTGGTCAGGTCATCGTAGATAACCAGGACGTGCTTGCCCTGGTACATCCAGTGCTGGCCAAGGGCGGCGCCGGTGAACGGTGCGAGCCACTTGAAACCTGCGGAGTCGGATGCCGGAGCCGCCACGATGGTGGTGTACTCCAGGGCGCCTGCCTCCTCGAGGGTCTGGCGCACACCTGCGATGGTGGAGCCCTTCTGACCCACGGCGACGTAGATGCAGCGCACCTGCTTCGACGGGTCACCGGTCTCCCAGAACGCCTTCTGGTTCAGGATGGTGTCGATGCAGACTGCGGTCTTGCCGGTCTTGCGGTCACCAATGATCAGCTGGCGCTGGCCGCGGCCGATCGGGGTCATGGCGTCGATAGCCTTGAGGCCCGTCTGCATCGGCTCCTCGACCGGCTGGCGGTCGAGCACGCCGGCGGCCTGGAGTTCCAGGGCACGCTCTTCGTTGGACTCGATCGGGCCGAGGCCGTCGATCGGCTGACCCAGGGGGTTGATCACGCGGCCGAGGAAGTTCTCCCCAACCGGCACGGACAGGACTTCGCCCGTCCTCTTGACTTTGTCGCCCTCGTGGAGGGACTCGAAGTTACCTAGGACCACGACACCGATGGAGTCGGTCTCAAGGTTCTGCGCGACGCCGATGACGCCGTTCGGGAACTCGAGCAGCTCGTTCGTCATGCAACCTGGCAGCCCGGAAACCTGGGCAATACCATCTGCAGCCGAAGTCACCACGCCGACCTCCTCACGGGAGGCCTCCGCGGAGTAGCTCGAGGTGTAGTTCGCTATCGCGCTACGGATCTCATCGGAGGAGATCGTCAGCTCCGCCATGTTCTTCCTGCTCTCGGTAGATTCTTCCAGCATGTGTTCTTAGTATTGGGTCGTTGTCGTGGCGAGGTCGGTCCGCAGGCGCGCGATCTTGCCGCGCGTGGAACCGTCGATCTCCTCGTCGCCGACCCGGACGATCATCCCGCCGAGGAGGCTGGGGTCAACCTCGGAATGGATGGCCATCTCGCGACCGTAAATGTTCTCAAGCTTCTGTGCGAGGGCCTCGCGCTGGGAGGAGGAAAGCTCCTCCGCTGCGACGACGCGCGCCACGGTCTTGCCTCGAAGCTCTGCAACCTGCTCTGCGAGCGCTGCCAGATCATCCACCGGGTGGTGCTCGGGGCGACCGATCACCTGCAGCGCAAGCGCCTCGGTGAACATGGTCACCTTGCCGTAGATCACGCTGGCCAGAAGGCCGCGCTTCTGGGCTGCGGTTGCGGTGCGGTCGGACAGGAGCTGGGTGAGCTCCTTCTCCTGTTCAAGCAGGACGGAAAGCTCGTACAGCTCGTCCTCGACCTGCTCCAGCTGCCCCTGCGCCTCAGCGCCGCGCAGCAGTGCGCGGCGGCCCAGGTTGACCAGGCCAGCGCGGAACTCGCGCGGAGTGGACCACTCCTGCGCAGCAGCGGCGGTGATGATCTGCTTCGTTGGCTCGGCGACCTTCGCGCCGAAGACGTCCCCGATAATGCCTTCACGCTGGGAGGCCTCCAGGGAGGTGTCTGCGACAGCGACACGCAGCGAGCGCTCGGCGTCGAGCTGGTCCACGATGAGGAACAGTTCGGTGCCGACCTGCGCGGCAACGGCGACGGCGTTGTCGGAGTTCTGGATCAGCTGATCGAGCTGATCTGCAACGTGCGTCTGTGCTTCGCGACTAGCTGCCTTCATTTCGCCTACTTCCTCGTCGACACGTTGTCGAGCTCAGACAGGAAGTCGTCGATCGTGTTGGAGCGGCGGGTGGAATCCGACAGTTCGGTGCCCAGCAGGCGCTCGGCCAGGGTGATCGAGTTCTGTCCCATCTCGTTGCGCAGCTCGGAAACAACCTGCTCGCGGGATGCAAGCAGCTGCTTCTCGCCGGCCTCGATGATGCGGCGGGACTCTTCCTCGGCGCGTGCGCGGGACTCGGCCTCGATCTCCTTGCCACGTGCGCGCGCGGCCTCGCGGATCTCAGCCGCCTCGGCGCGTGCCTCGGCGAGTTCGGCGTTGTTCTTCTCCAGGGCAGCCTTTGCTTCCTTCTGGGCGACCTCAGCACGCTCGATGCCGCCCTTGATCCGGTCTTCGCGCTCCGCCAGCACTTCCTGGAACTTCGGAAGGACGTACTTCCAGAAGAGCAGGAAAACGATGAGGAAGACGACAAGAGACCAGACCACGTCGTACGCGGCCGGCAGGAGGATCGACGGCGTCGTCTCCAGCGGCAGCGTCTCGTGGCCCTCAGCGGCCACGATAAGTGCGTTGACGTTAGTCATAGGGTGCTCCTGATCTAAAAAGGGTTACGGGTTTAAAAGCGCGTGGTTCTTTTAGAACAGGAAGCCGGCAACGAGGCCGATGAGGGCGAGCGCCTCGACGAAGGCGATACCCAGGAACATGGTGGTACGGAGCTGGCCGGCCATCTCCGGCTGGCGTGCCATACCCTCGACGGTCTTGCCAACGAGCATGCCGATGCCGATGCCCGGGCCGATGGTGGCGAGGCCGTAGCCGATGGTGCCGAGACCGTTGTACTGGTTCACGGTGTTCACGGTGTCAGCTGCCTGAGCAAGAATGATGTCGTTCATGTGAAAGTCGTTCCCTTTCTTGGTGCGCCGCGGCTGTCAGGGTGTGCACCCTAAGCGGTTTTGAAAAAGTGCCGCATGCGCGAGTGACAGTGTGTGGGGTTATTCAGTTTGGCCGGTAGGTCGCGCTTTGTTAGTGCGCATCTGCGTGCAGCGATAGTTCGATGTACACCGCCGTCAGGAGGGCGAAGATGTACGCCTGCAGGAAGATGATGATCAACTCGTACAGGGTGAACAGGATCGCTGCGATCAGGGTCAGGCCACTTACCGCCGTCCAAGCGTTGAGCTGCCAGAAGAAGAAGTTCGTGGCGGAGTACAGCAGGACGAGGATGATGTGGCCGGCCAGGAAGTTCGCCATGAGACGAAGAGCCAGGGTGACCGGGCGCAGAATGAAGGTCGAGAAAATCTCGATGGGCACCACCAGAAGGTGGAGTGCCGGGGGCAACCCCGGAATCACAACCGAGTGCTTGAAGTAGGCCAGGCCGTAGCGCTGCACGCCCGCGTAGATCATCGCCACGTACGCAACACCCGCCAGCACGATCGGCATACCGATACGCGCGTTCGGCGAGATGTTGAGGCCCGGGATGATCGTGGCCGCATTCATGAACAGGATTGTGAAGAAGACGGTGGCGATCACCGGAAGGAATCGCTTGCCATCCTTCTTGCCCAGCGTGTCTTCGGCGATGTGGACGCGGACAAAGTCCACGCCCAGCTCGGCGAAGTTTTGCAGACCCTTAGGAACCAGCTGCGGCTTCCTAAAGGCGATAACAAAGAGGAGCACCAGGATGGCCGCCACGAACAGGCGGACAATCATGATGCGATCCAGCGCGAACCAACCATTGGCAAAGTTTTCACCAATGAACTGGCCGTACGTGTGCCCCGGGAAAAATTCTGGACCAAGCTGGGGTGCGTGGAAACTACCCTTCATGGCCAAAGTTGTAACGCTCAGCGTTCTCTCCCGTTCTCGGGCCGCATCCGAGTGAGAATGCGGTGCGATGGACGTCTTCACGAAGACTGTCTCCGCGGCGGACTCCGTCGCACATCTGCTACCGCGGGACAGGGGATGTTTCTCTCGGCGGCGCTGCCCGTAGCGTCGGGCATCCCCTTCCTCAAGTAAACCCAGCGGATAGCCTAACAGGTGAGGCCCATTTTTCCCGTTTTAGGGGGACTTCCCACGAGCCCCAGCTCACCCCCACCGGCGCCCGCCGCAAAGTCGGCAGGTACAGGCCCCTTTTACGGTTCTGTTATCTCAATCACAGGCGCACTTCGGGGGCCTTTTGCTTGACGACGCTCCCCCGAACCTACGACCCGATATACGCCGTCCGCGAGGTGATTACACCCCATGTCTCGGCGGCGAGTGCAACGACGAGTGCGGCGATCGTTGTCACGCCGAACGCGGTGCCGTCGTAAAAGCTGTACTGCTTCAGCCAGAGCAGCAGCAGGACCAAGATCACCATCTTTACCAGCCAGCCGCCCAGCACCACCGCCATAGTCGCGGTGGGCGAAGAGTTGGAGGTGGCCAGCACAGTCAGCGCCGTAGCCAGCACAAAGCCGCCGCCGATGCCAACGCCCATCAGCACACCCCAGATGCCGGGCAGGTCCCGCGCGGCGCCCCACCCCATCAGCGAGAGCACCGTGAGCACCACCAGCGCCCACCCGCCGAACTTCAGCGCGCGCTGAAGCGGCAGGCGGTGGTCCTCAAACTCCGCGGTGTCACGCACGGTGAGATCGGGCGTGGTGGAATCCTGCTCAGGGTTCGTCATGGGCGTTTATCCTACCCGCGGCCCGATCTTGCCCTTCGCCAACGGCACCAGGGTGGCAATGAAGGCGGTGAGCAAAGCAAGCGTCGTAAAGCCCAGTGCGTAGCGGGTGGGCACGACGGAGAAGCTCACGGCGCCGAGTGCCACGGCGGAGATCCACATGTAGAGCACCAGCACGGTGCGGCGGTGGGTGTGGCCGAGCGCCAGGAGGCGGTGGTGGAAGTGGCCCGCGTCCGCCTCCCACGGCCGCTGCCCGCGGGCCAGGCGGCGCACCACGGCCCACAGCAGGTCCAGCACCGGCAGGGCAATTGCGGCAAGCACCACAATGACCGGGCTCATCAACGCCACCAGGTCGGCCGCGCCGTACAGCGACATGTTGATCTTGCCGGACGCGGAGACGGACGCCGCGGAGAGCATGAGCCCGATGAGCATCGCGCCGGAATCCCCCATGAAAATGCGGGCCGGCTCGAAGTTGTGCGGTAGGAACCCGGCGCAGATGCCCACCAAGGTCGCGCAGATGATCGCGGGCGGGTACGCGGAGACGGCGCCGCCCTGGTCGTGGAGCACGGTAAGCGAGAACAGCAGGATCGCGGAGCCGGCAATCATGCCCAGCCCGGCCGCCAGGCCGTCGATGCCGTCCACGAAGTTCACGGCGTTGATCAACATCACCGTGAACAGTGCGCTCAACGCCACCCCCTGGACTTGGTCCAGAATCAGGGTGGTTCCGCCGCCAAACGGCAGGTAGAAGACGGTGAACACAATGCCCAGCAGCGCCATCAGTACCGCCGCGAAGCACTGCCCCACCAGCTTCGCCAGCGCGCCGAGCTCATAAAGATCATCCACCACGCCCACCAGGACTATGGCGAACGCGCCAGCGACCACCGCCGTCATCTCGGGCGTAACCGGCTCGAATCCGCGGGTCAAGGCTGGAAGCTGCTGCGCCAAGAAGATCGCGCACACCATGCCGGTGAACATGGCCACCCCGCCCACGGACGGCGTGGGCTGCGTGTGCACATCGCGTTGGCGAATCTCCGCCACCCGGCCAGTACGCACCAGCACGGAACGCACCAGGCCGGTGCACAGGTAGGTAATCGCGGCGGCCACAAGCAGCACGAGGCCCAGCTCGCGCATTGGCACGCCGGCGCCGCCCACCTACTTCCTCCGCAGCTGCTCGGGGTCGAGGCCCAGCACCTCGCCGATCCGCTCGGCGGGGATCGCGCCTTCACGCAGAATCACCGGCGCGCCGGAGGAAATGTCCACGATGGTGGAGGGCTCGCCCACCTGCGCCGGACCGCCGTCAAGATACACACCCACCGCGTCGCCGAACTGCTGCTTCGCCTCCGCGGCGGTGAGCGCCGGCGCGTTGCCGGAGATGTTGGCGGAAGACACGGCCATCGGGCCCGTCTCCTGCAGCAGCTCAATGGCCAACGGCTGATTCGGCATCCGCAGCAGCACCGTGCTGCGGGTGTCCCCCAGGTTCCACGGCAAGCTGGGCGCCTCCGGCACGATGATGGAAAGCCCGCCCGGCCAAAACGCCTCCACCAGCGTCTTCGCGGTGTCGTTGAACTCGCGCACCAGGCCCTGGATGGTCACCCAGGAGCCCACCAGCACCGGCACCGGCATGTCCGGCCCGCGGCGCTTCGTGGCCAAAAGCTGCGCCACCGCGTCGTTGTTGAACGCGTCCGCGCCAATGCCGTATACGGTGTCCGTGGGCAGAACCACGCACTCCCCCGCGCGCACTGCGTCCGTGGCGGCGCGCAGGCCGTCCTCGCGGCCCTGCGGGTTCAGGCAGTTAAAGATCGTGCTTGCCATAGGGGCCAACCTTACTCGCCGTGACAAACCGCGCCCTGTCCGTGAGGTCGTTCAGGGGCGAGACGCCGGTGAAGTGGCCGTCGGCAAGTAGCAGCTCCTGGGTGGCAAGGGAAGTGGTGTCGTCGTGCTCGATGCCCAGCCAGCCGCCGGGCGCGAGCAGGCGCGCGGCCACCGGCACGAGCCCGCGGATCGCCTCCATCCCGTCCGCGCCGGAGAACACGGCCTCGTGCGGGTCGCGGTACACCTCCGGCTCCAGCTCCCCCGTCTCCGGCACGTACGGCGGGTTCGCCACAATCAGATCCACGCGCCCATCCAGCTCGCGGAGCAGCTCGGGGTCCGTCATGTCCCCGGGCACAATGCTTATCGACGTTCCATTTCCCGCCGCATTACCCTCCGCGTAGTGTCTCGCCGTTTCGGAGCGCTCGACGGCGATGACCTGGGCATTCGGGTGGGCCCGGGCGATGGCGATGGCGAGCGCGCCAGAGCCGGTGCCTAGGTCGACGACGGTCGGCCGCGCGGTGAAAATTTCGGCGCCCATGCCGGTTTCCATGCCGGCAAGCCGTTCAATCGCCCACGCCGCCAGCACCTCAGTTTCGGGACGCGGAATGAATACGCCGGGGCCCACGGTGAGCGTAAGTTCGCCGAAGGGCGCGGTGCCGATGATGTGCTGCAACGGTTCGCGATGCGCGCGGCGGGCGATGGCGCCGTCGAAGTCCCGCGCAAAGCGCTCCGCTGCCTCACCTTCCGGTTCCGTGAACGCCACCTCGAGGGGGCGCACGCCCAGAAGGTGGGCGGCGATCAAGCGAGCGTCGACAAGCGGGGTGGGCACCCCGGACTCCGTGAGCCTGGCAGCGGCGGCCGCCACCAGCTCGCGCGGGGTGCCGGGCCTGCTATTCGGCCTCAAGGCGCTCCTGGCGCTCGTGCGTCTGCAGCGCGCCGATCAGATCATCCATGTTGCCGTCCAACACCGAGTCAAGGTTGTTGGCCTTGTAGTTGATGCGGTGATCCGAAATGCGGTTCTCCGGCCAGTTGTAGGTGCGGATGCGCTCGGAGCGGTCCATGGTGCGCACCTGGGACGCGCGGCCCTCAGCCTCGGCGGCCTCGGCCTTCTCGCGCTCCAGCTGGTCCAGGCGGGCCTGCAACACCTGCATGGCGCGGGCGCGGTTCTGGATCTGGGAACGCTCGTTCTGGCAGGTCACCACAATGCCCGTAGGCAGGTGGGTGATGCGGACAGCCGAGTCGGTGGTGTTCACGCCCTGGCCGCCCTTGCCGGAGGAACGGTACACGTCGACGCGGAGATCCTTCTCGTCGATGTTCACGCTCTCCACCTCGTCCGGCTCCGGGAAGACGTAGACACCGGCGGCGGAGGTCTGGATGCGGCCCTGAGACTCAGTCACCGGGATGCGCTGCACGCGGTGCACGCCGCCTTCGAACTTGAGCTTGGACCATGCGCCGTCGCGCGACGGGTTCTTCGACTTCACAGCCACCGTCATGTCCTTGACGCCGCCGAGGTCGGACTCAGCCACGTCCAGCACTTCCCAGGTCAGGCCATTCTTCTCGCAGAACTTCTGGTACATGCGGGCGAGGTCGCCGGCGAACAGCGCAGCTTCCTCGCCGCCGGCACCGGCCTTGAGCTCCATGATGATGTCATCGCCATCGTGCTCGTCGCGCGGGGCCAGCAGGTCAGCGAGTTCCTCCTCGAGGCGGACGATCTCGCCTTCCAGGCGAGTCGCCTCCTCGGCGAACTCCTTGTCCTCCGCCGCCATCTCGGCCGCGGCCTCGTGGTCCTCGCGAGCCTGGTTCAGCTCGGTGTTGACCTTAATAATCGGCTGCAGCTCCGCGTAGCGCTTGGACAGTTTGCGGAACTGGTCCTGATCCGCGGCCACATCCGGGTCGCCCATCTGGGCCTGGATGCCCTCGTACTCCGCGACGTAATCGTCAACGAGGGAGACGTTCGATGCGCCAGCCATTAGACGTAGTCCTCCTCAGTCTGGCTAGCCACCATCGGCGCGGAGTTGGCCACACCCATGAGGAACTCGCCGTTGGTCTTGGTCTTCTTCAGCTGCTTGATCAGCATGTCGATGGACTGCTGCGGGTCAAGCGCGGAGAGAATACGGCGCAGCTTGTGCATGATGCGCGCCTCCTCCGGGCTCATCAGCAACTCATCCTTGCGGGTACCGGACGGGTTGACGTCCACAGCCGGGAACACGCGGCGCTCCGCGATCTTGCGGTCCAGCTTGAGCTCGGCGTTGCCGGTGCCCTTGAACTCCTCGAAGATCACGGTATCGCCCGCGGAACCGGTCTCCACCATGGCAGTTGCGATGATGGTCAGCGAGCCGCCCTCCTCGATGTTGCGGGCCGCGCCCAAGAAGCGCTTCGGCGGGTACAGCGCGTTGGAGTCCACGCCGCCGGAAAGGATGCGGCCGGATGCCGGCGAGGAGTTGTTGTACGCGCGGCCCAGGCGGGTGATGGAATCCAGCAGGACCACTACGTCCTGGCCCATCTCTACGAGGCGCTTCGCGCGCTCAATGGCCAGCTCCGCCACAGCGGTGTGCTCTGACGGCGGGCGGTCGAAGGTGGAGGCAATCACTTCGCCGCGCACGCTGCGCTGCATGTCGGTGACCTCTTCCGGGCGCTCATCCACCAGCACCACCATGAGGTAGCACTCCGGGTTGTTGGTGGCGATCGCGTTGGCGATGTTCTGCAGGATCGTCGTCTTACCGGCCTTCGGCGGGGACACGATCAGGGCGCGCTGGCCCTTACCAATCGGCATGACCAGGTCGATCACGCGGGTGGTCAGGATGTTCGGCTCCGTCTCCAGGCGCAGGCGCTTGTTCGGGTACAGCGGCGTGAGCTTGTGGAACTCCTTGCGCCCCTTCGCCTCCTCCGGCGTCATGCCGTTGACGGAATCCACGCGCACCAGCTGGTTGAATCGCTGGCGGTTGCGGCCGTTGCCGTGGGAGTGGCCTTGGCCGTTGGCGCGCACTTGGCCGACGACGGCATCGCCAGAACGCAGACCGTTCTGGCGGACCAGCTTGTTGTTCACGAAGACGTCAGCGGAGTTCTGGCGGTAGCCCGTGGTGCGGATGAAGGCGGTGTTGTTGTCCACCACGTCCACGATGCCGGCGACTTCCTGCAGCTCCTCCGGCTCGAAGTTCTGGTTGTCGCCCTGGTTGTCGCGGGAGTTGTTGTCCCGGTTGTTGTCGCGCCCGCCCTGGTTATCACGGTTGCGGTTGCGGTTGCGGCGCCCGCGGCGACCGCGGCGGTTACCGCCGTCATTGTCGTCGCGGTTGTTATCGCGGTTGTCCCGGCCGTCGCGGTCGCGGTTGTTGTCGCGCCCGTCACGGTCTTCACGGTCCCCGTCACGGTTGTTATCGCGGTTGTCGCGGTTATCGCGGTTGCTGCGGCCACGGTTATCGCGGTCGCGGTTGTCTCGGCCGTCTCGGTCGCGGCCCCCATTGCGCTCACGGCCGCCGCGGTCGGCATCGCCGCCGTCGTGACGCTCGTCCTGCTCGGAACGCTCAGTGTGCTCCCCCTCGCGCTCGTCACGGCGCTCGTCACGGCGCTCGTCCGGACGCTCGGCACGCTGACCGCGGGTTTCACCCTGCTCGCGCGGCTCACGCTCCTCGCGTGTCTCTGCGGTCTGCTGCGTGTCCTCGCCGCCCTCTTCATGCTGAGCGCGGGAGCGGTTGCGGCGCGCGCGGCGGGCGGCAGCGCGGGATTCGTGGCGCTGTTCCGCCTCGGAGGACACCTCCGAGGCGCCGTTCTCGGAAGCACCGCTGTCGCCAGCACCGCGCTCCTGGCCGCCCTCGTGCGCGGCAGCCTCGCGCGCACCGGCCTGGCGCGGCTCGTCGTTACCAGCCGGCGCCCCAGCACCGGCAGCGGTACCCGCCCCAGCCTCAGCCTCGCGGGCTGGTTTAGCCGCGGCCTTCGCCGGTACCTGGCCGGTGGTAATTGCTTGAATCAGTTCACCCTTGCGCAGGGTGGATACCCCCTTCAGCCCCTGCTCAGACGCAATCTTGCGGAGCTCTGGAAGCTTGAGTGCAGCGAGGTCGCGGCCGTTAGCCGCGTTGCCCGTTTCGGTCACGGATGTCCTTTCGTCGCCACCCCGCGGGGCCAAGCTGCCCTCCCCGGGGCCGGTCGGGATTGTATTCCCGCGCCGGAGGCGTTCGTGTGCAAAAGTCTGTGCAAATTGTCATTTCCCCGCGAGCCGCGTCCACGACGGCGCAATCGCCACCGGCAACGGGTGTGAATTCACAGGGGCGGATCTCGCCGCGCGCATCCCTCGCTGCGGGAGGCGGGTCGCGTCCGGGGCCGCTGGCGGCGGCTTCCACAGACCCCGCAGGTTTCCGCAAAATCTCGGTGCGGGGATCCTGCCGGACACTATAGCGCACCCTGCCAACTTTCCTACTGCTACCCCGGCAACCCCACCGCGTGTCCCCGAACGCCGCGTGTCCCCGAACACCGTCCGCGCTCGGGCTAAAGTGTGGCTCATGCTTTCAACGATGCAGGAGGTGCCGTTTTCCGTCGCCAGGATCCTGGAGTACGGGTCCACCACGCACGGTCAAACCAAGTGCACCACCTGGCGCACTGGCGGGGCGGAAGAGACCACGTTTGCCACCATCGGCGCACGTGCGGGGGCTTTCGCGAACGCGCTGCACGATGAGTTGGGCATTGACGGGGACCAGCGCGTAGCCACGTTCCTCTACAACTGCTCCGAGCACGTGGAGGTGATGTTCGCCGTCGCGGCCAAGGGCGCCGTGTTCACGCCGCTGAACATCCAGTTGATGGAGGACCAGATCGCCTACATCGTCAACCACTCCGAGGCGAAGGTGATCGTGGCGGATCCTCGTCTGGCAGAGAAGCTGGGCCGTGTGCTCGAGCGCTGCCCCCAAGTTGTAGCGGTGGCGTTCACCGGCTTGGAGCCGGTGGAAAAACTAGCGCAGGCGCTTCCGGCAAACGTCGATACGCGCAGCTATGAGCAGCTGCTGGACGGGCGCTCCACGATTTTCGCCTGGCCCACCCTGCCGGAAACCACCGCGGCGGCGCTGGTGTACTCCACCGCGACCACGGGCGCGCCGAAGGGTGTGGCCTACTCGCACCGCTCCCTGTGGCTCGAGGCGATGAGTCTGCGCGCGACGGATTCGCTGGCGGTAGCGCACGGCGAGTCTTTCCTGTGCTGCATTCCCATCTACCACGTGCTCAGCTGGGGCGTGCCATTCGCGGCGTTCCTCGCGGGCACCCCGCTCGTGCTCCCGGATTCGGACGTGTCTGCGCCGACGCTGGCCAAACTCATCGCTTCCACCCACCCGCGTGTGGCGCACGGCGTGCCCACGCTGTGGATCCAGCTCATGGTGCACTACCTGCACAACCCGCCGGAACGCATGAGTCTCCAAGAGATTTACGTCGGCGGCTCCCCTGCCCCGCCCGGCTTGATCAAAGTGTGGGAGGAACGCTACGGCGTGGATGTGGTGCACGTGTGGGGCATGACCGAGACCTCCACCGTGGGCACCGTGTCCAGGCCCCCGTCGGGCGCTGCAGGTGAGGCGCGCTGGGCGTACCGCGTGTCCCAGGGCCGTTTCGCCCCCTGGCTGGAATACCGCGTGGTCAACGACGGACGCGTGATGGCTGCGAACGACCTCACCCAGGGCGAGATCCAGGTCCGCGGCAACCTGGTGGCCAAGGAGTACTACCACTCCCCCACGCAGGAAGCGGGCCAGTTGGCCAGCGAGTTCAGGGGTGAATCCATCACGGACGAGCGGGAGCACTTCACCGCGGACGGCTGGCTGCGAACCGGCGACGTGGGCACCGTGACGCACGACGGGTTCATGACGCTCTACGACCGCGCCCGCGACGTCATCCGCTCCGGCGGCGAGTGGATTTACTCTGCGCAGGTGGAAAACCTCATCATGGAGTCCGACATGGTGATCGAGTGCGCCGTGATCGGCATTCCGGACAAAAAGTGGGGAGAGCGCCCGCTGGCTGTGACTGTGCTGCACCCGGAGTTCGAGCCGACGGAGGAGACTGCGGCGGCGCTCCGCTCCGGCTTGGCGGATGTGCTGCCGCGCTGGATGGCACCGGAGTACTGGACGTTCGTGCGCTCCATCGACAAGACCAGCGTGGGCAAGTTTGACAAGAAGGACCTGCGCAAGCATCTCAAGCGCGACGAGTTCGACATCATCGCCCTGCCGGGCCCGGGCAACCGCTCGCGGAAGGTGGAGCCGGAGGGGGCCGCGGAGGCCTCCTCCCCTGCGCAGGCGCCGGAGGGGGCCGCGGACTAACGCCACCGGCCGCGCCCCGCCTATCATTGGGCGCACTATGGCTCCGAAGGCACCATCCACCCTCGTTGACTCGTACGGCCGCACCGCGCGCGACCTGCGCGTCAGCCTCACGGACCGCTGCAACCTCCGCTGCACGTACTGCATGCCCGCAGACGGACTGGAGTGGCTGCCCACGGAGCACACGCTTGACGACGGCGAGGTGATCCGCCTCATCCGCATCGCCGTGGAACAGCTGGGCATCCGCCAAGTCCGCTTCACCGGCGGCGAGCCGCTTTTGCGCCGCTCCCTCGAGGACATCGTTCGGGCGACGAAGGGCTTGCGTGCCGACGACGGCTTGAACCCAACCACCGCGCTCACCACCAATGCGCTGGGGTTAGACCGCCGCGCTGCCGGTTTGGCCGCCGCTGGGTTGGACCGCATCAACATCTCCTTGGACACCGTGGACCGCGAGCAGTACGCGGCACTGACCCGGCGCGACCGGCTCCCCGATGTGATTGCGGGCATCGATGCCGCGCTGGCCGCGGGGCTCACGCCTGTGAAAATCAACGCCGTGGTGATGCCGGGTGTGAATGAGGACGCGGTGTGCGACCTGGCAGACTTCGCCCTTGTCCGCGGCCTGGAGCTGCGGTTCATCGAGCAGATGCCGCTTGGCCCCCGCGAGAAGTGGGACCGCACGAACATGGTCACCGCTGAGGAGATCCTGGGACGGTTGAAGGAACGTTTCGACCTCTCCCCGGCCGCCGAGCCACGCGGTGCCGCTCCCGCCGCACGCTGGGACATCGCAGACCCCGCGACCGGCCGCCGCGGCCGCGTGGGCATCATCGCATCTGTTACCCACCCTTTTTGCGGCGCGTGCGACCGCACCCGCCTGACCACCGACGGCGCCGTGCGCTCCTGCCTCTTCTCCGCCGCCGCGGACGAGGTCTCCCTCCGCGACGCCATGCGCGCCGGCGCGAGCGACGATGAACTCGCTGCACTGTGGGCGGGCGCGATGTGGGCGAAAAAGCCCGGCCACGGCATCGACGATCCGGGGTTCTTGAAACCGGAACGCCTGATGAGCGAGATCGGCGGCTAAGCCCCGTGACCCCGCGCTCCATTGCCGAGCACACAGCCCCGCGCACCATCGCCGAGCACGCCGCCGCGGTCCTCGCCCTCGCCGGCCTCGCCCGCCCCGGCACGCAGCGCCTCCCGCTTTTCGACGCCGCAGGCCTCCACCTCGCCGCCGACGTGCCAGCACGCTTCGCTGTGCCACCCTTCGACAACGCCGCGATGGACGGCTTCGCTGTCCATGCGTCTGATGTCGCCGGAGCGACTGGCGACACCGCCGCAGGTACACCGGTCACCCTCCCCGTCGCCGGCGACATTCCCGCCGGCGCGCATGCGGAATCGTGCCCGCCGGGCAACGCGGTCCGCGTGATGACGGGCGCGCCCGTCCCACCCGGAAGCGACATCGTGGTCATCCCTGTCGAGCAGACTGACATCCCCCGCGGCCCCGTGCCGCTGCCTGCGGAAGTCACTATCCAGGACGTACAGGCCGGTCGGGACCACATCCGGCGGGCGGGGTCGAACGTGGGGGTTGGGGGGATCGTCGCAAGGCAAGGTGCCCTTGTGGATGCCGGCACCCTCGCCGCGCTGGTAGCTACCGGCGTGCGGGAGGTGAAGGTGACGGCGAGACCGCAGGTGGCCGTGATCTCGACCGGGGACGAGCTCGTCCCCTGGCCCGGCGAGATCCAGGGCGCGCAAATCCCGAACTCGAACCTGCCCATGCTGGCCGCCATCGCCCGGGCTGCGGGCGCGGAGGTCACCCAGCTGCACGCCCGCGACGGCGCGGCAGAGTTCCGTTCGCTTTTGGGCAGCGCCTGCGCGGAGCACAACTTGGTTGTCACCTCCGGCGGGGTGAGCGCCGGCGCGTTCGACGTGGTCCGGGAGGTGCTTGAGGGTACAGACGCGGCGGGCAGCTCCGACGGCGCAGCCTGGTTCGGCCACGTCGCGCAACGCCCCGGCGGCCCGCAAGGTCTGGCAACGTGGCGCGGCACCCCGGTGGTGTGCCTTCCCGGCAACCCGGTGGCGGCGTTCGTCTCCGCGCACCTCTACCTCGCCCCGCTTATCCGCGCCGCCGCGGGCGAGACTCGCGGCCTGCTCCCCCACGAGCGCCCGCGAGTGCGCGCCAGCGTCGCCCCCGACTTCCCTCGGCCCAAGCCCGGCACCACCCTCCTCGTGCCGGTGCGGCTGGACTACGGTGAAACAACCCCGCGGGCCGAGGCGCTCTCCCCGCTCGCTCCGGGCTCCCACATGGTTGCCACGCTGGTGGGTTGTGACGGGGTGGCGGTCCGGGAAGCGTCGTCAAGCATGGGCCCCGAAGTGGACGTGCTGCTGATCTGAGGCCGCAACCCCTGCTTGCCGTAGGAGAGGCGGCGGTGCAGGCGCTCGAACGGGCCGGGCTGGCCGGCGAGTTCGAGCAGGCAAGCGGCGACCAGGGTGAGCGCCCAGACCAGCACGCCCAGCCACATCTGCTGCGGGATGGTGAGCGCGAGCAGGGTGGACGCGGGGACGGTGAGCAGGATCGGCACCATGATGAGGGATTGGCCCACGTAGCCGCTCATCGAGCGCTTTCCGAGTGCGACGAACGGCCACAGCCACCACGGTGTACCCGCGCCGGCCGCGACGCGGCGCTGCACCGGTTCCAGCGCAAGCGCCACGGCGGCGACGATGCCTGGGCCGGTGAGCAGGCCCATGACCACGTTGGCGGAGTGCAGCGTGGCCTCCCACTCGTAGGGCAGCACCCCGATCGCGGACAGGCCCCACGGTAAACCGATGAGCAAGATCACCGCGGCCGCACCCCACGTCCACCTCAGCAGCATCCGCCGGTGGGCTGCCACCTTACCCAGCACCCCAGCGCGGCCCCAGGTGAAACCGACCAGGACCGGCGGGAGCAGCATGACCGCGAGGAACGGGGCGGCGATCGCAGTTTCCAGCACTAAGCGCAAGTTGCTCACCAGCTGAGGGAGGTTGGTGGGCGCGTCAATGGGCAGCGTGCCAGCTTTATCCGCCATGGATTCCGGATCAGCCCCCGAGGCGAACACGGAGATCGCGTTGCCGAGGAACATGATGCCGAAGCAGATGCCGGCGATCCACAACAACACCTTGTCGTTGCGCGTGAGCAGGAATGCCACGATGATGCCCAAACAGCCGTAGGTGAACATGATGTCGAAACTGAAGAGCAGCGTGATGTGCACGGCACCAAGTGCGAGGAGCCAGGCGTAGCGCCGGATTATGAGCCGACGGGCTTCCTTCGCCGTGTACCCGCGCTGAGCCAGGCTGACAGAGATCATGCCGATGCCCACACCCAGCAGCGTGGAGAACATCGGCAGCCCGCGGGCATGCACGAACATGGCTTGGAAGACAATCAGCAGCTGTTCCGCCAGCGTCGGCGCGCCGCTGTACCCGCCGAATTGCTCCGCGTGCTCCACACCGAAGTGGGGCAGCCAGGCTGTGGGGATGTTCGCCAGGATGATGCCCAGAAGCGCCATGCCGCGCGCCACATCAGGGGCGAGATAACGGACGGTCGTGGCGGAGCGTTGCCTTTGGGGCTGGGGTTGGAGCTGGCGCGTTTCCATACCTCTATTACACGCCTGCCCGCTGACCACCGGCGAGGGGGATGACCCTGATTCGCACCCTGATCTTTGCCCCGGTGATGTTCGCCTCCGTGATTATTGCCGCAGTGCCGTAGTGTCTGCCCCATGGAATTCACGCACCTGAACGGCGGCGGCGAGGCCTACATGGTCGATGTCACCGCGAAGCAACCCACGGTCCGCGAAGCCACGGCGCAGGGCGAGGTCGCCTGTTCCCCCGAAGTCATGCAGGCGCTTCGCGACGGTACCGTGCCCAAGGGCGATGTTTTGGCCGTCGCCCGTGTGGCGGGCATTGCGGCGGCGAAGCGCGTGCCGGAGCTGCTTCCCCTCGCCCACACCATCGGGGTCCACGGGTGCGCGGTAGAGCTGGCGCTGGAGAGCGACCACGTGGCAATTACCGCAACCGTGCGCACCGCCGACCGCACCGGCGTGGAGATGGAGGCGCTCACCGCCGTGAGCGTCGCCGCCCTCAACGTGATCGACATGGTCAAGGGTGTAGACCGGACAGCCTACGTCCGCCGCATGGCATCACCGCGAAATCCGGTGGCCGCTCCGGTGACTGGTCCCGCGAGCTGCCGCAGTGACCTCCCCCATCGGCGTAATCATCCTCGCCGGCGGCCGCTCCTCCCGCATGGGCGCGGACAAGGCGCAGGTGCGCGTCGACGGCTCCCGGCTTATCGACGTTTGCTCGCACCACCTCCCCGCCCACTGGCCCCGCGTGGTGGTCTCCCCGCAGAACTTGGACCTGGACCCGGCCGTAGCGCCCACCGTGAGCGAAGACCCGCCGTTCGGCGGGCCGGTGGCCGGCATCGCCGCGGGCCTTGCACGGCTCACCGGCGTGGACGGTGCGGACGGCGTGGACGGGGTGGACCTCATCGCCGTTGTCGCCGTGGACGCGCCGCGCTCCGGCACCCTGATTCCCCGCCTCGCCGAGGCGCTGGACGCTGCGGGCCCAGGCGCGGACGCCGCCTCGATCGTCTCCGCCGACGGCCGCATCCAACCCCTCTGCGCGCTGTGGCGGCGCAGGGCTCTGGAAGACGCCCTTGCTGCGGTGGATCCCCGCGGCGCCCCGGCCATGGCGCTCCTGCGCCGGGCGCGTGCGGCGGGCAGGCTGGTCACCGTGCCCGGCGACGGCGCGGAGACGGATTACGACACTCCGGAGGAGCTCGCGGCGCTGGGTAGGGTGGACCTGTGAACAACACCCAGCGCACCGCTGCCGCGCTCGCAGCCGCCGCCGGCCTCGCTGCCTGCGGCGCACCGGCGCCGCAGGACTTGACGGTGTTCGGGGCGGCGTCGACACGCGTGCTCAACGAGGACCTGCAGGCTCTATCGGACCCGGAGCTGGTGTTTGTCAACGCCGGCTCGGCTGACCTGCTGCAGCAGCTCGCGGCGGGCGCACCCGGCGATGTCCTCATCACCGCGGACGCCCCCACCATGGAAAGGGCCGTCGCAGCCGGCGTAGCCGAGAACCCGCGGGTGGTTGCAACGAACACGCTGGTCTTGGTGGTACCGAAGGGCAACCCGGCCGGCATCGCCCGGGTGGAGGACGCAGCCGGCCCCGGCGTGAGCCTGGTGATCTGCGATGCGCAGGTCCCCTGCGGCGCCCTGACCCGCACGCTGGCGGCCGCGAACAACCTGCAGCTCAATCCGGTCTCGCTGGAACACAGCGTGACAGACACCCTGGGCAAGGTGGTTTCTGCTGAAGCGGACGCGGGCTTCGTCTACGCCACTGACGCGGCCGCCGCCGGCGACGCCGTCGAGGTCATCGAGATCCCCCACGCCGCCGAGCATCGCAACGAACTGGTTGCCGCCATAGCCACCACCACCGACGACCGCGCCGCCGCCGAGGCCTTCGTGGAGCTGTTGCTTTCCGACGCCGCCCGCAACATCTGGTCCTCCCACGGCTTCACCCCGGCTGGCTAACCGCGCCCAATGCCTGAAACCGCCCAGCGAAGCACCGCACCAACCCGCATTCAGCCGCGGGTGCCGGTTGCCGTCGCGACGCTGGCCGCGGTAGCGCTGGCCACCATCGTGCTGCCCATCGCGGCGCTCGGCCTGCGTGTGCCGTGGGCTGGGCTCGGCGCAATAGCCGCGGACCCCGCCACGAGCGAGATGCTGCGCGTAACGCTCGCGTCCGCGCTCTTGGCCACGCTCCTGTGCTTGCTGCTCGGGCTGCCGCTGGCGCTCTGGATGCAGCGTGGCCGGAACACCGCCCACCTCGCGCGCCTGCTGGTGCTGCTCCCGCTCGCGCTGCCGCCCGTGGTGGCCGGCCTCGCGCTCACAGCACTCCTGGGCAACCGCGGGGCGCTGGCGCCGCTACTCAACGCCACCGGGATCACCTTCGCCTTCGCCTTCCCCGGCGTGGTTGCCGCGCACACCTTCATCGCGCTGCCGTTTGTGGTGATCACCCTGGACACCGCCCTGCGCCAGCTGGATCCGGAGGTGGTTGATTCCGCCCACGGCGTGGGGCTCAGCCCGGCCACCACCATCCGGAAGGTGGTGCTTCCCGCTATCCGCCCCGCGCTGGTTTCCGCGGCGGGGCTCGCGTTCGCGCGCTCACTCGGCGAATTCGGCACAACACTCACGTTCGCGGGATCAATGCCGGGCACCACCCGCACCATGCCGCTTGGCATCTACCTCGCCCGCGAGATAGACCAAGACTTGGCCTACGGCCTCGCGGCAATCCTCGTCGCACTGGCCCTGGCTACCCTCGCCCTGTCGCTCCTCCCGACGCTGCTGCACCGCGACCCCGCGCCCCAAGCCCGCGAAACCGGCAGCATCGACATCACCGGCCTCGCCGAGCTGACCCGCCCCGCCGCGGAACCACCGGCCATCACCGCCGGAACCTCGACATTCCCGGCGGGCACCGTCACCGCCCTCATCGGCCCGAACGGCGCCGGCAAGACCACCCTCGCCGGCCGCATTGCCGGCAGGCTCACCGGTCTGACCATCGCCATCGGCGGGCGCACCCTCCAAGACGACACCCGCACGCACGTCCCGCCGCACCAACGCGGCGTGGTCCTACTCACCCAGAACCCGGGCCTGCCGCCCACCGCCACGGCGCTCACCGCGGTCGAGATGGTCGCGGGCACCGACCGCGCACGCGAACTCCTCGCCGCGGCGGGCCGCAGGGCCTGGCCACCTGGCGCGGCACCCCGGTGGTGTGCCTTCCCGGCAACCCGGTGGCGGCGTTCGTCTCCGCGCACCTCTACCTGAGCCCGCTCATCCGCGCCGCCGCGGGCGAGACTCGCGGCCTGCTCCCCCACGAGCGCCCGCGAGTGCGCGCCAGCGTCGCCCCCGACTTCCCTCGGCCCAAGCCCGGCACCACCCTCCTCGTGCCGGTGCGGCTGGACTACGGTGAAACAACCCCGCGGGCCGAGGCGCTCTCCCCGCTCGCTCCGGGCTCCCACATGGTTGCCACGCTGGTGGGTTGTGACGGGGTGGCGGTCCGGGAAGCGTCGTCAAGCAAGAGCCCCGAAGTGGACGTGCTGCTGATCTGAGGCCGCAACCCCTGCTTGCCGTAGGAGAGGCGGCGGTGCAGGCGCTCGAACGGGCCGGGCTGGCCGGCGAGTTCGAGCAGGCACGCCGCGACCAGGGTGATCGCCCAGACCAGCACGCCCAGCCACATCTGCTGCGGGATGGTGAGCGCGAGCAGGGTGGACGCGGGGACGGTGAGCAGGATCGGCACCATGATGAGGGATTGGCCCACGTAGCCGCTCATCGAGCGCTTTCCGAGTGCGACGAACGGCCGCAACCACCACGGTGTGCCCGCTCCAGCCTCCACGCGGCGCTGCATCGGCTCCAGCGCAAGCGCCACGGCGGCGACGATGCCTGGGCCGGTGAGCAGGCCCATGACCACGTTGGCGGAGTGCAGCGTGGCCTCCCACTCGTAGGGCAGCACCCCGATCGCGGACAGGCCCCACGGCAAGCCGACCAGGAGGATCACTGTAACCGCAACCCACACCCAGCACGTGAGCTCGCGGCGGTGGTCCGCCACATTGCCCAGTACCCCGGCGCGGCCCCAGATGTAGCCGACCAGCACCGGCGGGAGCAGCAGCAGTGCGAAGAACGGGGTGGCAATGACAGATACCAGCACCGTACCCAGGTTGTTCAGCAGCTCGGCGCCGGTTGTGGGCGCGTCTACGGGGATGGTGCCCACTTTGTCCGCGAGAAGGTCCGGATCACCCCCAAACGTGATCACAGGGGTTGCGGTGCCCAGCGCCATGAGGGCGAAGCACACTCCGGCAATCCACCGCAGCGCCGTGTCGCTGCGCCTGAGCAGGAAGGCGACGATGATGCCAAGGCAGCCGTAGGTGACCATGATGTCGCCGCTGAACAGCAGCGCCATGTGCACTGCCCCCAAAGCCAGCAGCCACGCGTAGCGCCGGATCATGAGGCGCCGGGCCTCCTTCGGCGTGTACCCGCGCTTGGCCAGGCTGACCGCGATCATGCCGATGCCCACGCCCAGCAGCGTGGAGAACATCGGCAGCCCGCGCACGTGCACGAACATCGCCTGGAAAACAATGCACAGTTGCTCCGCCAGCGTGGGAGCTCCGCTGTACCCGCCGAAGTGCTCCGCGTATTCCGCGCCGTAGTGCGGCAGCCACGCGGTGGGGATGTTCGCCAAGATGATGCCCAAAAGCGCCATGCCGCGCGCCACGTCGGGGGCGAGATAGCGGACGGTCGTGGCGCTGCGCTGCGGCCGGGGTCGCCGCGGGGCCGGCTGGGGCGGACGGTGCAGGGGTTGGAGCTGGCGCGTTTCCATACCTCTATTACACGCCTCGGCGGCACCCGCCCGCGAGGGGGATCACCCTGAACCGCACCCTGATTCTCCGCCGCAGTGGTGTTCGCCTCCGTGATTATTGCCGCGGTGCCGTAGTGTCTGCCCCATGGAATTCACGCACCTGAACGGCAGCGGCGAGGCCTACATGGTCGATGTCACGGCGAAACAACCCACCGTCCGCGAGGCCACGGCGCAGGGCGAGGTCGCCTGCTCGCCCGAGGTCATGCAGGCGCTTCGCGATGGCACCGTGCCCAAGGGCGACGTGCTGGCCGTCGCGCGGGTGGCGGGTATCGCGGCCGCCAAGCGCGTGCCCGAGCTGCTCCCCCTCGCCCACACCATCGGGGTCCACGGGTGCGCGGTGGAGCTCACGCTTGCCGACGATCACGTGGCCATCCAAGCCACAGTCCGCACCGCCGACCGCACCGGCGTGGAGATGGAAGCGCTCACCGCCGTGAGCGTCGCTGCCCTCAACGTCATCGACATGGTCAAGGGCGTGGACCGGACCGCTTATATCCGCCGCATGGGCATCACCGCAAAATCCGGCGGCCGCTCCGGCGACTGGTCCCGCGAGCTGCCGCAGTGACCGCCCCCATCGGCGTAATCATCCTCGCCGGCGGCCGCTCCTCCCGCATGGGCGCGGACAAGGCGCAGGTGCGCGTCGACGGCTCCCGGCTTATCGACGTTTGCTCGCACCACCTCCCCGCCCACTGGCCCCGCGTGGTGGTCTCCCCGCAGGACTTGGGCTTGGACCCAGCCGTAGTGCCGACTGTGAGCGAGGAGCCGCCGTTCGGTGGTCCGGTGGCCGGCATCGCAGCGGGCCTTGCACGGCTCACCGGCGTGGACGGTGCGGACGGCGTGGACGGGGTGGACCTCATCGCCGTTGTCGCCGTGGACGCGCCGCGCTCCGGCACCCTGATTCCCCGCCTCGCCGAGGCGCTGGACGCTGCGGGCCCAGGCGCGGACGCCGCCTCGATCGTCTCCGCCGACGGCCGCATCCAACCCCTCTGCGCGCTGTGGCGGCGCAGGGCTCTGGAAGACGCCCTTGCTGCGGTGGATCCCCGCGGTGCCCCGGCCATGGCGCTCCTGCGCCGGGCGCGTGCGGCGGGCAGGCTGGTCACCGTGCCCGGCGACGGCGCGGAGACGGATTACGACACTCCGGAAGAGCTCGCGGCGCTGGGTAAGGTGGACCTGTGAACAACACCCAGCGCACCGCCGCCGCGCTCGCAGCCGCCGCCGGCCTCGCTGCCTGCGGCGCACCGGCGCCGCAGGATTTGACGGTGTTCGGGGCGGCGTCGACACGCGTGCTCAACGAGGACCTGCAGGCTCTATCGGGCCCGGAGCTGGTGTTTGTCAACGCCGGCTCGGCCGACCTGCTGCAGCAGCTCGCGGCGGGCGCGCCCGGCGATGTGCTCATCACCGCGGACGCCGCGACCATGGAAAGGGCCGTCGCCGCCGGCGTAGCCGAACATCCGCGGGTGGTTGCAACGAACACGCTGGTCTTGGTGGTGCCGAAGGGCAACCCGGCCGGCATCGCCCGGGTGGAGGACGCAGCCGGCCCCGGCGTGAGCCTGGTGATCTGCGATGCGCAGGTCCCCTGCGGCGCCGCCACCCGAACGCTGGCGGCCGCGAACAACCTGCAGCTCAATCCGGTCTCGCTGGAACACAGCGTGACCGACACCCTGGGCAAAGTGGTTTCTGCTGAAGCGGACGCGGGCTTCGTCTACGCCACGGACGCGGCCGCCGCGGGTGGTGCCGTCGAGGTCATCGAGATCCCCCACGCCGCCGAGCACCGCAACGAACTGGTTGCCGCCATAGCCACCACCACCACCACCGACCGCGCCGCCGCCGAAGCCTTCGTGGAGCTGCTGCTTTCCGACGCCGCCCGCAACATCTGGTCCTCCCACGGCTTCACCCCGGCTGGCTAACCGCGCCCAATGCCTGAAACCACCCAGCGAAGCACCGCGCCAACCCGCATTCAACCGCGGGTGCCCGCTGCCGTCGCAGCGCTGGCCGCGGCGGCCCTGGCTGCGATCGTCCTGCCCGTCGCGGCGCTCGGGCTGCGCGTGCCCTGGGCCGACATCGGCGGCATCGCGACGGATCCCGCCACGCGCGAGATGCTGCGGGTCACGCTTGTGGCCGCGCTCTTAGCAACGTTGTCGAGTCTCGTGCTCGGGCTGCCGCTGGCGCTCTGGATGCAGCGTGGCCGGAACACCGCGCATCTGGCCCGCCTACTGGTGCTGCTCCCGCTCGCGCTGCCGCCCGTGGTGGCGGGTCTGGCGCTCACCGCGCTCATCGGCAAACGCGGGGCGCTCGCCCCGCTTCTGGACGCTACCGGCATCACCTTCGCCTTCGCCTTCCCCGGCGTGGTTGCCGCGCACACCTTCATCGCGCTGCCGTTCGTCGTCATCACCCTTGACGCCGCGTTGCGCCAGCTGGACCCAGAGGTGACAGACTCCGCCCAGGGCGTGGGGCTCAGCCCGGCCACCACCATCCGGAAGGTGGTGCTTCCCGCTATCCGCCCCGCGCTGGTTTCCGCGGCGGGGCTCGCGTTCGCGCGCTCGCTGGGAGAATTCGGCACCACGCTCACCTTCGCCGGCTCGATGCCGGGCACCACCCGCACCATGCCGCTTGGCATCTACCTCGCCCGCGAAATCGACCAGGACCTCGCGTACGGCCTCGCGGCAATCCTCGTCGCGCTGGCTCTGGCTACCCTCGCCCTGTCGCTCCTCCCGACGCTGCTGCACCGCGACCCCGCGCCGCAAGCTCGGGCGACGCACCCCCTCGACATTCAACGCCTCGCCGAGCTCACCCGCCCCGCCGCGGAACCACCGGCCATCACCGCCGGAACCTCGACATTCCCGGCGGGCACCGTCACCGCGCTGATCGGCCCGAACGGCGCCGGCAAGACCACCCTCGCCGGCCGCATTGCCGGCAGGCTCACCGGCCTGACCATCGCCATCGGCGGGCGCACCCTCCAAGACGACACCCGCACGCACGTCCCGCCCCACCAGCGCGGCGTAGTCCTGCTCACGCAAAACCCGGGCCTGCCGCCCACCGCCACCGCGCTCGGTGCCGTCGCCATGGTTGCCGGCACCGGGACGGCCCAAGCGCAGCGCGCACGCGCACTCCTCGCCGCGGCGGGCCTCCAAGAACTCGCCGACGTTCCCGTCCCCGCCCTCTCCGGCGGACAGGCCGCACAGGTGGCGCTGGTCCGCGCCCTCGCAGCGCGCCCCGCGGTGCTGATTCTGGACGAGCCCCTCGCCGCCATCGACGCCCAAGCCGCAGCCCAGTGGCGTCGATTCCTCCAGGCCACCAAGCACCACCGCACCACGATCCTGATCACCCACGCATATACGGACATCGCCACGCTGGCCGATCACGTCGCCGTCATGGAGCGCGGCGAGGTGATTGCGCTGCGCCCTGCCGCCGAGGAGCTGCGCGCCCCCTCCAGCGCCTTCAGCGCGCGGCTTGCCGGGACGAACTGGCTCCCCGGCACCCTCGACCCGCAAGCCCAGGCGCTGGTCACAGACTTCGGGGCTATGCAAGGAAGCGTCGATAAGCATGGCCCCGGTGCCGCGGTGTTTTCCGCACGCGACGTGCGCCTCGCCCCGGCCGGCTTCGCGCGGGCGGCAACCGTCGCCTCAGTCGATGCCCTCCCGACAGGCGAGATGGCCGTCGAGCTCGCCGGCGGCAACGGCGTGCTCATCGCCATCGCAGATCGCCCTTACACCCCCAGCGAGGCCGTGACCTGGGACGTCGACCCCGCCCGGGTCACCCTCCGAGCGCTCTAGCCGCCCGCGAACGGCGGCAACACATCCACGCGCGCAGCCCCCTCGAGCGATGCGGACGGCTCTGCCCGCAGACCGTCCACCAGGAACGAGCAGCGCGGCAGGATTGGCTGGAGTGCGGGGTGGTTCGAGGAAGCGTCGGCAAGCAACAGCTCCAGCGTCGGGTACTGGCCAACCTCCTCCTCGCTCACCCCGGCGGCGGCGCGGGCGGCGGCGAAATAGTTGATGCGCATGGGGCTAGAGTAGCTGCCATGCAACGCACGCCCGAAGCCCACCTCGCCGCCGTGCGCGAGCTCGTCCCCGCGCGTGAGCCGCGGAGCACCTTGCTTTTCGACGCTTCCTTGCACCACGCCACCCTCACCGAAGACGTGGTGGCCACGGTGGATTCGCCGGCGTTCGACAACTCGCAGATGGACGGGTACGCGCTCGGGTTCGTGGAGGCCGAGGAGGCGCAGGTGGGACCGACGGTGCCCGCGGGTGTGGACCCGGAGGCGTTGTATCCGGCCGGGCTCGGGTCGCTTGCGGCGCCGGTGATGACCGGGTCGAAGCTGCCCCGCGGCACCGTGCGCGTGGTGCCGGTGGAGGCGTGCGAGCCGCCCCAGTTCCAGGCGGAAGGCGAAACCGTGCGCGTCCCACCCGGGGACGCGGGCCAGTTCGTGCGCCCGCGCGGGGTTGATGTGGCAGCGGGCGACGTGATTGCGCCCGCCGGCACCCGTGTCGGACCTGCGCTGGTGGCGACGCTAGCCGCGCAGGGCATCG
The DNA here is from genome assembly GCF_021496665.1 of Corynebacterium sp. CNCTC7651. Classification (NCBI taxonomy): domain Bacteria; kingdom Bacillati; phylum Actinomycetota; class Actinomycetes; order Mycobacteriales; family Corynebacteriaceae; genus Corynebacterium; species Corynebacterium sp. CNCTC7651. Next base: position 869,743 of record NZ_CP071246.1, on the reverse strand, counting down.
ACAAGGTGGCGGCCCAGCGCCCCGCGCGGATCCTGCTGGTCACCGGCGGGCGCGAGATCGGCAGCGCGGGCGCGGCGAGCATCCCGGATTCGAACGGGCCGATGCTGCGCGCCCTGGCCGCACGCGCCGGTATTGAGGTGGCGGGCCACGTGCGCACGGACGACGACCCTTCGGTGCTTCGCCAAGCCGTCAGCGATGCGGTTGCCGGTGCGGTTGCGGCAGCCGCGGACTGCGGTGTGGACTGCGGCGTGGACGCGATTGTCACCTCCGGCGGCATCAGTCACGGCAAGTTCGAAGTCGTGCGCCAGGTGTTCAGCGATCACGCCTGGTACGGCCACGTGGCCCAGCAGCCCGGGGGTCCGCAGGGCGTGAGCACTTTCGACGGCATCCCCGTGATTTCGCTGCCCGGCAACCCGGTGTCCACGCTGGTGAGTTTCCGGCTCTACGTCGCGCCGGTGCTCGGCCACGCGCCGGAGCCGGTGCGCGTGCCGCTGGCGGCGTCGGCGGGCGACGTGCGCGGGCTCGACGGCAAGGACCAGTTCCTCCGCGGCCGCATCGAGGACGGCTGCGCGCTGCCCGTCGGCGGCGCCGGCTCCCACTTCATCGCCCAAGCCACCGCTTCGACCTGCCTCATCAGGGTTCCCGCCGGCGCCGCGTTCCACCCCGGCGACCTGACTACGGTCTACCCGCTCTAGCATGGGTGCGGTTATGAGCACTTCGCCCCGCACCGCCTCTCGCCCCTACACCGCCCGCGTCATCGTCGCTTCCACCCGCGCCGCCGCCGGCCACTATGTTGATCGCTCCGGCCCCATCGCCGTGGACTTCCTCCGTGGTGCCGGTTTTGACACCCCCGACGCCACCGTGGTGGCGGACAAGGATGTCGATGCCGCCGTGCGCGCCGCCCTCGCCGCCCGCCCGGACGTGGTCATCACTTCCGGCGGCACGGGCATTACAGCCGACGACCGCACCGTCGAGGCCGTCTCTCCCCACCTCACCCAGGAGATGCCCGGCGTTGTCCAGGCGTTTTACGCGCTCGGGGTGCAGAACACGCCCACCGCCGTGCTCTCCCGCGCCGTGGCCGGCATGGCCGGCCCCACCTTCGTCTTCACAGCTCCCGGCTCCCCCGGAGGCGTGCGCGACGCGTGTGCGGTCCTCGCCCCGCTGCTAGACCACATCGTGGAACTGGCGCCCGCGCCCCAAACCCCTGCGCCCGCGCCCATCAGCCCCGCGCCCGCGGACCCGGCGTACGTTGCGGAGCAGACGGGTCGGGTGCTGGGGAACGTCGTCACGCATGAGCCCCTGGATGCGGACGCGCTCGCGGCGCAGACGGTGACCACGGCGATGGGGGCGCTCGTGCGGTTCGAGGGCATCGTGCGCGACCACGACCACGGCGAACGCGTAGCTACCTTGACCTACGAGGCGCACCCCACCGCCGAGGCCGAGCTCGCTCGCGTGCTCGAGGAGGTCGCAGCCTCGCTCCCCGTCCGCATCGCGGCGGCGCACCGCACGGGCCCGGTGCCCATCGGGGAGCTCGCGTTTGTGGTGGTCGCTGCGGCCGCCCACCGCGGCGACGCGTTCGCCGCCTGCCAGACGGTTGCCGACCGCGTGAAGGCCGAGGTGCCTATTTGGAAGGAGCAGGCGCTCGCCGACGGCACCACCGAGTGGGTGGGCATCGATGGATAGGTACGCGCGCCAAACCGCCCTCATCGGCCCCGCCGCGCAGGCCCGCATCCGCGCCGCCCGCATCGCCGTCATCGGCGCAGGCGGGCTCGGCTCCCCCGCACTGCTCTACCTCGCCGGAGCTGGGGTTGGGCACATCACGCTTATCGACGACGACTTCCTCGACCTCTCCAACCTCCACCGCCAAATCATCCATTCGAGCGCCGATGAGGGTCGCCCGAAGGTCGATTCCGCCGTCGACCGGCTGGCCGGGCTGAACCCGGACGTTGAGGTGGAGGCGGTTCGCGAGCGTTTGGCCTGGTCGAATGCCGTGAATCTGTTGGAGGGCGCCGACGTCGTTTTGGACGGCTCCGACAACTTTGCCACCCGGCATGTGGTCTCCCACGCCTGCGCCCGGTTGGGTGTGCCGCACGTGTGGGGGTCCATCCTGGGCTTTGAGGCGCAGATGAGCGTGTTCTGGGCCGGCCGCGGACCTGTCTACGAGGACCTCTATCCCGCCCCGCCCCCACCCGGGTCCGTGCCTTCGTGCGCCCAGGCCGGCGTGCTCGGCCCGCTGGTGGGCGTGGTGGGCGCCGCCATGGCCGGCGAGGCGTTGAAGCTGGTCACCGGCCTCGGCGAACCCCTTGTTGGCCGCCTTGGCTACTACGACAGCCTCGCCGGGACGTGGGAGTACCTGCCCCTTGTCTCCGACCCAGCCGTCACCGAGCGGGTGTCGGTTTCAGACCCGCCGGGGGCGGACTTTGCCGTCCCGGAGGTTTCCCCGGCCGACCTCGACGTGCCGCCCGCCCCCTCGGCCGTCCCGGAGGTGTCCCCGGCCGACCTCTCCCCCGCGACCCCGATCATCGATGTCCGCGAGCCCCACGAGTTCGCCACCTACCACCTCCCCGGATCCGTGAACGTCCCCCTCGGCGAGATTCTTGCAGGTCAGATGGGTACCGAACCTCCCGCCGGCACTGTGTTCGTCTGTGCGTCCGGAGTGAGGTCAGCCCAAGCCGTGGCCGCCCTCCAAGCCCGCGGGTTCACTGGGTTGGCCAGCCTCCGCGGGGGATTGGGCAGCCTCCAGGACTCTGAGCTGCCCTAGACGCAGCCCCGGCACCCGCTGACAGCTGCCCTGGCAGCCGCCGGCCCCCGCCCCGGGAGCCAAAGTTTGCCAAGTTCCGCACCCACCAGGATTTTTAGGGGCCCGGGAGCGGCATTCGGCAAACTTTGGCGCGGCGGCAGCTCCCAGCGGAGCGTCGCGAGCTCCCAGCGGAGCGTCGCCGGCGAGAGAATCGTCCCGGGATCGCACCCACCTGGTCTTTTAGAGGCCTCGGCGAAGGAATCGGTGGATTCTTTCGCCGGGGGCAGCTCGCAGCGCCGCTGGCGGCAACCCCGGAGACTCTCAGCGCCGCCGGGGGCAGCCCCGGAGACTCTCAGCGCCGCTGGCGGCAGCCCCGGAGACTCTCAGCGCCGCTGGCGGCAGCCCCGCACCCTACGCGCCGGTGACCTCGGCGGTGACGGGACCGGCAACGTCAAGTTCGTGGACTTTGAGGCCGGCGGAGCGGGCGTCGTCAAGCAGGGCCCGAAGCTTATCGTCGGTGTCGCCGGTAAGGAGCACCATCGCGGTCGGGCCGGCGCCGGAAAGGTACGCAGCGTAGCCGCGGTTGCGCAGGCGGTTGACCCACTCGGCGGTCACGGGGAGCACGTCGGCGCGATAGGGCTGGTGGAGGCGGTCGCGGGTGCCCTCCCAAAGCAGCTCGGGGTGGGACTGTAGGGCGGCCGTCATCACCGCGGTGCGGGAGACGTTGAAGCGGGCGTCCACGTGCGTGACGTGGGACGGCAGCACCTTGCGCACCGCGTTGGTGGAGGCGTGGAAGTCCGGCACCAGGGCGATGGCGCGGATGGAGGAATACACCGGGATGCGCACGGCGCGGTACACCGGCTTAGAGCGCCCATCCACCGGGATGTCCGTCCAGCTCACCACCGCGCCACCGAGGGCAGACGCGCCGGCGTTATCGGGGTGGCCCTCGAACTCGGAGGACAGCTGCACCACGGCGTCGCTATCAAGCGGGAAGCCCGCCAGCGCGTTCGCCGCCACAACACCCGCGACCGCGGCGGCTGCGGAGGAGCCCAACCCGCGGGACTGCGGAATGGAGTTGTGGCACACCACCCGGAGGCCGGGCGCATCCACGTCCGCGGCCTTGAGGCCGGAGCGGATCGCGCGAACCACCAGGTGGGAGCCGTCGCGGGGCAGGTCGTCCGCGCCCTCGCCGAAGATCTCCACCTCGAGGCCGCTGGAGGTGACCTCAACCTCAACCGTGTCGTAGATCCCCACGGCCAAGCCGAGCGTGTCAAAGCCCGGGCCCAGGTTCGCGGAGGAACCCGGCACCTTCACCGTCGCCTTCAGGCCAACAGGCAGATCAGTTGCCACAGTCAATCCTCCTTTACGCGCCGAGGCGGATCACGGAGTTGACGCTGCGGACATCCTCGTGGCCCTCGAGCCTCTCGACGATCTCCTGCAGGTTGCGCTCCTGCGCGGCGTGGGTGACCACGATCAGGTGGGCGCCGTCGCCGGATTCCTCCTGGCGCACGGCGGACAGAGACACGTTCGAATCCGCGAACTGCCGTGCCAGATCTGCCAGCACACCCACGCGGTCATTCACCGTCATGTTGATGTGGTAGCGCGTCTCCACCTCCTCGAAGCCCACAACCGGGTAGTTCGCGTACAGGTTCTCCGCCGGCGCGCGCCCGCCGTGCACCTTGTTGCGCGCGGCACCAACCAGGTCGCCCAGCACGGCGGACGCAGTCGGGGCACCGCCGGCGCCGTTGCCGTAGAACATCAGGCGGCCAGCAGCCTCGGCCTCGACGAAGATCGCGTTGTAGCTCTTGTCCACCGTGGCCAGCGGGTGATCGTTGGGCACCAGCGTCGGGTGCACGCGCGCGTTGACGGCGCGGGTGTTGCCGTCCTCGTCCAAGAGGCGCTCGCAGATGGCCAACAGCTTGATGGTCTGGTTCGCCTTCTTGGCGGCGGCGATATCGTCCGCAGTAATCTGCGTGATGCCCTCGCAGTGCACGTCGTCAAAGGTCACGCGGGTGTGGAAGCCCATGGACGCCAGGATCGCAGCCTTCGATGCCGCGTCGTGCCCCTCCACGTCCGCCGTCGGGTCCGCCTCCGCGTAGCCCAGGCGGGTGGCCTCCGCCAGCGCTTCCTCGTACGTTGCGCCGGTGGTCGCCATCGCGTCGAGGATGAAGTTCGTGGTGCCGTTGACAATGCCGGAGATGCGCTGCACCTGGTCACCGGCCAGCGAGCGGCGCAGCATGCCCACAACCGGGATCGCCGCCGCCACCGCGGCCTCGTAGTACAGGTCCACGCCGGCCTCATTCGCCGCGTCCGCCAGCTCGGAGCCGTGCGCCGCCACCAGCGCCTTGTTCGCGGTGACCACGGACTTGCCGGAGCGCAGGGCCTTGAGCACCAGCTCGCGCGGGTAATCGATGCCGCCGATCACCTCAACAACAACGTCCACGTCGTCGCGCTCGATCAGCTCGTGCGCGTTGTCCGTCAGGTACAGGCCCTGGACTTCCGGGGCATTCTTGTGCTTATCGACGTTCGCAACAGCCACGCCCCGCACCACAATCGGCCCGCCAATTCGCTGCTCCAGGTTGTAGGAAAACTCCTTAAGCAGCTGCAGCACGCCAGTGCCCACGGTGCCCTTGCCCAGAATGGCGACACCGACAGGCTCGCCGACGCCCTTGCCGGGGTAGTTACCGTTGCTCTCGGGGCTGGTCATCAGATCCTCGTTTCGTTGCAAAAGTCGCAGTACCGTGCCGTCAACCGGCACAACTGCGCGCTAGTCTAACTGGTCCCCCAGCACACCCGCCCTCTAGTATTCGCGGGCCAGGATGTCCTCCACCGTCTCGCGGCGCACCATCGGTGTGACGCGGCCAGCGCGAACGCTGACCACCGCCGGGCGGCCGAAGGAGTTGTAGTTCGACGCCATCGGATAGCAGTAGGCACCCGTCGCTGCCAGCACAATCAGGTCGCCCGGAGCGATGTCGTCGGGCCACTTTACGTCCTCGATAAGGATGTCGCCGCTCTCGCAGTGCGAGCCCACCAGGCGCGTCGCCGTCGGCGTGCCCTCGGTGAAGCGGTTGGCCACGCGGGCGTCGTAAAGAGCCCCGTAGAGCGAGGGGCGGATGTTGTCGCTCATGCCGCCGTCGACGGCGATGTAGCGGCGCGACGTGGTGTAGGAGGTGTCCACGTCCTTGATCACGCCGGCGGTGTAGACGGTCACGGCGGCGGGGCCGGCGATCGCGCGGCCCGGCTCAACCACCACGGTCGGTGCGGAAATACCGAGCTCATCCGCCGCTTCCTGTACGGCGCGCAGCAGGTCCTGCGCCACAAGTGCAACATCCAGCGGCTCCTCGCCCGGCATGTAGGCGATGCCGTAGCCGCCGCCCAGGTCCAGGTAGTCCAGGGCCACGCCGCGCTCGTTGAAAATCTGGGCGTAGAGGCCAAGCACGCGCTCGGCGGCCAGCTTGAAACCCTCCGCGTCGAACACCTGGGAGCCAACGTGGCAGTGCAGGCCGGTGAGCTCTAGGTGCTCCGCCTCGATGGCGGCCACCGCAGCGCGGTACGCTTCGCCGGAAGCCAGCGAGATGCCGAACTTCTGGTCCTCGTGCGAGGTGGCGATGAATTCGTGCGTGTGCGCGTCTACACCAGGCTTGACGCGGATGAACACGTCCTGGCTCGCACCAAGCTCACCCGCTACTGCCTCCAGCTGCGCAAGCTCCTGGTGGGAGTCAATCACCACGTGTCCCACGCGGGACTCCACGCACAGGCGCAAAAACGCCTCGGACTTGTTGTTGCCGTGCACCGTGATGCGCTCCGGCGGGAAATCCGCAGCCAGCGCAATGCGCAGCTCATTCTCGCTGGCAACGTCCAGCGCCAAGCCCTCTTCTTCGACCCACTTGGCTACGCGTCGCGTGAGGAACGCCTTAGACGCGTAGTGCACGTTGCCGGCGCCGCGGAACGCCTCGGCCATGTCCCGGCAGCGGGAGCGGAAATCATCCTCATCCACCACCATCACGGGCGTGCCGTACTCTTCGGCGATCTCGGTCAGCGGCACCCCGGCGATGGTGATCACGCCGTCCTCCTCGCGCTTGGCGCAGCGCGGCCAGACGTGGGCAGGCAGGTCGTTGAACGTGCCGGCATCCTCCCCGTACGGGGTAGAGATAAATACAGTCATGCTCTAAGAACCCCTACATCCGCTCCGGCGCGGACACACCGATCAGGCCCAGCGCGTTGGCCAGTACCTGGCGCGTGGCGCGGGCCAGCTCAAGGCGCGCGGCGTGGATCGGCTCCGGGTCCTCGCCCTGCTTGGGCAGGATCTGGCAGGAGTCGTAGAACTTGTGGAAGGCACTCGCCAGCTCCTCGGCGTAGCGGGCGATGCGGTGCGGCTCTCGCAGCTCCGCCGCGGCCTTCACCACCGCCGGGAACTCGCCGAGGGTGCGGATCAGGTCGCCCTCCTTCTCGTGGTTCAGCAGGCCGTAGTCCACATCGCCCGACCCGTCAGCGGCCTTTTCGCCGCCAACACCAGCCTCCGCCGCGCGGCGCTCGATGGAGCACAGGCGCGCGTGCGCGTACTGCACGTAGTAGACGGGGTTGTCCGAGGACTGCTTGGTCCACAGGTCCAGGTCAATATCCAGCCCGGAGTCCACGGAGGAGCGCACCAGCGCGTAGCGCGCGCCGTCCACGCCGATCGCGTCCACCAGGTCCTCCAGCGTGATCACCGTGCCGGCGCGCTTGGACATCTTCACGGCCTCGCCGTCGCGCACAAGGTTCACCAGCTGGCCAATCAGCACCTCCACGGCCGCCGGGTCATACCCCAGCGCCTGGGCGGCGGCGCGCAGACGCGCGATGTAGCCGTGGTGGTCCGCACCCAGCATGTAAATCGCCAGCGTGTGCCCGCGGTCGAACTTGTCCGCCACGTACGCGATGTCGCCGGCAATGTACGCCGCGTTGCCGTCGGACTTAATCACCACACGGTCCTTGTCGTCGCCGAAATCGGTGGAGCGCAGCCACCACGCGCCCTCGGCCTCGTACAGGTTGCCGTTGCCCTTCAGCGTCTGAATCGCCTTGTCCACCGCGCCGGACTCGAACAGGGAGTTCTCGTGGAAGTACACGTCAAAGTCCACGCCGAATTCGTGCAGCGACTGCTTGATCTGCGCAAACATCATCTCCACACCCTCGGCGCGGAACAACTCCTGCACCTCGGCCGCGTCCCCCTCGACAGCTGCAGGGCCATGCTTATCGACGATCGCCTGCGCAATCTCCCTGATGTACCCGCCGCCGTAGCCGTCCTCCGGGGTCGGCTCGTTCTTCGCGGCCGCCACGAGGGAGCGGGCGAAGCGGTCGATCTGGCCGCCGTGGTCGTTGAAGTAGTACTCGCGCGTCACCTCTGCGCCGGAGGCCTCCAGCACGCGGCCGAGCGAGTCGCCCACCGCAGCCCAGCGTGTGCCGCCCAAGTGGATCGGCCCGGTCGGGTTGGCGGAAACGAATTCGAGGTTGATCTTCTGACCGTCGTAAAGCGAAGAAGCCCCGTAGGCGGCACCCTGCTCCAGGATCTGCGCAACGAGCTGCCCCTGCGCGTCGCTGGCCAGGCGCAGGTTGATGAAGCCCGGGCCGGCGATCTCGGCGGATTCGACTGCGGGGTGGTTCAAAAGCGCGTCGGCAAGCAGCTGGCCCAGCTCGCGCGGGTTCATGCCCACCTTCTTCGCCACCTGCAGCGCAACGTTGGTGGCGTAATCGCCGTGTTCCGGGTTGCGAGGGCGCTCAACGGTGACCACCTCCGGAACCGCGTCGGTGTCCAGGTCGCGTGCGCGCAGCACGTCCACGGTGATCTGCCGGATGGTGGATGCAAGGTCCGCTGGTGTCATGGGGGCCAAGTGTAATTCAGCTTTTCCCGGCCTTCTCCATGCCCTCTCCCCACCCCCGGACCAACCAGATGGTTACCCCCGCAAAACGATAAAACACCAGCTATACGTGCGCGGAGAAAAACGTGGCCCAAATCTCGTTGCCCAAAGTGGCAGATAAGTATGAATAGCATTCGCACAATGTCATAATTCGCTGTGGATCACAGAGCCGTGCATGCATGATGTGCCCCACACAGACGCGTTCCGGCCGGCCCTGATTTCCGTAGCTTCAGTCCCCGGGCGCGCGTCGCGTCGCGCGCACCTCCCGACTCGCTTACAAGGAGCGTGTTCATGAACCAATTCCAGGTGTTCACCGATGCTGTCGGGGGCAGCGTCGGACTCTCAGCGCTGGTATCCACCCTGCCGCTGATCACCTTCTTCATCATGCTGCTGGGCGTCAAGGCCCGCGCACACACCTCGGCACTTGTCGCCCTGGCAGTTGCCATCCTGGTGGCCATCTTCGGCTTCCACATGCCCACCGCCATGGCCCTGTCCTCCGCGCTGCGCGGCGGCCTCTACGGCCTCTTCCCCATCGTGTGGACCATCCTCAGCGCGATCTGGTTCTACCAGATCACCGTGGCCTCCGGCCGCTTCGAGGACCTGCGCCTGGTCTTTGACAAGATGGGCAACGGCGACGTACGCATCCAGGCCATGCTCATCGCGTTCTGCTTCGGTGGCCTGCTTGAAGCCCTCGCCGGCTTCGGCGCCCCGGTTGCCATTACCGCAACGATGATCCTCACCCTGGGCATCCCGCCGCTGCGCGCCGCTACCATCGTGCTGCTTGCCAACACCGCCCCGGTGGCCTTCGGTGCCGTGGCTATCCCGATCACCACCGCCGGTGACGTGGGCGGCCGTACCCTGGAGCAGACCCAGAACATCGCCGCCATCGTGGGCCACCAGACCCCGTTCCTGGCGTTCTTCGTGCCGTTCATCATTGCCTTCCTGGTCGACGGCTGGCGCGGCGTGAAGGAGACCGCCCCGGCGGCCTTCGTCATCGGCCTGTCCTTCGGTATCGCGCAGTGGTGGACCTCCAACTTCTTCCAGTACCAGCTCACCGACGTGGTGGCCTGCATCGTGGCACTGGGCGCCGCCTTCGTGCTCCTGCGGTTCTGGAAGCCGGTTGGCGTGCCTGAGCTGCGCCAGCGCCTGGGGCTCGAGGTGGAGGGCCACTCCTCCGACGAGATCCACCTGCCGGCCAACCGCGTGTGGATGGCCCTGCTGCCGTACGCCATCGTGGTTGTCATCTTCGGTATTGCCAACCTGGGCACCACCATCCCGAACTGGCTGAAGAGCTTCAAGATCTCCTTCCCGTGGCCGGGCATTGAGACCGGCAAGCTGCTCAACGCCGCGGGCGGCGATGTGAAGACGGACTACTCCTTCGCCTACATCAACAACCCGGGCACGCTGCTGATCATCTCCGGCCTGATCGTGACCATCATCTACATGATCTGGGACGAGAACGGCCGCTACAAGCTCACCTGGGGCCAGGTGGGCAAGGAGTTCACGGACACCGCGTACCGCATGCGCTGGTCCGCAGCCACCATCTTCCTGGTCCTGGCGCTGGCGTTTGTGATGAACTACTCCGGCCAGACCGTGACCATCGGCGAGTACTTCGCCAACCTCGGCCCGGCCTTCGCCTTCCTCGCGCCGGTCCTCGGCTGGGTGGGCGTGGCCGTCACCGCTCCGACACCTCGGCGAACGCCCTGTTTGCAAACCTGCAGGTCACGGCGGCGGACCGCCTGGGCCTCAACCCGGACCTCATGCTGGCCGCCAACACCACCGGTGGTGTTGTGGGCAAGATGATCTCCCCGCAGTCCCTTGCCATCGCCGCCACCTCGGTGAACATGGAGGGCAAGGAGTCCGAGATCTTCAAGAAGGTCGTCCCGTGGTCCTTCGCCTTCCTGCTCGCCGTCTGCCTGATGGTGTTCCTGCAGACGAACGTCCTTTCCGGCCTCGCACCGGTTGTCCCGTAGTAAAATCACACCTGTACCACTGGAGTCCCGCTGACCAGTTGGTTGGCGGGGCTTCTGTGTATCGCTTGACCGCATAACCGCTGTTTACCTACCCCCCTTTTAAGGAGCCCACATGCGAGTAGCGCTGTTCTCTACTTGTATCGGTGACGCCCTCTTCCCCGACGCGCACAAGGCTTCCGCCCTGGTGCTTTCCCGCCTCGGATTCGAAGTAGTGTTCCCGGAGTCGCAGACCTGCTGCGGCCAGATGCACGTCAACACCGGCTACCAGGAGCAGGCTGTGCCGATCATTGAGACGTACGTCGACACCTTCTCCGACCCGTCCATCGACTACGTGGTTGTCCCCTCGGGCTCCTGCACCGGCGCCGTGCGCGAGCAGCACGTGCGCATTGCGGACCGTTACGGGAGCAAGGCGCTTGCCGACGGCGCTGAGAAGACCGCCAAGAAGACCTATGACCTGTCCGAGTTCATCGTGGACGTGGCCGGCACTTACGACGTGGGTGCGTTCTTCCCGCACCGCGTGACCTACCACGCTTCCTGCCACTCCAAGCGCTTCATCAAGGTGGGCGAGCGTCCGAAGGACCTGCTGCGCGCCGTTGAGGGCCTGGAGCTGGTGGACCTGCCGAATGAGGAGGAGTGCTGCGGCTTCGGCGGCACCTTCGCAGTGAAGATGAGCGAGGTCTCCGCCGCCATGGTGTCGGACAAGACCCGCCACATCAAGGACACGAAGGCGGAGTACGTCACCGCGGGTGACTCTTCCTGCCTGATGAACATCGCGGGCGCGATGAGCCGCCAGCACAGCGGTATCCGCGCCGTGCACATGGCTGAGATCCTGGCTTCCACCAAGGAGCACCCGTGGACGCCGACGTCGGCCGCTTACTCGAAGGAGAAGATGCTGTGAAAGTTGCACTTGGCAAGCCCACGATGCCGCCGCACGCCGTCGGCCCGAACCACCTGCGCGGCAGCGAAAAGTTCCAGAAAGCGGCCCACCGCGAGCTGGACAACGTAACCAAGCGCCGCAATCTCAACTACGCCACCACCACCATCCGCGTGAAGCGCCAGGGCGTGGTGGATGAGGTCGCGGACTGGCAGGATCTGCGCACCGCCGGCTCCACCATCAAGCAGGACGTTGCTGCGCGCATGCCGGAGCTGCTGGAGGAGTTTGAGCGCAACGTCACCGCCCGCGGCGGCCACGTGCACTGGGCCCGCGACTCCAAGGAGGCGAACGAGATCATCGCCCGCCTCATCGAGGAGACGGGCGAGAAGAACGTGGTCAAGATCAAGTCCATGGCCACCCAGGAGATCGCGCTCAACGAAGAGCTGGAGAAGCGCGGCATCTTCGCCCAGGAGACCGACCTGGCGGAGCTGATTGTCCAGCTGGGCGAGGATTTCCCGTCCCACATCCTGGTGCCGGCGATCCACCGTAACCGCGCCGAGATCCGCGACATCTTCGTGGAGAAGATGCCGAACACGGATGACACCCTGACCGCCAACCCGCCGGAGCTGGCCGAGGCTGCGCGCTCCTACCTGCGCGAGCAGTTCATGAAGGCCAAGGTGGCCATCTCCGGCGTGAACTTCGGTATCGCCGAGACCGGCACCGTCTCCATCGTGGAGTCTGAGGGCAACGGCCGCATGTGCCTGACCCTGCCGGAGACCCTGATCTCCGTCATGGGCATTGAGAAGCTCTTGCCGACGTACGACGATCTCGGCGTGTTCCTCCAGCTCCTGCCGCGCTCCTCCACCGGCGAGCGCATGAACCCGTACACCTCCCTATGGACTGGTGTGACGGAGGGCGACGGCCCGCAGAACTTCCACATCGTGCTGATCGACAACGGCCGCACCGCTGCCCTGTCCAGCGAGATCGGCCGCGAGGCACTGAAGTGCATCCGCTGCTCCGCCTGCCTGAACGTTTGCCCGGTCTACGAGCGCGCAGGCGGCCACTCCTACGGCTCCACCTACCCGGGCCCGATCGGCGCCATCCTCACCCCGCAGCTGACCGGCATCGACTCCACGGATGACCCGAACGGCTCCCTGCCGTTCGCGTCCTCCCTGTGCGGCCGCTGCGACGAGGTGTGCCCGGTGCGCATCCCGATCACGGACATCCTGCTTGGAGCTGCGCCACCAGAAGGTGAAGAATGAGACCCCGTTCCTGGAGTCCAAGGCCTTCGGCATGATCAGCCTCCTGTGGGGCAACGCTGGTCTGTGGAACCGCGCCGTGCGCATGGTTGCCCTGGGCCGCCTCCTTGGCGGCGGCAACGGCGAGATCAGCACCATGCCGCCGCCGATCAGCGGCTGGACCGAGTACCGCGACGTGGCTGTGCCGCCGAAGAAGTCTTTCCGCCAGTGGTGGGATACGGACGAGGCGCAGGACCTTTTGGCTGAAGCCCGCCGCGAGGGCATCCCGGGCCGCGGCCCGGGCATCGGCTTGGACCCGAACAACGCAACTGACCGTCTCGCCGGACCGAATGAGGAGTTGTAGGCAATGACCAGCAAAGTAACCGCCGGCGGCGCGGCTGGCGCCGACCGCGCAGGCAAGTTCGGCTCTTTCGGCGACGATGAGCGCCGCAACGCCGACGCGAAGAAGGAAATGCTGAAGCGCATCCGCAACGCGCAGCAGCTCTCCAACGCCCCGGCGCACGTCGAGGCAATCCGCAACTACCGCACCGAGTCCGACCTGAACGCCGAGGAACTGCGCGAGATGTTGATCGACCGCCTCCTGGACTACAAGGCCACCGTGGTGGAAACCACGGAGGAGACCTTGGGCGAGGACATCGCGAAGATCCTGGCGGAGCGTGAGGCGACCGACATCGTCTACGCCCCCGGCATGGACGCCGCGCTTTTCGACGCTTTCCAGGGCGAGGCGCGTGCCGACGATCCTTCGAGCGACCCCCGCGACCTCGGCCCCATCGGTGCCGCGGTCACGGATTCCAAGGTGACCTCCGCGCAGACCGGCACCATCGTGCTGGAGGCCGGCCCGGAGTGCGGCCGCCGCGCACTGTCCCTGGTGCCGGACCGCCACGTGGTCATCGTCCGCCCGGAGACCGTGGTCTACGGCGTACCGGAGCTGATTGCCCGCCTAGACCCGGAGAAGCCGACCACCATGATTTCCGGCGGCTCCGCTACCTCCGACATTGAGCTCGTGCGCGTCGAGGGTGTCCACGGCCCGCGCGACCTGATCGTGATGGTTGTGCACTAGCCGCCACTCGCACCCGGCTAGCCGCCGCGAACCGCCGAAGCCGGCCGCCCCCTCCCACGGGGTGCGGCCGGTTTTTTGCGTGTCCGAAAGGAAAATCCAAGCGGATTCCAATGTTTTTCCATACACTTTCCTCGGGCAAGCAGAAAGGATCCGCCGTGAAATCTTCCACCTCTCCTCTCCGTCTGTGCACCGCAGTTGCTGCCGGTGTGGGTCTTGCTTTGGCGCCGGTCGGGGCGGCGTCGGCAAGCGAGAACAGCTCCATTACGTGGGAGCCGTGCCCGGTGCACGTCACCGCCAAGGGTGCGCAGTGCGGGCGTGTGGAGGTGCCGATGAACTACGCCAACCCGGACGGGGAGAAGATCACCGTCGGGTTCGTGCGCGTGCCGGCGAAGGACCAGGCTGCGCGCCGCGGCGCGGTGTTCACCAACCCGGGCGGCCCGGGTGTGGACGCGTACGGCTACGTGGGCACCGAGGACGGCAACGCGCTGTGGCCGAAGGAGCTGCTGAACCAGTACGACCTGATTGCGGTTCAGCCGCGCGGCCTGCGCCACTCTACCCAGCTGGAATGCGCGGACCCGGATCTGTCCACCCCGCAGGGCATGCTGAAGACGCAGTTTGATTCCACGGTGACCCCCGGCCGCCTGGTGCGCGACCTGTGCGATCAGAAGCGCCCCGGCTACGTCAACACCATTACCACGGAGTCCAATGTGCGCGACTGGGAGCAGGTGCGCCAGGCGCTGGGCGAGGAGCAGATTTCCATCATCGGCGCGTCCTACGGCACGTACCTCGGCTCCGCCTACGCCACCGCGTACCCGCAGCACACCGACCGCGTGGTGCTGGATTCGGCGGCGGACCCGGAGTTTTTCTGGACGCGCATCGGCGCCAGCCAGGAGCTGGGCTACCAGAACGCGTTGTACGACTACTTCGCCTGGGTCGCGGAGAATGACGCAACGTACCACATGGGCGACACCCCGCTGAAGGCCTACCAGTACTGGTACAACACCATCCTGGCGGAGACGGGGACGAACCCGACTGTCGCTCCCCCGCCGGCGCGCATCGGCGACCTGCCGCCGGGCCTGGAATTCACCGGCCAAGCGGGCGCAGACTTCATCACCTCCACCGGCAAGGCCCGCGTGGAGGCGGAGGGCGCCGCGTCCCGTCTGCGCAACCCGGGCGCGAACCAGGCGAACTCGGAGCTGCTGCTGATGACGCACCAGCTGCTCCCCGTCCCGCTGGCGTGGGACACTATCGCCCGCACCACCAACGGCTCCCTCAAGGCCGAGGTTGAGGCGGCGAAGGCGGAGATGGAGCAGCGCGGCGAGACGATTCCGCAGCCGGATCCGAAGCTGGTCGAGGAGGCCGAGGGCCAGGCTGAGGCCCGCGCAATCCTGATGTCCGTGCAGTCCTGCAACGAGAACGTCGCCCCCGGCGACCCGCGTCTCCTGCCCAAGGCGCTCTGGGCCAGCCACACCGGCGACGTCTTCTCCCTCCCGTTCGCAGCCCTGGGTTCCGGCCTGAGCTGCAACGGCGTCGCCCCCATCGCGGGGCTCATGCCTATCGACGGCTCCCAGCTAGCCACCCAGCCCCTGCAGATCAACGGCACAGGCGATCCGCAGACCGTGTTCCAGGGCCGCCACGCCATCGCGGACGCGATGAATTCCCACCTGGTCACCGTGCACGGCCCCGGCCACGCCCACGTTGGCTCCGGCAACCAGGTTGTGGACCAGGCCGTGGTGGACTACCTGGTCAAGGGCATCTTCGGCCCGCTCGACCTGCCGGGCTTCTTCCAGCAGCCAGCGATGCAGGCTGTCGAGGCCGGCAACGCAGAGGCGCCTGCTGCGGAGGGTGAGGCTGCCGCTGAGGCTGGGGCTGCTGACGAGGTGCCCGCCGCAGAATAGGTTCGCCCCGCGGGCGCACCTGCAGCTACTGTTGCCGAGTAGGTTCACGGCATGAGAAAACCGGCTGGTGCCGTACCAGCCGGTTTTTGGTGCTCAGAAGGGCCTTTGATTACTGCTTGATGCCGGAGCCCTCGATCTCGATCTCAACCTTCTCGCCCACCAGCATACCGCCAGAGTTCAGCGGAGCCTGGAAGTCGATGCCGTACTCGGTGCGGAGGATGGAGGTCTTTGCCTCGAAGCCGATGCGGGTGTTGCCGAACGGATCCTCCTCCACGCCGAAGGTCTCAACGTCGAAGGTGACCGGCTTGGTGGTCGCCTTGATGGTCAGATCGCCGGTGACGGTGCCGTTGCCAGCAGCGTCGACATCGAAGCTGGTAGCGGTGAAGGTCATCTCCGGGTACTGCTCGACGGCGAAGAAGTCGTCGCCACGCACGTGCGCGTCGCGGTCCTCGTTGCGGGTATCAATGCTGGCGGTGCGAACGGTGCCGGATGCGGTGCTCTCCGCCGGGTTCTCAGCGATGGTGATGGTGGCATCGAAGTCGGAGAACTCGCCGCGCACCTTGGTCACCATTGCGTGACGGACGATAAAACCGATGGAGGTGTGTGCCGGGTCGATGTTGTAGGTGCCGGTCAGGTTAGCCATGTTGAGCCTTTCGTTAGTTTGTTGATATGCCACATAAGTGGCTTGCGGCCCGATGCTAACACCAGCTTGGGGGCCCGTCAACAGTTTTTGGACGTTCCTGCCGCACGGCGAACCCTGGTGCCCCGCCCGCCACACCTGCGCTCTTGCCGCTGAGGCCTACACCCCTGTAGGCCTCACGGAATCCAAGTCACACCAGCAACACGCGACCAGCGCTTTTCCGGTAGGCCTCAGTGCTCAAGGCCGCTGAGGCCTACACCCCTGTAGGCCTCAAGAGCACTGCAGCGAAATCAGTACGGTGGGAGGTATGTCTTTGAAGCGAAAGATTTGTGCAACCATGTCCGCTGTCCTGGCCGCCGCACTGCTTTCCGCCTGCTCCACAGCTACACAGCAGGAACCGGTGACTGCGACACCGAGCGCGCCGGCCGCAGAGTCTGTCGCACCGGCGACCGCCGCCCCGAGCGATGCGCCCGCTTCCGCCGCCCAGGCCGGCCCTGCAGCCGACCTTCCCGCGGCCGTCACTGGTTACACCGGTGAAGCACGCGAGGAAATGGCCGACGACAACGTCACTGAGGCGGATGTTGCCGCCGCCTTGGAAGCAGCCCGCAACGGAAACGCCGAGGTTTCCTGGGATGACGACGGCTACTGGGAGATCGAGTGGAACGACATCGACATTGACATCACCCCGGAGGGAATGGTGCTTGAGGCCGATCGCTAGAACACCGAAGACTCACCAGCAAGGAGGACCATGAACCGCGAGTTTGTGTTCATAGTTTACGTCTCGGATATCGACGCCTCGGTCGCCTTCTACCGCGACCTTCTCCAGCTCCAGATCGACTTCGTCTCCCCTCGCTACGTCACCTTTGGGCTCGGCGATGGGGTGTCGCTTGCGCTGTGGACCGGCAACGCAGAGGCCCTCGATGGGGCGACGAACCGAACGACGGAAGTGTGTCTCAATGTTCCCGCCGAGCAGGTCATTCCCACCTACGAGGAGTGGGCGGACAAGGGAGTCAGACTATTCCGCGAGCCGTACGAGGAAGTCTTCGGCACCACGTTTGTCGTCGCCGATCCCGACGGCAACCTGATCCGAGTGGCCCCGATCGACTAGGCCCCTGGCGGCTAGAGAACGACTACGTCCTTATTACCCGCTCACTCGCGGTGCTTCTTATCCCATCGATGCTTGCGGATGTAAAAGATGGGCAAAATGAAGATGTAGTACCCACCTAGGGACCAAGCGACTGGGATGAGCAAGTTTTCTAGGGTGAAAATGCCGGAATCCTTATCAACGGGAAACACGACATACATTGCGATGAATCCGAGAGGCACGATAACGAAACTCTGCCACCACGGCGGCACCCATGGCGCGCCATTCTCGTCCCGCGCGGCAAGCGCCCCTGCGAAACCCATTTCGAACCTAGATCCCATTTCGAAACTCCCTAGCCAACTCGCTTAAGACGAGGCAAAACCCTCCGGGTAACCCTCAGCGCAAAAATCTCGAGACACCGTAGAAACGCAAAACCCTCGACATCGGGACTTTCACGAAACCTCCTTACCTGTTATATCAGGTCCACGGTTACACCCCGGTTACACCGGGTTTCGCCCCCGGTTACACGACAGAAGTCAATTATATGACGTGAACAGGAGCGCTCCTTGGAACGGGAAGTCAGGAAATTCCGCTTCCGCCTCTTCCTGCCTCTCGGCAAGCTCCACGCTCCACCGTGAACGCTCGACAAGTTCGTCAAAGGTGAGCACCTCCGGTGACTTACGGTTCGAGCGGAAACTTTCAAACCTACGGAACTTCTAGTCAATTAGGTTGCCTTCGGCGCGGCACAAATCGCACATGGGCCGATCACCAGAAACGAGCGTGGTTCAACCAAGTATGCACCGTCGCCAATGTTGTCTCTCGTTGCCCTTCTCGGCAATCCATCCGGCAAGGCTCTCCTTGGCGGCGCGAACCGTCGTCGAACCCCGAGGTGCCCCCTTTGCAAACGGGAATCGAGTCTAGGCTGCGGATGAGGTAGATAAGTTTGGTCGAGCCTTCCCGGTTCAAGATGATGAGGCCATCGAGAGTTGTCCCGTTCGGGGCATTGCTTGGGGCCTGAAAACGGATCTCGCGAACTACGCCAGGCTCGTGCGCAACTTGAATCTCGAGCTGGCGACGCTGTTTTCGCAACTTTGCCGGAATCTCTGCCATCTCTGCTACTTCCACTGTCTCTTGAGCAGCACACACAGTTGCACCGCTACCCGGAACTTGACTAGTTCAGTGATCGCTGTATAGTTCAGCACATGCTGACTATTGCTTCGCGTCTCGACGTGATGAACCGCCTGGGTCGTGCACTGGCCGACCCCACTCGATCCCGGATCATCTTGACCCTGCTCGACCATCCCGCCTACCCGGCGGAACTGTCCCGCGATCTGGACCTGACACGCCCGAACGTGTCCAACCACCTGGCATGCTTGCGCGATTGCGGGATTGTCGTGTCCGAGCCCGAGGGGCGTCGGACGCGATACGAGATCGCCGATCCGCACCTGGCGCAGGCGCTGACTACATTGGTCGATGTCACCTTGGCAGTAGACGAAGACGCCCCATGCATGGATCCCGCCTGCACGCTTCCCGGATGCGACGTAGCTGGGGAGGGCGCGTAATGCTCACCACGGTCTTGCAGGCGATAGGCCTGTTCGCAGTTACCAACATCGACGACATCATCGTGCTCTCCCTCTTCTTCGCGCGAGGGGCAGGCCAGAGCGGCACCACCGCCCGTATTCTGGCCGGCCAGTACCTCGGATTTGCCGGCATCCTCGTCGCCGCGATCCTTGTGACCATCGGCGCCGGAGCATTTCTGCCCCCGGCAGCCATTCCATACTTTGGTCTCATACCACTGGGCCTCGGCCTCTGGGCCGCATGGGAGGCCTGGCGCGGAGACGATGACGACGATGACGACGAGGCCAAGGTTTCCGGCAAGAAGGTCGGCGTAGGGACAGTCGCAGGCGTCACTTTTGCCAATGGCGGCGACAACATCGGTGTCTACACCCCTGTCTTCCTCAGCGTGGAACCTCTCGCAGTAGTCGCCTACTGCGTTATCTTCCTCGCACTCGTTGCGGTCTTGGTGGCCCTGGCAAAGTTCGTCGCCACCCGCCCCCCGATCGCGGAAGTGCTCGAACGCTTTGAGAACATCCTCTTTCCCATCGTTCTCATCGGCCTCGGCATCGTGATCCTCGTCAGCGGCGGAGCCTTCGGGCTCTGACGTAGCGACAGAGTTCCAAACGGCCCCGACCCGACCGGGCGCACCCCTCTCGGTTCAGGCCCCAACAACCCACAGCCAGTTCTGCGTGATCGCAGCAACAAGACCGCCACGAAGCGCTGAAATAACCCGCCACCAAGCGAACGAAATCACAGCCTCTGGGTGATCAGGCGGAGCCGGATTGACGGGCGCCAAAGAAAATTGAAAACCGAGACGCTGGTTTATCAACCATGCCGCGACTGAACTGTCAAGCATGTCGCGACTGATGACATAGTGTCCCCGACAGGATTCGAACCTGCGACCTTCGGTACCGGAAACCGATGCTCTAATCCACTGAGCTACGAAGACGCGCTAGCCAGTAACCGCTAAACGGCGATCAAGCCAACACCGAGAGGTTACCACTGAGCGTTGGCACGCCTGTAATCGCTCCCGGGGTGGGCAGCGGTAGCGGGCCAAGACTGCTCGGCCGAACCACTGGCCCGCTTACCAGCCCGCAGGTCTAGCGCCCCAGCAGCTCCACCACGGCCTCGCCAACGCCCGACGCGCTCATCGGGTTCTGGCCGGTAACCAGGTTGCCGTCCACAACCACGTGCTTGGTCATCGGGACGGTAGCGGTGGAGTACTCGCCCGCTTCGGCCTCGAGCCGCTCTTCCAGGCTGAACGGAACTTCCTCCGCGCGGCGTGCGAGCTTCTCCTCTGCCCAGGAGTAGCCGGTGACTTTCTTTCCGGCGAGGAGGGAGGAACCGTCGGCAAGCGTAACGCCCAGGAGCCCGCAGGGGCCGTGGCAGACGCCGGAGACGATCTTGCCCGCGTCGGCGAAGTGGGCCACTGCGCGGGAGAGATCCTCAGAGTCGAAGTCGAACATCGTGCCGTGGCCGCCGATGAGGTAGATGCCGTCGAACGCGTCGAGGTCGAATGTCGGCGATGGCCGGAGTGTCGTCCAGAAGCGACATGAACTCCGGGTCCTCGTAACGCTTGTTGGTGCCGCCCATCTGGATCACCGGGGTCTTGAGGCTGACCGGGTCAATCGGGATGACGCCGCCGGCGATGCTGGCCAGTTCCACTTCGTGGCCTGCTTCGGTGAGGACGTCGTAGAAGTGAGTGAACTCCCCGAGCCACATGCCTGTACGCAGGCCGGAGGAGGTGTAACGGTGGGCGCTTGTTGATACTGCAAGAATCTTCATGCGGCCCATTACAGCACAGCTTTCCTCCCCAGGTTTCTGCTAAGAAATCGCCCAAGAACACACAGCGCGATGCCATGGCACTCGAGGGTTGCTCCCCCATAATCACTCATGCGCGCGATGACAAGCGTGGCACGGGAAACAATGACAGCGAGACGGCCAGTCGCTTCCGCAAGGGAGTGGCTGGCCGTCTCGTTTCCGTGAGGCGGTGAGTACCTAGAACTCAGCCGGCATGATCATCCAGGAGATGAAGTACGCCAGCAGGCCCGGCATAACGCCCATCAGGGCGAGGATGACAAAGATGATGCGGACCAGGGTGGAGTCAACGCCCAGGTAATCGGCGATGCCGCCGCAGACACCGGCGATCATCTTGTCGGACATGGAGCGGGTGAGGCGCTTCTCTGGCTGCGGTGCGGGGTACGGGGTGCTCATTGTGGGCCACCTTTCAAGGGGAGGGTGTGTTTTCTAACACTTCCCATTGTCCGAACTTTCGGCCGAGCCGGCAACGGGGCAAACCCTGAACTTCGCCCCTGAAGTTTCCCGGGGGCTCCCCCGAGCTACTTCCCCGTGTTCAGCTCCCCGGCGATCTCCGCCTCCACCTCGTCGCAGGCGGGGCAATCCCGGGCCAGCAGGTCGGAGGTGTCCGTCTCCAAAATGTTGGTCAAAAACTGCTTGATGCCGTCCACGCTCACTACCTCGAGGCCGTCGAACACCAGGCGGCGCACCACCTCGACGTGGTCGGGGGCGGCTTCGATAAGGCGCTGCATGCCATCGTCGGTAAGCGTAATCAGCACCCCGCGCGCGTCGTCCGGGCACGGGCCCTTGGTTACCAGCCCGCGCTTCTCCATGCGGGTGACCAGGTGCGATGCGCGAGAACGGTCCCAGGACAGGGTGCTGCACAGGTCGCGCAGACGGCACTGGTGGTCCTCGGCTTCAGAGAGCGTCACCATCACGGCGAACTCGGACGAGGAGAGGTTCGCGTTGCTCTGCAGCGCATCATCGATCGTGCGCGTGACCTTGCCCCCGGCGGCCAGCATGAGCCGCCAGAGTGCCTGCTCATCGTCCGTGAGCCAGTTCGCCGTTTTCGCCATGCCAGGAATATATCACCGCACGTCGCGCGCTTACCTGCTACCGGTCTTAAGATCCTCGATAGCAAACCGCCGCGCGGCATCCACCCGGTCGAAGCGCTGCGGGTAGCACGTGAGCACGAGTACCTGAGCACGCTTCCCCACCTCCTCGAACAGGAGATTCATGCGGATCAGGCGCTCGGGGTCGGTGGCGCCAAGCGCGTCATCCACAATCACCGGCACCGGCGCGGTCCCGCCGCTTGCGGTCACCACATCCGCAATGGCGAAGCGGGTGAGAATGGCCAGCTGCTCCTTCGCGCCGCCGGAGAGATCCGCGACCGGAATCGGCGTGCCGTCAACAGTGCGCTGCGTGATATCCAGCGCGTCGCCGAAGCCGAAATCCACGCTCGGCCCGTAGATCATGCGCGCATGAGTGCGCAATGCCTCATTGAACGGGGCCGCGTACCTCGCGCGCGCCGCGTCCCGGTGCGCAACCATCGTGTCCCGCAGCAGTTTCGCAGCCTCCGCGCGGCGCGTCATGCTCGCCAGCGCGGCCTCCGCCGCCTCTAGCGCCGCCTTCGCACGGTCCGCGCGCTCCGCCGCACCCGCCGCCAGCTCAATGCGCGCCGAAAGCTCCGTGATCCTGGTCCGCGCATCCGCGTGCCGCTTCTCCAGGCTGACCACGCGGTTCGCGGCGCCGTCCGCCAGCTTCTGCGCCAGCTCCGGCTCCGCAGCCGCAGACGCCGCAGCCAACTCATCCGCCTCCGCCTTCGCGCCGGCCACCGCCACGCGCGCGGCCTCCAGCGCCGCCTTCAGCGTCTCCCGCGGGGCACTCGCCTCCGCCGCCTCCAGCTCGGCCGCAGCCCCCTTCGCCTCCGCCGCCTTGGCCTCCGACAGGATCTCCGCGCGCGTCAGCGCCTGCGCCGCCGGCCGCTCCAGGTACGGGCGCAGCGCGGCCTCAGCCTGCTCCAACTCCCGCTCGGCGCCGGCCAGGGCAGCTTCCTGCTTATCGACGTTCCCCTCACCGCCCTCAACCCCCGAAAGCTCAGCCGCCAGCGCCTCCACCTCGCGCTCCAGCCCGGCCCGCTGCGCCCGCAGCGCCGCCACATCCTTGCCGCCGAGCAGATCGTCCCTGCGCTGGCGCGCTGCAGCCAACTTGGCCGCGTGCTCCGCGTGCACGTCGCGCAAACGCCGCGCCTCCTCGACGCTGTCGCACCGCACGCGTTCAAGCAGTTCCGCTAGCGTCCGCTCCGCTTTCTCCAGCGCGTCCCCGGCGGCCGCATCGCCGCCGCTACCAACCCGCCCGGCGCGGAACACCACGGTGTACTCGCCCAGGGCGACCTCGGTGCCGTCGTACACAGCCAGGGTGGCTGGGGTCTCGCTTAAGGGTTGCTCGGTGCCGTCGATAAGCGCGGAAGCCCCGGCGGGACCGGTGACCTCGAGCTTTGCCGCGGCGGCCTCGCGCAGGGTGCGTTGGAGGGTGACCTCGGTGGCGGCAGCGTCGAGAGCGCGGATGTCCTTGTCGGTGATGGGGCGCTCGGGCGCGGATTCGAGCAGCGCCGCGTACTCCGCGTCCGCCTTCTCGGCGCGCCCCAACGCCTCGACCGCATCCGCGAGCGCCTCCTTGGCCCGCGCCAGCTCGCGGACACGGCCGGCGCGGCGCGGCGCCTCGCGCGCAGTCTCCACCGCGGTCTTGGCGGCATCGCGCGCGGCGGTGAGTTCCGCAATCTTCGCCTCCTCCGCCTCCGCAGCCTCGCGCGCGGGGGCGACGCGCTGGGCCAACTCTGCGGCCTGCTTCGCCGCCTCGGCCGCGCGCTCCCGCACCGCGTCCCGCCCGGCCAAGTCCTTCTCCGCCCGCTCCAGCGTGACCAGTTCTCGCGCCAAGCGCTCCGCCGCGGCCTGCGCGCGCTCCTTCAGCGCCGCTGCCTCGGCAGCCTCCGCCGCACGCAGCGCCGCATCCTCGCGCGCATCCGGCAGTTCGGCCTGCGCCGCGCGGGCCTGCTCCTCCTGCCGCGCGTACTCATCCACGTACCCGGCCAGCGCCGCAACCTGCGCCGCGTGCTGCTGGTGCTCCTCGCGCGCCGCGTCCACGGCCTTGATCACGGCATCATACTGCGCGCGCGGCTTCTCCCCGGAGGTGAAGTATCGCGCGTACTCGCGCTCCACCGCGGCCATCAGCTCGGTGTCCTCCGCTCCCCCGCCGTCCCCGGCCGCCGCGTCGAGGGCCTTGCTTATCGACGGTATCCCAGCCGCCGCAATCCCCACGTCCAACTGGCCTTGCCTGAGAAACAGCGTGGCAGCCAGCTCGCGGTCCAGGTTGTCGTCCAGGATGCGCTCCAGCGCATCATCCGCTTCTCGCCCGGTGAGCTTCTGCGCGCGCGGCGCGGTGATGGTGAGGACGGACTGCGGCGATTTTAACCAGCGCTTGTGGATGGTGAAGGTGGTCTCCCCCACCGTCGCGGTCAGCTCCACCTCCGGCCCCACGTCCCGTCCCACCGGCGCGCACGCCTTGACCTCTTTCTTCTTCGAGCTGTGCCGCTCCCGCAGCACCAGGTCGATCGCGTCCGTGATGGTGGACTTGCCCGCCTCGTTGCAGCCGTGGATGACAATCACGCCGGTGTCCGGCAGGTCCGCCATCTCAAGGCGCTCGATGCCGCGGAAATTCTGCACGGTCAGGGAATGGATGCGCATGTGTTTAACCTTCCTTGGACAGGCGGTAGAGCAGGTTGACCGCGTCGCGGGCGGCCGGGTCGGAGCCGTCGGCGGCGTGGGCGACAAGCTCGTGCATCGCCTCGCGCGCATAGCCCGCCAGCGGCAGGTTCTCCAGCTCCTCATCGCTGGGGGCCAGCCGCAGGTCGAAGAGCCGCTCGCGCTCGTACAACGCCGCGAACACCGGCTCCAGCGCCGCCAGCTCCCGCTGCAGCTCCGCGTTCGCTTCCAGCCCCAGCGTGCCCGTGATCGCGTACTTCACCACCGTGCGCGCCTTGTCCGGGTACTCCCGCAAGTCCGCCACCAGCCGCGCAACGTCTTCCGCGCCCGCGACCTCCCACGCGCGCGCCTCAAACGTCCACGCCCCCGTTGGCACCTTCTCCACCTGCACGGTTGCTTGGAGCCCTTGCTTTTCGACGCTCACCACCAGCGCATTGCCCGAATCAACCTCACCGCCGCCGGAGTCCCGCTCGAAGTAGTCCGTCGTCTCCGGAGAGCCGGAGAACCACACTCGGCCGCTCCCGCCGAGCGACTGCGTGGAGTGCGTATCCCCCAGCGCCACGTAATCCACCGTGCCGTTCTCCAGCGCAGCCTCCAGGCACGGAAGGTTGATCAGCGCCGCCGTTTCCTCCTTGCCGTAGCCCTCCACCTGGCCGTGGCCCACCAGCACGCGGATGTGCTCCGTCGGCTCCAGGTCCCTAATGGCCAGGCTGCACAAGTCCTCCGACGGGTACTTGGTGGTCAACGGCGCGGCAACAATCTCCACGCCCCCGCGCACCGTGATCGGCTCCGAGCTACCCAACACGTGCACCCCCTCGATGCCCTCCGCGGAGGCGAAGATGGAATCCGCAACCAGCGGGTCGTGGTTGCCCGGCAACAAGTACACCGGGACCGGCAGGGCGCGCAGCGCCTCCAGCGCGCGACCCAGCGTGGCGCGTTCCAGCGCGTTGTGCTCGAACACGTCGCCCGCCACCACAATGAATTCCGCCCCGCGCTCGGTAGCCAGGGCACCAATGCGTTCGATGGCGCGGAGCCTGCTGTCGTCGAAACGCGATTGCGCCTCGGCCGGGAGGAAGCTCCTGGTCATGCCGATCTGCAAGTCGGAGGTGTGGATGAAGGTTACCGCGTGCGCCATGCCTTCAATCTACTGCCCGTCAATGAGCATGTCGTAGAGCTTCTCAATGTCGGACACCGCGAACATCTGGTCGATGTTGGTGAAGCTCACCGTGCCCATGGCGGTGCGCAAAAGCTGCAGGTCAGAATCGTCGATCATCGGGGCGACCTTGGGATTCGGCAGCTCCGGCAAGTCGCGCCCGGACCAGAAGTAGGGCGAGCCCTTCTCCGCGTTCTCAGCGGCCAGAGCGTGGGCTCCGCGGCGCAGCGTCTCCTCCACCACCCGCGAGTTCAGGTCCCGCATGGCAAAGACCAGCGAGGGCTGCTTGTCCACCCGCCCCGCAACAACCTCCGCCAGCGCCACCGCGTGCTTGCACACCCGGGACGAGTCCGGGCAGTCGCAGTAAAAGTGCACCTCATTGGCCTTGGCGCCCAGCATGACGTCTAAGAACGGGTCCGGGAAGTCGCCGCGGTCCGCTCGCACTTGGCCGCCCGGCATGAGCGCCAACTCCCGCACCGCCGCGCGCAGCTCCTCCGGCGTGCGCCGCGGCAGCAGCAGCCCAGCCACAAAGGGCTCGTTCTGGCTGCCGGCTACGCGCCCCTCCACGCCGCCGGTGCGGAAGCGCAGGTCCATCACGTGTCCGTGCGCGGCATACGCGTGCCCGCGCTTCGCACGCGCCACGTCCGTCTGGCGCACCGCCGCGTTCAAGATCCGCATCGCCGCCGGCGACAGGCTCGCCGCCGTCACCTCGATCTGCGGCAAACCCGTCTCTGCGGCGGTGTACACGCGCCGCTTGGCGCCGAAGTTGGCGTAGATGACGTTGTCCTCGCCGCCGCGCACGCCCTTAGCCATGGTCCCCCCTAAAGCTGATCAAGCGGGCCAGGTCCTCCGTATTCAGCTCGGTGATCCAGCCCTCGCCCTCGCCAACCACGCCGGCGAGCTGCATCTTGCCGTCCAGCACGTCCTGGATGGATTCCTCCATCGTGCCGCGCGTAATCATCTTGTACACGGTCACGTCCCGCTCTTGGCCGATGCGGTAGGCGCGGTCCGTCGCCTGGTTCTCCACCGCCGGGTTCCACCACCTATCCATATGCACCACGATGGAGGCCGCGGTCAGGTTCAATCCCGTGCCGCCCGCCTTCAGGCTGAGCAGCATCGCCGGCGGCCCGCCCGCGGCCTGGAAGCGCTGCACCATCGCGTCACGCCCGGACTTGCCCACCCCGCCGTGCAGGAAGGGGATGTCCTCGCCCAAGTAGTCGCTCAAGTACGGCTGCAAGATGTCGCCGAACGCCTTGTACTGGGTAAATATCAGCACGCGCTGGTCGCTGACCGCGGCGCGGTCCAGGATCTCTATCAGCCGCTCCACCTTGCCGGAGCGGTGCTTCCCGTTCACCGTCACCGGTGAGCCGTCACCCAGGTAGTGCGCCGGGTGGTTACAAATCTGCTTGATGCGCGTGATGGTGGAAAGCACCAGCCCCTTGCGCGCCATGCCCTCGCGCGACTGCAGCTCCGCCTGCATCGTGTCCACCAACGCCTTGTACAGCGCCGCCTGCTCCGCGGTCATGTCCACGGTGATCACGTGCTCGGCCTTCTCCGGCAAATCGTCGATAATCGCCGGGTCCGTCTTCAACCTGCGCAGGATGAACGGCGCGGTGAGCCGCTGCAGCCGCTGCCCCATCTCCTCCGCCAGCTCCACGTCGCGCTGCGATTCAATCGCCTTGGCAAAGTGGTTGCGGAAAAACGTTTGCGAGCCCAAGATCCCCGGGTTCACAAAATCCAGCAGGTTGCGCAGCTCCGCCAGCTTGTTCTCAATCGGGGTGCCGGTCAGCGCAATGCGGTGCCGCGCCGGCAGGGCGCGCACGCTCTTGGATGACCTGGTGCCCGCGTTCTTGATCGCCTGCGCCTCATCCAGCACCACGTGGTCCCACTGCACCATCGCCAGATCATCCACGTCACGGTTGGCCACGCCGTAAGAAGTGACAACCAGGTCGGCGTCCAAGCAGGCGTCGACAAGCTCCTGCCCGTGCAAGCGCCGCGAACCGTGGTGCACCAGCACCCGCATCCCTGGCACGAACCTGCCTGCCTCCCGCGCCCAGTTCCCCACCACCGAGGTGGGTGCAACAACAAGTGTGGGGCTTTGGCGCTTATCGACGTTCCTTTCAACCGCCAAAAGCGTCAACAACTGCAGCGTTTTGCCCAGGCCCATGTCGTCTGCCAACACGGCGCCCAAGTTGTTGCGGGACATGAAGTAGAGCCAATCCACGCCGCGGCGCTGGTAGTCGCGCAGGTTGGCCTTCACGGTGTCGGGGATGTCCACGCGCTCGGGGGCGGGGCGATCTGTGCCGTCGATGAGCGAGGTGAACCAGGTGGAGCCGGTGAACTCGATGTTTTCCGGCAAGCCGACCTCGCCCGACTCCGCCGCGGACTCAAGCGCTAGCTGGCGCAGCTCACCCGCGGTGACGGCGCCGTCCTCCTCTTCCCGGTTGCGCAGGCGCTGCATGTACTTGGCGGTGCGGGCGATCTCCGCCTTATCCGCCAGCACCCACTCGCCGCGCAGCTTCACCAGGCCGGACTTGGAGTTGACCAGCTCCGTCATCTCCTCTTCCGTCAGCTCCACGCCGCCGACGGACACCCGCCAGTCATACTGCATCAACGTGTCAAAGCCCAGGCGGGTCACCGTGCTGGAATTGTACGGGTTCTCCTGGCGGGTGACGTTGAGTTTGGAGCGCGTCTCCGCGCTCGCCCACGCGCGCGGCAGCATGACGGTGAAACCGGCGCCGCGCAGCTTGGATGCCTCGTAGGTGACAAAATCCCCCATCTCATCCAACGTGAGGTAGACGTCCCAGTCCCCGTCCTCGCTCGACTCCGGGACGTGCGTGGGGCGCGGGTGCATCGCCGGATTGACCAGGCTGGTGATGGTGGATGCGCGCGTGAGCTCCTGGCGCAGCTTCTGCGCCGTCTGGCCGTCAAAGTCGAACTGGCGCACCGGGCGGGGCGAATCCGTGCCGGAGCGCACCTGGATACGTACCGGCCATACGGTTGCTGCGTTGCGGTCCGCGTCGCTGACCACCTGCGCGGTCAGCTCCGTATCCGGCGGCGTGGTGGCCTCCGAGGGCTCCGCCACAATGAACACCAGCTGCAGGTTCACCGCGGTAATGGAGCCGTTCCACTGCCCCACTCGGCGCGCCAGCGCTGCATCGCCGCGGCGCAGCGGTGCGCCGGTGAGCAGGGAGTTCACAAAATCATGCGGCGCGTGGGTGCGATCTGCCTCCAAGACGCCCGCGGTGCGCAGCCGGGCGGAAGCGATCCAATGCGTGAGCGTGGTGGCCATGTCTTCCCCCAGACCGGGGTTGTTGGCAATAAGCACGCCCGGTGCCACCGCCAGCATCTCCGCCAACCATCCGCGCTCCGCTACGCCCGTGCCCAGCTGCCACTGGGCGTACCACTGGTCCTCCCGCTTGGGCACGTGGATGCTCACGCGCCCGGCGCGGATGAACTGGGTCAGACCCGCGTACATGCGGATCAGCCAGTACAGATCCGGCGCGATCGCCTCGCGCTGCGCGGCCGTGGCTGCCGGGGAGGGCGAATCCAAGAACTCCAGGCTGGCAAGAAAGCGCACGGCATCTTCCGGCGCCAGCGCCGCTGTCGGCGCGCCGAGGCTGACCTGCTTGCCCTTCGGCGTCTGGAGGCGAATGTTGGCGCGGCGGCGGAACGTCGCTTCCTCTAAAAGCGAGTGCGCCGCAGCCGGGAACGTGCCTGCCGGGACCTTCTGCATGGTGATAATGCGGTGCCCCTCTACCTGCTCAACCCACAGGTTGAGGCCGGACTCAGGGAGCCACAGGCCGTGCAGCAGGTATTTAGGCATACCCACCCTTATACCATTTGAAGTCTTAAGCCTCCCTTTGAAGAACGCTCCCGCCAACGCAACCTCATTCCGCTAGAGCTCCATGGGGCTCTAGCCCATGCAGTACGCTCAATGCGTTCGTGCAAAAGGAGAGACCGTGACTGAGAATTTCTGGCTTGTGCTGGCCATTGTGTTGTACTTCGGCGTGATGGTGTCCATCGGCTTCTATTCGTGGCTGCAAACCAAGAAGTATGACGACTATGTGTTGGGCGACCGCGGCCTCAACCCGCTCGTGGCCGGCCTTTCCGCCGGCGCGTCCGACATGAGCGGCTGGCTGCTCATGGGCCTGCCCGGCGCCCTGTTCGTCTCCGGCATGAGTGAGCTGTGGATTGTCATCGGCCTTTTCATCGGCACCTGGGCCAACTGGAAGTGGGTGGCGCCGCGCCTGCGCTCCTACACCGAGGTGTCCAACAACTCCATCACCCTGCCCAGCTTCTTTGAAAACCGCACGCGGGATACCTCCCACATCCTCCGCTTCGCCGCGGCCGTGATCATCATCTTCTTCTTCACGTTCTACGTCTCCTCCGGCATGGTCTCCGGCGGCCGGTACTACGAGTCCACCTTCGGCGGCGATTACATGACCGGCATGCTCATCGTCGGCTCCATCACCGTGCTGTACACCTTCATCGGCGGCTTCCTCGCCGTGAGCTACACGGACGTAGTGCAGGGCGGCCTGATGTTCCTGGCCCTGATCATCGTGCCAATCATGGCGCTGTTCGCCCTGGATAACCCGGGCGACATCTTCACCTGGGCCACCGACAACGCCTACGGCCCGCACCCGGACGGCAACGCCACATACTTCAACATGGTCGCGGGCGTCTCCGCCGCCACCATCATCGGCAACCTCGCGTGGGGCCTGGGCTACTTCGGCCAGCCGCACATTGTCACCCGCTTCATGGCGCTGCGCTCCCCCGCGGAGGCCGCCTCCGCCCGCCGCACCGGCATGATCTGGGTGGCTATCTGCTACGTCGGCGCCATCTTCACCGCGCTCGTCTCCACCGTCTACTTCTCCCAGAACACCGCCACCGTCACGGACCAGACCAACTTCGAGACCATCTTCCTGGACCTCTCGCGCCTGATGTTCCACCCGCTGATCGCCGGCATCATCCTCACCGCAGTACTCGCCGCGATCATGTCCACCATGTCCTCCCAGCTGCTGATCACCTCCTCCGCGCTCATCGAGGACCTCTACCGCATCTTCAACAAAACCCCCTCCCAGACCACCCTGCTGGTGCTGTCCCGCACCATGGTCGTCCTCGTCGCCGTCGTCGCCATGTTCCTGGCCGTCAACCCCTCCGACACCATCCTCGGCCTCGTCGGCTTCGCCTGGGCCGGCTTCGGCGCGGCGTTCGGCCCCGTCGTGCTGGCGTCCCTGTACTGGAAGCGCCTCACCGCGCCGGGCGCCATCGCCGGCATGATCGTCGGCGCGCTGACTGTGTTCATCTGGGGTTCCGTCCCGGCCACCTCCGCGATGATCTACGAGATCGTCCCCGGCGTCATCTTCGCCACCATCGCCATGGTCGCTGTTTCCCTGTTCACGCAGCCGAAGCCGGGGGTTGCCCAGGAGTTCGACCGCGCCGTGGCCATCACCGATTACGCCCTGGCACACCCGGACTCCACCTTCCGCGACGCACTCGAGGGAACCGCGGCCGCCCGCCCAGCGTCTAACTAAGGTGTGAGAACGTACTTAACACTGCTACTTATCTGCACCCTCGCCATCGCCCCGTTCCCGACGGGGCTTTTGCGTATCGACGTCCCCTCGACCCCAACCCGCTACACCATCCTGGGCTACGACCGCGCGAGCGCCTTCGGCCCCGGCTGGGCGCCATTGCCAGGCGGTTGCGACACCCGCACCGCCGCCATGTCCCACGCCTGGGGCGGGGTACCCTGCACCGCACCCCTGTACGCCTGGGACGTGCAGCCGATTGCGGACCCTTACACCGGCCGGCCAATCATGCCCACCGACGTGGAGCTGGACCACCTCTTCCCCCTCGCCGCCGCGTGGGACATGGGCGCCTACACCTGGCCGCGCGACAAGCGCCTCGCTTTCGCCAACGACCCAGCCAACCTGGTTGTCACCTCCACCGCCGCCAACCAGGCCAAATCGGACCAGCTGCCCTCCGAGTGGCTGCCGCCCGATTGGCGCGCCCGTTGCGCCTACTCCCGCCAGCTCGCCCACGTCGCCGCGAAGTATGCGCTCCCCCTCCCCGCCGCCGACCAGCGCGCCATGCGCCGCTCCTGCGCGGGGCTCAAAGCCCTTGCTTCACGACGTTCCCTTTAACCCCGCCGACCAGCCCCGTCGCAGGCTCCTCGCCGCCCGCCGACCAGCCCGCCCAGCCCCTCCGCTCAGGGGCATATGTTTAAGTCGATAGGTTCAGGGGCATAACTGCTGGTCTCAGTCTTAACGGTCACGTGTCTACAATTTTCTGCATAAAATTCCTACCGGCAGTTATCGACGTAAATCCATCGACCTAAACATATGCCCCTGAGCCCCGGCCCGGGCACTTGTCCGAACGCAGAGCTCGACCGCCCTTACGTTAGCCAGAGCAAACCTTATCCGTGCCGTAGAGTAAGGGGACATGATCACATTTTTCACCTTCATTCACGTCGCCGCGGCGATCATACTCCTCGGCCCCGTGATGGTGGCCACCTCCATGTTCCCGGCTGAGGCAGTGCGCGCTCGCCAAGGCGGCGAGGAGTCCACCGGCCGCGCATCTGTCCTCCACCGCATCACCAAAACCTACGGTCTGATCTCCGTGCTCGTGCCACTGCTCGGTGGCGTGATCCTGGCGGTCGACTGGCCAAGCTACAAGTCCAACTACTGGCTGCACACCGCAATCATCCTTTCCGTGATCGCTTGGGCCCTGCTGTTCTTCATGGTCATCCCGCAGCAGCGCAAGATCATGGGTTCCCTTGGCGCGCTTGACCCGGCGGACGCAGACCCGTCCGACGTTGCAGGCAACTTTGAGAAGGCGAAGGCCACCGCAGCAGCCGGCGCAGGCATCTTCAACCTGCTCTGGTTCCTGGTGCTCATCCTCATGTTCCTGCCGTCCCCGGCCTAACACGCCCGCAGCGCTTTTAAGCCCCTGTTCACCACGATGTGAACAGGGGCTTTGTCATGCCGGCCCAGCGCCGAAGCGCCAGAGCACCCAGAGCCTAGAGGCGGATGAACTTGGAAACCTGGCTCAGCAGGCCCAGGATCGGCAGCACCACAGTGAAAATAATGGCGACAATCTGTCCCACCGACTTACCGGTGCCGCCGACGGTCTCGCCGTTCGAGGAGCTGGAGGAGCCTTCGAAGCCCAGCTTCGTCTTCACGCCATCGACCAGGCCGTCAACCAGACCCGCCTCGTCCACACCCGCGGCGCCCTTGATGGCAGCTTCGATCTGCGCCTGGGTGAGCTTCTTGCTGTCATTCAGCGTGGTGGCCCACATGTAGTCCTTGGCGGGAATGCGAACCGGGCCGATCTGGACCCAACCGGCCTTGCCCAGCTCATCCGGGCCGCGGGAGACAATGCCCACTAG
Organism: Corynebacterium sp. CNCTC7651; assembly: GCF_021496665.1. Lineage (NCBI taxonomy): Bacteria > Bacillati > Actinomycetota > Actinomycetes > Mycobacteriales > Corynebacteriaceae > Corynebacterium > Corynebacterium sp. CNCTC7651. The sequence continues at coordinate 836,666 of NZ_CP071246.1, read as the reverse complement.
GCCCTTGCCCTCCACAAAGATCGGGCCGCCGGAGTCGCCCGCGCGCGAGGCAGCGGTGCTTCGCACAGTGAAGTGCTCATCAGTTGCGGCGAAGAAGGTGCCGCAGCTGGTGTTCTTGGTACCCGTGTGAGAGGTCTCGCCGTGGTAGCAGACCTTGTCCCCGCGCGTCATACTGGAAACTTTGAGCACGGTGTCGCCGGAGTACGGGTTGCCGCCCAGCTTCACGCCCGGATCCCACTCGATCGTCGCGATGTCGTTGGACCACATACCGTCGAAGTTCTTGGAGTGGCGCAGCGTACCCATCGGCTGGGACAGGTTGACTCCGTAGGTGGCGCCCGGGACGCTGCGGTCGACCAGGCTCACGCGTGCACCGTCCCTACCGCAGTGTGCAGCCGTGTAGCTCACACCCTTCGCGGCGTCGTTGTATCCAATGGTGCAGGTCAGACCACTATCAAGGAAGAGGGCATCACCCTGGGTAGGAACGGTGGGAACTGCAGCGATGGCCTGCAGCGGGTTAGCCAGGATAGCTGCGGTGCCGAGAGCGGCAACGAGCGCGCGGGAACGCTTCATAGTCAAGGTCTTTCTGCTGAGGGAAACTCGACGGGGAAAGCGTAACCCACAGCTGCCTTTAATGTTCAGGAATTTGCATCTGTCTACCTCACCCGCCATTTCCTCGGTGATCTGCGCAAACACCGAGACCTAGGACCCGAAGCCCAGACCACGAAAACGTCATCCGCAAGGCGCTTTTTCGGACCCTGCCCCTCGGGTCCTGCCCCTCGGTGTCTAGGTCTCGGCATCTGGGTCCCCCCACCTCACCGGCGCAGCCCCGACACCTGCACACCACGAACAAACCCTCGCTCCAAGTGGAGCGAGGGTTGAGCTTCTTGCTTATCGACGTTCACTACGCCGACCTAGCAGCGCAAACGCCTAGTAGCGGTCCCGGTCCCTGCCGCCACGGTACCCACCACGATCGCCGCGATCTCCGCGGCCACCGCGGTCGTCCCGGCCGCCACGATCATCGCGGTCGCGGTTCCAGCCACCACGGCCGCCGCGGTCGTCCCGGCCGCCACGTCCACCTCGGTCGAAATCACGGTCGCGGTCACGCCCGCCACGGTAACCACCTCGATCGCCACGGTCGCCGCGATCAAAATCCCGGTCACGGTCCCCGCGGTAACCGCCACGGCCACCGCGATCCCCACGGTCGCCGCGATCAAAATCGCGGTCGCGGCCACCACGGTAACCACCGCGGCCACCGCGGTCGAAGTCGCGGTCACGGCCACCGCGGCCGCCGGACGGCGCACCGTGGTCGCGCTGAATGTTGATCAGCTGGCCGGAGATGCGGGTGTCCTCCAGGCGGTCCAGCACGGACTGGTCCAGGTTCTTCGGCAGCTCCACTAGGGTGAAGTCGCTGCCGATGGTGATGCGGCCGAAGTCCTTGGAGTTCAGGCCGCCCTCGTTAGCCAGCGCGCCAACGATGGCACCCGGGCGCACGTGCTGGCGCTTGCCAACGTCCAGGCGGTAGGTGTCAAAGTTCTCGTCGTTGTGCTCGAAGCGGCCGCGGCCGCCGCGATCACCACGGTCCCCGCGATCGTCGAAACGCCCGCGGCGGTCCCCACGCTCGCGGTCGCGGCGGTCCTCGCGGTCAAAGCGCTCACGGTCGCGGCGGTCGCGCTTGTCCTTCGGCGGCTCCTTCATCAGGAACTCGTCGCCGGCCTGGGCCTGGGTGGCCAGCGCGGCGGCGATGTCGTCCATCGGCACGTTGTTGGCGGAGGAGTACTCGCGCACCATGGCCTTGAACACCTGCAGGTCGCTGGCCTCGAGGGACTCGGTGATGGAGTCCATGAACTTGGCCTTGCGGCTCTCGTTCACTTCGTCGACAGTCGGCAGCTCCATCTCCTCGATGGTCGCGTTGGTCACGCGCTCGATGGAGCGAAGCATGCGGCGCTCGCGCGGGGTGACAAACAGGATGGCCTCGCCGGTGCGGCCCGCGCGGCCAGTGCGGCCGATGCGGTGCACGTAGCTTTCCGTGTCGTTCGGGATGTCGTAGTTCAGCACGTGGCTGATGCGCTCCACGTCCAAACCGCGGGCGGCAACGTCGGTAGCAACCAGGATGTCCAAGCGGCCGTCCCGAAGCTGGTCCACTGTGCGCTCACGCTGCGCCTGAGCAATGTCGCCATTGATGGCGGCGGCGGAGAACCCGCGGGCGCGGAGCTTCTCCGCAATTTCCTCGGTCTCCTGCTTGGTGCGCACGAACACGATCATCGCCTCAAACTCCGTCACCTCGAGGATGCGGGTGATGGCGTCCAGCTTGTTGCGGTGCGCGGTGTACAGGTAGCGCTGGGTGATGTTGGTGTTGGTGCGGGTCTCGCTCTTCACCGTCACCTCAACCGGATCGTTGAGGTACTGCTTGGAAATGCGGCGGATCGCGCCCGGCATGGTCGCGGAGAACAGGGCAACCTGCTTCTCATCCGGCGTATCTTCCAGGATGCGCTCCACATCCTCCTGGAAGCCCATGTTCAGCATCTCGTCCGCCTCGTCCAGCACCAGGAAGCGCAGGCTGGAGATGTCCAGCGAACCCTTCTCCAGGTGGTCGATCACGCGGCCCGGGGTACCCACAATCACCTGCGCACCGCGGCGCAGGCCGGACAGCTGGATGCCGTACGCCTGGCCGCCGTAGATCGGCAGGATGTGGATGCCGCCCAGGTTGTCGGCGAAGGATTGGAAGGAGTCAGACACCTGCAGCGCCAGCTCACGTGTCGGCGCCAGCACCAGCGCCTGCGGGTAGCGCTTGGACGGATCGATCTGGCTCAGCACCGGCAGCGCAAACGCCGCGGTCTTACCCGTACCCGTCTGCGCGAGGCCGACCACGTCGCGGCCCTCCATCAGCAGGGGGATCGTCTGCGCCTGAATCGGCGACGGCTGCTCAAAGCCAACCCGTTTCACAGCCTCCAGCACGCGCTCCGGCAGGCCGAGGTTGTCAAAGCCGTTGCCCTCTTCTTCGGGCTCTTGCTTTTCGACGTCCGCTTCCGCCAGCTCCCCAGCTTCAGCCTCCGGTGCTTCTGCTTCAGGCGCGGCAGGTTCCGGCTCCTCGGCCGGCTCCTCGGCAGGCATCTCAGCCGGATCTTCCGCCGGCGTATCTTCAGTCGCGCCGACCACGTCGGCGAGGCTCAAAATCGTGTTCTCTTCAGTTTCGGCAGTGGCCGCGAATTCCTCCGCAGCGCCGGTCTCCTCAGAAACCCCCGCATCCCTGGTGTCCTCAGCTGCAGCCTCAGCGGCTGCGACATCCTGCGGGTTGTCCTGATTTTCCGACGTATTCATGTCCGGCTCAAATTCGCCGCCGGTGGCGTTCTCGGAAATAGTCATTGCCGCCCCAGCGTACGCTACATGCGCGGTGATCTGCTATTTCGCTTATCGACGTTCGCCCAAGAACCATCCCGCAATCCCCAGCAGGCGAGAAGCCTGCGCGCCGCGGCACAGCGGCGCGCTAATATACGAGCGTCTATAAAAACCTAGCCAACAGGGGCATTCCGCTATGTCATCCCCCACTGCCAGCACCACCACCGCTGGAACCGCACCACGCAGAGCAACAACGCCGCGGAGGGGGTTGACGCACCGCCACATCCACTTCATCGCCCTCGGCTCCGCCATCGGCACCGGCCTGTTCTACGGTTCCGCCGGCGCAATCCAGGCGGCTGGCCCCTCGGTCTTGCTGGTGTACCTGCTCGGCGGCGCGGTGGTGTACTTCATGCTCCGCGCTCTGGGTGAGATGAGCGTGCGCCACCCCGTCCGCGGGTCCTTCGCCGTGTACTGTCGCGAGCACCTCGGCGGCCTGGGCGGCTACATCACGGGCTGGATGTTCGCGTTCGAGATGATGATTGTCTGTTTGGCGGACCTCACCGCCATCGGCATCTACATGAAGTTCTGGTTCCCCGAAACGGCGAGCTGGGTGTGGATCACGGTCACGCTGCTCATCATCGGCGCCGCCAACTTGGCCAGCGTGCGCTGGTTCGGCGAGCTGGAGTTCGCGTTCACCTTGATCAAGGTCGCGGCTGTGGTGGCCATGATCATCGGCGGCGCGGCCATCCTCGCGTTCAACCTGGGCGATCCGGGCACCCACACCGGCATTGACAACCTGTGGAACGACGGCGGTTTCTTCCCCAACGGCCCCCAGGGCATGATCGCCGCGTTCATCCTCGTGCTCTTCGCGTTCGGCGGCACGGAAATCATCGGTGTCGCCGGCACAGAGGCGGACGACCCGGACCGCGCCATCCCCAAAGCCGTGAACACCGTCCCGGCGCGCATCCTCATCTTCTACGTGCTGGCAATCCTGATCATTCTCATCCTCAACCCGTGGCGCACCATCACCGGTGAGGAATCCCCCTTCGTCCAAATCTTCACCACCCTGGGCGTGAACTGGGCGGCGGGCTTGCTCAACGTCGTCGTCATCACCGCGGCGCTCTCCGCCATCAACGCCGATCTCTTCGGCACCGGCCGCGTCCTCACCGGCCTGGCCAAGGAAGGCCTCGCCCCGCGCGCCATGGCCAAGACCATCCGGGACATCCCCGTCATGACAACGGTGTCCCTGCTCATCGTCCTCATCGTCGGCGTGGCCCTCAACGCCGCGTTCCCCAACGTGTTCGAGACCATCGCGGCGCTGGCAACCTTCGCCACCGTCTTCGTCTGGCTCATGATCCTGCTGGCGCACCTTGCTTCCAGGCGCCACATGACACCCCAGCAGGTGCAGAACCTGCGGTTCCCGGTCCCCTTCTGGCCCTACGGCCAGTACTTCGCCGTCGCGTTCATCCTGTTCACGTTCGGCATCATGGCGTGGCTGCCGCAGTACCACCTGGCCCTCGCGGTGGGGGTGGGCTTCACCATCCTGATGACCGCGCTGTACTTCCTCACCGGCCGCCCGAAGGCCATGGCGCAAGCCCCGGCTGTGCACGAACGGAAATAATCGGGCACTGACCGGAAATAGTCGGACCAATGGCGTAAACTCGGGTTTGCAAATCAAGAGACACCCCGCTACCCAGCGAAAGGGAGACTTCACATGCAGACCCCAGAACCCAACCTCCACCCGGCACCCGTCACTCCCGGCACCAAGGTCGTGCTCATCGGCGCAGGCGCCGTCGGCATCGCCTACGCCTACGCCATCCTCAACCAGGGCCTGACGGACCACCTGGCAATCATCGACCTCAACGAGGAGCTCACCTGGGCACAGGTTGAGGACCTGTCCCACTCCGTCCCGTTCTCCGGCAACAACATCAAGGTCACCGTCGGCACCTACGAGGACTGCCGCGATGCCGCCCTCATCGTCAACTGCGCCGGCGTTGCCCAGCGCGAGGGTGAGACCCGCCTGGACCTAGTCGCCCGCAACGTGAAGATCTTCGACTCCATCAACTCCCCGTGCTCACCTACGTCACCTGGAAGCAGACCGGCCTGCCGTCCAACCAGGTCATCGGCTCCGGCACCGTGCTGGACACCGCCCGCTGGCGCCACAACCTGGGCAAGCACTTCAACCTCGCCCCGTCCGCGGTCCACAACTACATCATCGGCGAGCACGGCGATTCTGAGCTGCCTGTCATCTCCACCGGCACCGTCGCCGGCGTCCCGCTGGCTTCCATGCTGGAGAAGGAGGCAGAGCACGATCCGGAGATCTACGACAAGATCGATGAGCTCTTTGTCAAGACCCGCGACGCCGCCTACGACATCATCAAGCGCAAGGGCAACACCTCCTTCGGCATCGGCTCCGCGCTTGCCCGCATCACCCGCGCAATCCTGCGCAACGAGGATGTGGCCCTGCCGGTCTCCGCACTGCTCCAAGGCGAGTACGCGCTCCAGGACATCTACATCGGCACCCCCACCATCCTCAACCGCCACGGCGTGCGCAACGTTGTGGAGCTGCGCCTCTCCGAGGAGGAGTACGAGAAGTTCGCCTCCTCCGCCAAGACCCTGCGCGAGGTAGTCGAGTCCACCGGTCTCACCGACTAGGTCCGGAGCTTCCCCCGAAAGCCCCCTCCGCGGGGCTTTTCGCTTTTCGACGATTGATTTCAGCCGGACACCTACAATGAGCCCCATGCCTAAACAGATCGACGTCGTCGGAGCTGTCCTCGTGAAGGACGGTCTTGTCCTCGCAGCGCAACGCGGGCCGGGAATGTCGATGGCCGGCATGTGGGAATTTCCCGGCGGCAGGATTGAGCCCGGCGAGACCCCTGAGGAGTCACTCGCCCGCGAGCTTCTCGAAGAACTTGGCATTCGCGTCGAGGTCGGAAACCACGTCGTCACCACAAGCCACGAGTACGACTTCGGCATCGTGAACCTCTCCACCTACTACTGCACCTTGCTCGACGTAACCCCAGCCGCTGTCGAGCATGCAGAAATCCGCTGGGTGGCGCCCGCTGATCTCGGCAACCTCGAGTGGGCACCCGCCGACGTGGAAGCGGTAGGAATGCTGCAACAGATCGGATGCCAATGACAAGCAGGGCAAACGAAGCTCTCCCCGAAGGTGTTTATGAAACCGCTGTAACGCGGAGGATCCGAGAGCGCATCGCTGCCACTGAGAATGCGGATCCTTTCACACGGAGTCGAATCGCGCCCGTAGACGAAGACCTGCAGGAACGCTATACGGAGGCGATCACTCGGGTAATTGCTGAACACCTCGCGCAGAAGCTGTCTCGGACTAAAACTCCTCTCGAACGAGTTGGACTCATTAATGCCCTCGCTCAACTCATCGATCCAGATGATGCCGTGGAGTCAGAAGAGTTGTTGTATGCGGTATACAAAACGGGCCTAGGTGATCCTCCGGCGATCCTTCCGACCCCACTTACCGGTGCGTCCCTTTTGACTAACGCGAATAATGACCTCAGCATGGCCGCAGAAATCAAACGTGAGATCCGCACCGCAGACAGCGTCGATCTCTTGTGCGCTTTCATTAAAAACTCCGGCATCTCAGTTATCCGCGATCAACTCGAATACTTGCGTGACAACCAGATTCCCCTCCGCGTAATTACTTCGACATATTGCGGCGCGTCGGAGATTCAGGCAATCAACCGCCTCGTCGAGGAGTTCGGCGCGCAAGTTAAAGTGGGCTACGAATCGCAAGACACCAGATTGCATGCGAAAGCTTGGCTCTTCAGGCGAAACTCCGGTTTTGATACCGCCTACATCGGCAGCTCCAATCTTTCGAGTTCCGCGCTAATCGACGGTGTCGAGTGGAACGTTCGGGCTTCGCGAACAGCGGCACCGGCGATTCTGAACAAGTTTGAGGCGGTCTTCGATACGTATTGGAAGGACAGCCACTACCCCTCGTATGTGCCGTCGCAAGACCAGGCCCGTCTAAAGCAGTCACTTCAGATTGCGAAGCGCGGAACTGAATACGGCATCGAACTTTCAGGGTTGCGCGTGGAACCGTTCCCCTATCAAGATGCGATGCTTGAAGCTCTAGCGGCCGAGCGCCGCATGCACGGCCGCCACCGAAACCTCATTGTCGCCGCTACGGGTACTGGTAAGACAGTCGTCGCAGCCCTTGATTACCGACGCATGGTCGAGGAATCCAAAAGGTATCCAACTCTTCTCTTCGTTGCGCACCGCAACGAGCTACTCAAACAGGCCGTTCGCACATACAGAGAGGTGCTGCAAGATCCAAATTTTGGAGAGCGCCTCGACGGCTATACCTCGCCCTCACAAGGAACTCAAGTCTTCGCCACAATCCAGAGTCTCAGCAAAGTGCTCGACAGTTTCGCACCGGACCATTTCGACATCGTTGTTATCGATGAGTTCCACCACGCAGAAGCCTCGACGTACCGAAAACTGTTGGACTACGTCCAACCAGCCGAGCTCCTCGGGCTAACAGCGACACCAGAACGGGGCGACGGTATCAACGTCCAGAGTTTCTTCAACTATCGCGTTGCGTATGAGCTGAGGTTGTGGGATGCCCTCCAACTCGGGCTCGTCGCGCCAATGCACTACTACGGTGTTAACGACGAAACTGACCTGAGCGATGTGAAGTGGTCACGCACTAGTAAAGCCTACAACGTTGCGGACCTGAGCGAGTTTTACATCAAGTTAGGAGATTCCCGTGTTCGCCTCGTACTCAACGAGTTGCGGAAACGCCAGTTTGACCTCGATGAGGTAAAGGCGCTGGGCTTTTGCGTCAGCATTGACCACGCGGAATACATGGCAAATCGCTTTTCGGCTTTCGGGGTACCCTCAGCAGCAATAACTTCGAGAACGGATTGGAGCGTACGCGAAAAAGCCATCACTGATTTGAGGCACGGCACGTTGAAAGCGCTGTTTACAGTCGACCTTTTCAACGAAGGTGTGGACATCCCAGAAGTCAATACTCTCCTAATGCTCCGCCCCACAGAAAGTCCGATCGTTTTCCTGCAGCAACTGGGCCGAGGTTTGAGGAAGCGTCCTGGCAAGGTGTGCACAGTTCTAGATTTCATAGGAGAGCAGCACAAGTTGTTCGACTTCCATGCCAGATTCTCCGCACTAGTAGGAAAAAGAGGAACTCATCTGGCTCGTGAGGTAGAGGACGAGTTCCCAAATCTCCCAGGAGGATCAAGCATCCAGCTTGACCGCGTGACTCAAGAGCGAGTTCTTCGTAACATCCGTCAACTAGCGAACCCGGATATCAGGAAGGTTCGGTCACTTGTCGAGCAGGAAGCTACGACTAACCTGTCTCAGTTCTTGGCGAATACCGGCCTTCAAATAGAAGACATCTACCGCAATCGGAAACAAGGTGGTTGGACTCGGCTACTTCGGACTTCAAATGTTGTGGGGACAGTTCCACCGAACGAGCTCGAGGACTTTCTTCTAGGGCGCCTGAGGTCATTTCTCCACGTAGATGACCCGGTCCGCGCTGATGCATACGCCAGTCTGGTTGCGCCTGGCGCAGCGCCCTACTCGTCTCTTAGTGAATGTGATCGTGCATTCGCGCGCATGCTCGTAATTCAGTTCTTCGGCCGCCTGGCCAACATTCAACCACCTACAGATTGGGATGCGGCACTGGAATTAATTAGAGCGGTTCCGTCCATCGCAGACGAGCTTTCTGAGATTTTCAGTTACCAACTTGACCGCGCCGCGTACACGCCCTTACCTCTTTCTGGACCTGGCCAGGGCGTACTCTTCACACATGCCCACTACTCAGTGGGCGAGATGACAGCAGCTTTGAGCCAAAATGACCTCCCCACGCTGCTTAACATCCCAAGGGAGGGCGAAACTTTTATTTCGGACTCGTCAACCGTATTAATTTTCGTGACTCTCGAAAAAGACGCTCGAAACTTCAACGAAAATCGCAGATATAAGGATTACCCGACCTCGGCGGATTCATTCCACTGGATCTCGCCTGCGACCGTTTCTCTTACTTCCAAGAAGGCGGAGCGCTACCTCAACGGGGCTACTCTTGGAATTACAAATTTGCTGAGTGTCCGAACTGAAAGGAACTCCAGCATAGGAACAGCGAATGCTTACCAGCTTCTCGGACAAGTTGATCCAAAGTCCCACACAGGGGAAAAGCCAATTCAAATCGACTGGGCTCTTCGCAGACCGATGCCTGCCGAACTGTTCGCAAAGCAGAGAGAGGCAATCTAGTAATCAAGTTTGCTAAGAACTTCAGCGATGACCGCAGCCACGAAATACCCAAGCATGACTGGAACCGCATTGCCAATCATCTGCTCGTTGTCAGTCTGAGCTGCGCCCATTCGAAAATCCTTTGGAAACGTTTGAATCTGCTTCCGGAGATTGGTGTCTAGCCGATTCGCCTCTGCCCTAACCGCATTTTCCACTTCGGGAGTCACCTCTTCCAAACCTTTTGTCTCCTTGATGACAAGGTGGTCCGCCGGAATGAACTTGTAGTTTCCCGGCATAGGGCGGTTGACCCCACGAATAGTTGGAGACGGTTCGTGAGACGAGAAGAGGCCCCTCCGTTCGTAGGTCCTAGGATGCCGGTAATAGAGTTCAGGGAAATAGCCGGGTCCGAACCAATCATCGAGCGACGGCGGCAACATCTGCGAACGGGTCTCAAGTGCGCTTTGAAGAACCAGTCCGATCCACTTGGCAAGATATTTATCCTTCGAGCCGATAGCGATGAGTCGCTTTCGCTTCTGCGGTACTCCCAGCTTTGAGGCATCAATCACATATTTTTCAATGTGAAACTGTTCGTCTTGAAGGTGCGCAATCGCTTTTCGATAAGTCGGGAAGCGATCAGCATTAGGTACGTTCTCCATTACGAAAAACGGAGGCGAAAAGTGACTAACCAGTTTTGCGAACTTCATGGTCAGATCCGCATTCTTATCTTCTTCTCGTTTCCCGGCAAGTGAGAAGTCCTGACACGGGGGGCCGCCGATGATAGATGGAAAATTTTCCGGCTCTCCCCAACTACTCAATTCGGAAATGCATTCGTCGAGGTCTTTGAGATCTAGCAACTTCGCATGGTCACCTACGTTCATGTTGTAAGTCGAAATAGCTTTATCCCAATAGTCATAGCCAGCTAGGATTTCGAAACCCGCGGTCTGGAAACCAAGAGACAATCCCCCACATCCGCAGAACAAGTCCACAACCTTATGGTCTAGACTCTTGTGGGATTCCTTTAGTTTGGTCTCCCATTCATCCACGTCATCAGGCAAAGTGCCGATAATCTTATTCGCGATATCGAAACCTGCATCACCCTGTTTCGAGAACCAGCGATCTAGGGCGACGCGGCACCTGGATCCACCCTCGGCTCTAGAAGACATACCGAGCGATGTTACACATGAAAGTCGAATATAGGGATTCCACTCTTTCCAGATGACTTCGTGTATCCCTACTTCTTGCTTAACCGTGTCTTCGTTTCGTTCATAAAATCACTGACTAGCAATTGAGACTCTTCCTCATCTAGAGCGATGTCGTCTACAAACGCGAGACGCCGCAGCATTCGACGGGCTGAATCGTCGAAGATGTCTCGGCGCGACACGGAATCATCACCGGAGAAAGTTTCGTTGAGGTCAAGAAGCTGGCGTCCGAAACTCACCATTAGACCGGGATTAGCTCCCAGAGTGTCTGCTCTCTCAAGAAGGTGGTTCAGATCATGTTCATTAAGCTCCATTAGCAGCTCCGGTGCTACCTCGAACTGCACTGCCCTCCACCAATATCTTGCCCAGGTATGCCGTGTCAGATCTGAGCCAATCCACCGGGGCTTGTACCACTCCCCCTCTCGGGCTCCCGCTTTCTTTGCGACTGCAGCCTTCCACCGCCAATGGGTTAAATCTGGCAGCAGAGCCAAAGCGAACCAAGACCACACTTCACGGGAACCTGCTTCGGCCCAACGCATTGGAGCCAGGTCATGGAACCGAGCGACAAAAGCCCGGTCTATGGACCGTGCAGTTTCTCGATCTGGATAGGAAACCTGCTGATAACCATGCCTAGCCTTGAAGCCAAATTGAGAAGCGATTTCCAATAATTCATCGCGCATTTCCTGTAGATCGCTTCGATTGACTCGAGATCCAATTCCGTCAAAGTCGAATTGGTTCGTTCCCAACTCAATCTTTGGACCTGCATCTAGCTGGACCTCAGAAAAAACCTCCTCCGCTTGATTTCGGGACATTCTCGGCCATATCAGAGGGCTATTCATTAAAATTGCCTCCCGACACCCAATGTCCTAGCCATGGCTTCGAATTGTGCGCGAGCTAGTGCCAGCTGCGAAGGGTCCGTGAGTGAGTCCAACGACACGTCTCCTGTTCTCTTGACCAGGTTCGAGAGGACCTCGCCGACTGATCCGTACTCATAGCCGTCCAACGCCAACTCTCCACTGCTGCGCAATGCGTATGCCAATCGAAGTGTCTCCTCCATAACACCCGCCATTAGATTTTGAAGAATCAAGTTTTGTTCTTTGGTTGGCTTATCGGCTTCCATGGCCTTGATCAGCTTTTCATCACGCTCGTTGACCAGAACCTGAAAGCTTGAGCTAAAGCGATCTTCAAGAACTACGGAGGTCTCTAAGTGCCAGGATGCCTCGATCGGCAGAGTTGTAAGCGCAAAATCTACGACCGACATGGGGAATCCTGACTCGCTAAAGCCAAGTCCAAAGACGCGTCTTTCGGCAAGAAGGATTGAGCCCACTTCGGACGCAACCCATGGGTCAGTTCCCTCGATAGAACTGTTCAGGATCACCGTCGTGCGGAGATCTACTTCACCACTAATTTCGTCACCGTTTAGGTTAGCGATGATCGAGATCGGCTCGTCTCTGATTGCAGATCTGAACACCCGACGTCGGATCTTCGTGGAGCTACTCATCCATGAAACGCTAACGCCAATCTCGGCCGTATTTGGAAGACCAGATTGAGAAAGGAGAGTAGGCAGATCGATCTCAATACGTCGCGTTAACCGGAATGAAGTGCCTTGCGACCAAGATTCGAATTGATCTGGCAATGGTATCCGTTCATCTCCGGTTTCAAGATGCCAATTCTCTGCCGCCACTACCGCAGGATCCGGAGTTAGGTATGGGGCCTCGATTGCCTTAAACATTCTTCCCCTCGACATAGGTCTTAATTGCTGCACCCGCAACATGTTCGAACCTAGCCTCGATTACTAAACCGGCTACGTTCTCGATCGAAATGCGGTAGTCAGTTGATAGGAGGTCTCCAGTATCCGGGACAAACCAGCCGCGGAACCGTGGTTGGTCGGAGCCAGCAGGCGCAGAGTCCGGCGACTCCCGTCCTCCGTTTGCCAGTTTCACAAATGCGGTGGCCTCCAGGTGAGAACCTGGAGCAACAGAATCACCTATTTGTACTAAATGCCCGGCGTAGGGTCTACCCATTTCAAGCCGGATAGGCTGTTGTCCCAAATCCCTGAAGGACTTTTTCGTTCTGCTCCCTGAGCGACTTGGCCGTGTCGCCGAGGGCTCCGAGGGGTTGCTTGGCTCGATGACCGGCGCGAGGAAATTTCCCAATTCATTTGAAATCTTGCCCAAGCCTTGAACGAGCTTGGACCGGGCCCCCGACCGGGCGGCCACTAACGCATTAGTTTCATTCTCAAGAAAGCTCTTAGCACCGCGAACAATCCCCAGGTTATTCCCCGTCAAACCTGCCGTCGACCAGGCATCATGCGTCGGAGGTTCAGCGGCCGCAAAGGCTTCGTCTGCGAAGGCGCTGCTTCGGAACGTCCCGACGTAGCCAACGTCAGTCGTCGGCATAGGAGCGGCCTTAAAGTAGTCGACAACGAGTTCTGCTTGCCTCATCCTGGCGATATGGCGATACGGGGCATCGATTTCGGAATAGCTCATGATCGAGATGATTGAGGTATCTCGAATAGGGGCTGGTGCCTTGATGACATAGTCAACGGCAAACTCGCCCAGTGAATTCGGAAGGTACTTCTTTAACTCATAATCGGCACCTTGGCGTCGCGCAATGTCGTCCAATGATTTGGCTAGATTGCGAATCACCGGCACAGTGGCCACGTCTGGAAAATCGAGAAGCCGGTCTTCCACGGAAACATTAAACCTGATGCCATGAGGTCTCTGAGCGGTCGTAAACTTCGGCCAAAGATGCCAATAGATGTGGCCGCGTATCCGTTCACCCAGACTTTCCAAGTCGTCATCACCTGACTCCAGTTGGAGATCTGGGGCGATAATCACAATATCGGTGCCGGTTTCATCCTCCTTGAATCCAGGAAGCCCGAGCTCAGCTGAGAGCAATGCTGCATCTTCATCGAGTACCGGATCAGGAACTCCGTCGTTGACGACTCCCCACCAATGGCGGCCGGTAAACCTTCTCCCGTCATGGGAATCAAAGGCATCACTCAGAGCGGCCCCCATGAGACGCCGGTGGGCCCGACCATCTGTCCCATTCTTCGAATCTACCAAGATCCATGAGACGCCGGTGGGCCCGACCATCTGTCCCATTCTTCGAATCTACCAAGATGGCAGATGCGGAACTTATTCGATAGAAGATTCCCTTGCCATAGCCATATGTTCCCCCTCCGAGTTCGGAATCCCTAGCCTCACCCACGTTTCTCATAAATTGAACGAAGTTTGCGACTTCGCCAGAGGTGTTTGAGCGGTCCGATCGAAGGGGCCCACCCAAACCGGTAGTGCCTCGATCAGAAACAATAAGAACTGGTGTTTGTTTGGAGAGGTTTGTAAGGATAGAGCTTTGTTCTTCCGGGAGCGCCGAGGACCCCAGATGCACTCGCCAAGCAGGTGCAAACTCTCCCAGCGTGCGCAGACTAATCGAAAAGCGCACATTAGCACCGGCTCGACGAGCGTCCCATGAGTTCTGCACTGCTTCTCGAACCAGAATTGCGTATTCGCCCAAGCGGTCTGGGCGCCCAAGCTGATTCTTGATTCCGCTGCCGGTGTTGTCGCCCTCTGGGCGCATCGGCTGCGACCACCACTGCGGGCTACTCATCGATGAACCCTACTAAATCGGCCGGCTGGATAGCCATTGCGTGCGCGAGTACTGCGCCTAGATCAATCGAATAATTTACTCTCGAAATCGCTTCCGTACCCAGAACCGCTGGAGTGATCCGAGGAAAAGTCTCCTCGACCTCAGCATGGTACAACCCGGTAATGATCATCCGATCAGTGTCATCGCTTGTACCGTAGATCCCGGCTTTAGCCGCAAGCTCACGCAATGATTGTTCTTGGGGATCTCCGGAAACGATTTGCTCAAGCAGTTCTCCGATCGTAAAACCTTCATGAGAAAACATCACGCTCGCGAGTATTAAGTTGAGGTCTTTTCCATCAACCGAGTCCAGCTGTCGCAAACCGTTGATTCGCACTTGATCGGATCCGTCGGTAATGGCTTTAACTTCAATGGAGAGAGAAGGCAGTTCGAAATCGTGAGGCTGCCTCAGAGGTCCAGTCCACCAGGAGGGATCGAAACCCTCCATTCCGTTATTCAAGGCATCTAACACGGTTAGCTCAGCGAAGAGCCCAACCTTCTCTTCGACAGAGAGGGGCGACAACCTCGCTAAGGTAGCGAAGAGTCGTCGCCAGCGAGCGACTTCAATTAGCGCTACATCTGCACCGTCACCACCCCCGCGGATGGCCTCTAAGACGGCCATTATCACGTGGTCGAACTGTTCATATAGTCGCTGGTCAGAACAAAAAATATCCAGAAACCGACCTGACTCGGCGGTACCATCGAAAAATCTGAAACTCTGGTGCGCAACCTCTACAGAAAGCGCACTCGGCGGCGCGAGCGGGTACCTTTGTTTCAATGCCGGAACCAAGAGGTGTCTTCCGTTTTCGCCGTCGATAGCCGCGAGCACTTCTCTGCCATTCGTTTGAACTCCCAAGCGAACTGCGTTCCAGGAATCCGCCACTTGAAGTTCGCCGAGATTCCCGGGATTCTTTAGGAGGTGCCAGGCATCTGTTATAGGTGTACGCGAAACCATTCTTAAGACTCCCCGTAGACCTCGACCGAGTTGTCCACAATCTCTGGGCTCTCGGCAAGCTCAACCTCAGGTGCGCTTGTTTCGACGCTTGCCAGATCCACCCACTGGTGAGTGACCTGCATCTTTGCCTTTTCGCTTTCCGAGTAATTCGCTCGGGGGAAGACCAGACCAAGTCCCAGGATGTCGTGTTCGGCGCTCATGTTCTCGCGCGTGGGACTACCCGTCTTCGGCTTACTATTCGCATCAATCGGGTAGAGAACAAGCAGACCCTTGTCCTTCACCTCTTCTGTCTTCCAACGCAGCTCCTTCATGCCTGCTTCTTTCTTGCTGCGCGCTTCAGTTGAAGAGATGCCGGGTATATCGATAACGAGATCCTGGGGAACCATTAGGGTGCCGATATCGGCAAGTGTTCCTTTAGAACCAATCAAGGGTGCACGATTCACGAACTTCATCTTTCGGCCCGCGAAGGTTTTCTCTGCGCTCTCACCGGCACGGACCGCGACATTCCAGTGGCTTAGCTGCTGAGCCTCTGAACGGAGGCGCTCCTGGATGTACTTCTTGATCATTTCGGTGTCCATATCAGCCTGTTCCGCGCTGATTACGTAGGAATCCAGAAATTCGAGTATGGAGGCAACGGGAACATTCCGATAAAGCAGACCACCATCGATCTCCTCTTCCTTGGTGCGACGCCTCGCGTCGTTGATGAGCGTCTCACCAGCTTCCCAGTTGGAAATAATCTCTTCTTGGTTTCTCCGTTCATATTCACGAACTTGAAGACGCGCTCCGCTAAAGGAGGTCCTGGCCGGAACAGCAGCTCCCATCTTCGCTGTGATGCGGAGCGAAGGATGGGTGCGAATTCGAACTGCGGCGTCTCTCGGAGTGAGGTTTTGACGCTCGTAAACCTCCATGTCACTACGCATCTCGTGTTCAACCAAGGAAAGGTGTCTGAACGAACGACGCAGCTGGTCAGTCATCCAAATACGAGGAAGATCCTCGTAGCCGGTTCTGAAACCAAACCAGCGCCCCATCTGCAGCAGTGTGTCGTAAGTATTTGTCGGCCTGATGAACACACTCGAAATCAGACCTTTGAGTGTGATGCCACGGGAAAGTGTGTTTCCTCCAATCGCAATGATCGTGTTTGATTTGCCCTTTTCATATTCGAGACGCTCGTCGCTCCCACTATTTTCGACGATCACCTTCACATCATTGAGCACCGCGGGGAGATTGCCGAGCACCTCGTCAAATCCCTCGCCTGTGATACCGAAATCTGAGGCCTTTACGCGTTCAGTTTCCGTTTCCCATTGCTTGCGCAAACGTGCAAGCAGCTCTTTATCACCGCGTCGGATTCCAGCTTTGAGTCGTCGAACCTCCCCGCTGATAACATCTCGAAACTTCTCGTGAACCTCGATCTGGAAGGAGGTGTGCACCAGCATGGAACTGTCGACATGCTCTTTCGCTGACTGCCGGCGATGCCATCGAGCTGCAGTCGCCATGCAGAACCAGTAAATTGCATCCTGCAATTCGTCCGTGACTGTGGGCTCAAAGTCTGGTACTTCGGCACGTTTCCGCGGCCTATAGAGAAACTCGTCTTCCTCAGGGATGATTCGAATCATGTCGTAGCCGTCGAAGTCGTCGCCGGTTCCGTCTAGAACATCTCGCCCAAACAGCTTTTCTGGACCGAAATACCCTTCGGGTCGTGGAAGTGGGTAAATAAAATCGCTTGGGTAAAGGTCATCAGCCTCGAATGGATTGATGAAAACGTTCGCAAAGGGTGTGGCTGTGTAACCGATGTAAGTACTGCGCGGCATCAATTGCAGTATTTCGCGAATCAACGGGTTTATAGTCCGGGTTTCGACGCTCGCTTGATCTGCCTCATCGTCGATGACTAGAACAGCGTTATTTTCAAGTTGAGTTTGTGCACCGTCTGCGGAAAGCCAATCCCTCAGCTTCCTCAAAACGACGTGGTTCTTTTTTACAACTAAGAGCAGCGTCTTATTTTGTGCGCTGAGCATTGACGCAGCATTAAACGCTTTTCCACCTTGCCGCTTGTCCTCGTTGAGTTTGACTAGGTCAAAATCCTGTTCTGGTCGCGTTACCGAAATCCAGCGCGAACCCTGATCGCCGGCGAGGAGAACTTCTTCCAATCGTTCCTGAGTCTGCTTTCGGAGCGAGTTGTGGATGCCTGCGAGAACAATGACCATTCGGTAATCAAGGTCCGCAGCCTTGGCTGCAACCGCTGTGAAGTTGGTTGTCTTGCCACTTTGCACAAAACCGACAACCAGACCTTTTGCCCGTCGCGGATCATTCTTGGGATCTGGTGTCAGGCCAATAATCATGTCACTAGCCCTGTGCACCTCTGGCACCTGATCAGAGCGACGTTCTTTATCCATGTACTCCACGAAGTTGGACCAGCTGGGATCCCCCGGCTGCGCCCCCGGGTACCAAGATTCATCGCCTTTCGCGATGACAGGTCCCCCGACACCCACAACTCTTTCGACTCCTGTCTTATAGCGCTCGACCATCACATCGGCGACATCATCGGAAACAACGCCCAGGAGCTTAAATCGCTGAATCGCTACATCGGGACCAAATCTAATTGCGGCGCTGTGGAAAAGGCCATACGTCATCTCATCAACTTCAACCATTTGACTCTCCAAGCATTTGACTCTCCAAGAAAGATTCAGGCCCTGAAACAATAGAGCCAGCTTATACAGCAAGTTGGGAGTTCACAGCGCTTCACTCTCATTGGCTTGCATAGAGCTAGGGAAGATGGTTTTCACTAACCACCGCGTACTCCCCCACCTCGGCGGCGAAGGATTGGTCGTGGCAGGTGAGGATCACCGCTGCGCCGGCGGCTAGGCCCTCCGCAATCAGCGCGTGGGCGCGGGCGCGGTTGGGTAGGTCCAGGCCCACGTCGGGCTCGTCCAGCAGCACAAGCTGGCGGCGCTGCGAGAACACCTGGGCAAGCTGCGCCAAGCGCAGGTGCGCGGCGGGCAGGTCCAGCGGGTGCTCCTCGGGGTCCAGTTCCACGCCGAGCTCCGCTAGGCGGGCCAGTGCGTCCGCGTCGTCAATGAAGGCGCCGACGGTGGATTCGGCAAGCTGGTCGGCTGCGCGCTGCAAAGCTAGCGACACAGTCACGCCGCTGGAAGCCTCAAGGCCGGGGTTGCCGTCCAGGCCAGCCATCGCCCGCAGCAGCGTGGTCTTGCCGGCACCGTTCGCGCCGCGCAGCCACACCACCTCGCCAGGTCGCACCCGAAGGTCAATCGGCCCGGCGGTGAAGACCGGTTCTTCCGCCGCGCGGAATTGCCACCACTTCCGCTTCTTGCCGCCGCGGGTGGCAGCCACTTCGCCGAGGTCTAACTCGGGCAGTGCCGAAGCCGGCACGGGCGCTGGCAAGACAGGGGTGGTTGGGGCTGGGATGAAGGGGTGCAAGGAAGCGTCGTGAAGCGAAAGCTGCTCCCCCGCCATGTCGCGCGGGCGGGTGCCCAGCAGGACGATGCGGGAAGGCAGGGTCTGAAGCAGCGCGGCGATGCGGGCGGCGGAGTCGGTGTCCAGGCCGGCGAAGGGATCGTCGAGGACCAGGACCTCCGGCTCCAAGATGGCAATGGCGGCGATGGCCACGCGACGGGTCTGGCCGCCGGAGAGCTTGGCGGGGTTGCGCTCCGCGAGGTCGGTGAGGTCCGCGGCGGCGAGGATGCGCTGGCAGCGCTGAAGCATCTCCGCCTGCGGCACGCCGCGCTGCTCCAGGCCCACGGCCACCTCCTCGATCACGGTTTCGCGCAGGTAGGTGATGTGGGCGACGGGGTCTTGGCCGACGACGGCGGCGTTCGGCCAGGTCTCGTGGATCTGGTTGGCCAGGCTGGTCAAACCCGCGCCGGAATTGGCTATCACCTGGACGGTGTCGCTGCGCCGCAACGCCTGCGCAAGCGGCGCGAGGTCGAAGGTCAGAGCCATATCGCCACCGCCAGGCAGATCAGAGGGGTGGCCCACCGGACGGTGCGCTGCAGGGCGCTATCCGGCACGGGACGCAGCACGGTGCGGCGACCGGGGAGGTCGTAGCCTGCGGTTTCCAGGGCGCGGCCGCGGTGGGAGGACAGTGTCAACAGTTCGGTGAGGACGGGCATGATGAGGTTTGGAATGACCGTCGAAAAGCGAATGTCCCTGTGCTTGAGGCGGTTGACGTCGCGCGCGATGCGCACGCGCTGCGTGCCCTGGGGAAACAGCTGCAGCGTGGAGCCGGCGATGTAGCTGATGCGGTTGCCGCCGGGCAGGGCCTGCAGCGCTTTGGCCAGATCCGGGGTGCGCACGAACGTGCCGGCGGCCAGCAGGCACGCCATGAGCGCGGTGAAGCGCAGGGCCAGCTCGCCGGCCACCAACAGGCCGTCCGCGGTGATCAAGGGCGCGATGCGCTCCTCGCCGTAGGGGGCGTGGATGAGCAGCATGGACAGCGCCACGGGCAGCGCAAGCGCAAACACGGCGATCGCGGGGGCGAGGTTTTTCGTCTTCGCGGTGGCGATCACCAGGGAGATAAGCACAATCGCCGCCGATGCCTGCGGGGTGTTGATCCCCATGACGAGGATCCACCCGGAGGCCCCGACGGCGAGCGCGGTGAGCGGGTTGACCACTTAGACGGTGGCGGCGGTGGCGCCTGCGGAACCCTGGCCCTCGCGCGGGGCGAACGCGTCCACGGTGCGCTTCGGCAGCGCCTTCACGGTGAAGAAGGCCACCAGCATGACAATGATCTTGTCCACCGGGTCAGAGATGAACGCCTGGGTGGTCACGGAAGCGATGAGGCTGGCGCCCATCTCGCGGAACAGGCTCACCAACGCGCCGGTGCCCACGCCGGCGGTGCCGCCGTAGACGAATGCCGCGACCGGGGCGGCCACCATGCCGCCGACCAAGCCCAACAGCAGGCCGTAGAGGATCACGGTGCCGATGTTCTTGAAGGCGTGGAAACGGTGGATGAACTCGCCGGAGAGGTAGCCGATCAGCGCGGCGCCAGCTGCGAACGGCAGCGCGGCCGGGTTCAGCAGGCCCCACACCACGTTGTTCAGCGCACCGGTGGTCATGCCCGCAACCGGGCCGGCCAGCGCGGCAACCAGCACGGTGCCGATGGAATCCAGGTACAGCGGCAGGCCAATGGAACCGACAATCTCACCCACAACGGAGTTGATGATCATGGCGATAGGAATCAGGCCCAAGGTACGCGCCGGCAGGACCGGCACGGTGGCGATGAGCAGCAGGATGGTACCAATGCCGTAGCCCAGCAGGGTGATGATGCCCTGGGTGGAGCCGGTGACGTTCTCCCAATCCGTCGGGCGAACAAGCACCAGGTAGAGCCAGGTGAGGGCGATCACGGCCGCGCCGGCGATAACAAGCGCGCGGCGGCCCGGGGTCCACTCTGCGCCGCCGCGCATCGGCTGGCCGGCGGGGGTCGAGGTGACTGAAGACATGAATCCTCCGTAAAACGGGTCAAGGGTGTGTGAGGTGGCCCGGGCCACCTATGTCACCTCGGCATCCCGCGCGTCCGGTGAGGCAGTGTAGCAGGTCAGCGCGGTAGTGGCGCTGCGCTAGTCCTCCGCCTGGCGGTGGTACCCGGCCGCAAGCGCCGCGTCGCCGGAGAAGAACTGGTTGTGGATCTCGCAGGCGTGCTCGAATACTTCCCACGCCTTCGCGGTGTCCGCGGCGGTGATCACGCGCGCGTTCGGCTCGCGCTCCCACATCCCCTTCAGGTCCGCCACCACCGTGCCGCGGGTGAGTTCGCTGGTTGGCTCTACATCGAGCGTCGCCAAGCAATGGCCCGAATCCACCGCGCCGAGCGCAAGGAGCACGGTCAGCAGATCATGAATCTGCGCGCGGTAGCCCTCCCCCACTTCCTCGTGGAACTCGAAGTAGAAGCGCGTGATCTCAGCCAGGTCCGCCGCAATCGGCGCGGGCCCAAGCTTATCGACGATCCCTTCCAACCGCCCCGGCTCCAAAATCATCCGCTCCGTGGCGTTCAGCGGGCAGAGTGTGATGGGCGTGTGGGCGGCGGCGAACACCTCCTGGGCTGCGTGCGGGTCCACCCAGAAGTTCCACTCCGCCGTGGGCGTGGTGTTGCCCGGGTAATTCACCGCACCGCCCATCACGGTGACGTGTTGGAGCTTGGCGAAGTACTGCGGGTGCAGGCGCGCGAAAGCGGCGAGGTTAGTCATGGGGCCGGTGACAATGAGGTGGAGGTCCTCCGTCCCCCGCTCGATTGCGTCGATCCAGAGCATGTCCCAGTCGTGCTCCACATGGCGCTGCGGGGCGGTGACGTAGCCCAAGCCGGTATCCCCGTGCGTCTCCGGAGTGGTGGTGAGCGGGAGTTTCAGCGGGCCGGGCAGACCGGCTGCGATGGGGATGGTGCGAAGCCCGCACTGTGCGAGCACCCAGGCGGCGTTGCGGGCGCACTGCTCCGCACCTACGTTGCCCGCCGTGGTGGTGACGCAATCCAGCTGCAGCTGGCCCGCGTGGTTCGCGGCGGCCAGGTAGATCAGGGCGTACGTGTCGTCGATGCCTGGGTCGCAGTCCAAGATCACGCGGGTCATTGCTGGGCCTTTGCTGGTTTTGTGGCTGGTTGCTTGGTGTTTTGGGTCGCAAGCGCGGGCAGGGTTTCGGCGCCCATCCTAAGCCAGGCCAAAAGCGCGACCGCCGCGATAGCGCCGCAGACGGCGAACGCGACGGTGAAGCCCGCCGTCTGCGCCACCCAGCCGATGGCAACCGGTGCAAGAATCTGGCCGGCATCCTGAGCCATCTGGTACGTGGAAAGCACTTTGCCGCCTGAGCGGTCGTTGCCGATGATGTCCGCCACCACCGCCTGCATCGACGGGCCCATCAGGCCGCCGCCCACGCCGGCGAAGGCGGAGATGATCATGAGCGGCCAGAAGCTCGACGCAAGGCCGAGCACCGCGGTAAACCCGGCGATGGAGGCCAGGCCCGCGATGATCAGGGGCCGGCGGCCGTGCTTGTCCGCCAGCTTGCCGGAAAACTGCAGCGCAATTGCAGTGCCGATTGCGTAGGCGGTGAGCGCAAGGCCTGACGCAGCGGCGCCGTGCTCAAACACCGACGCCGCGAACAGAGGCACGATAGCCACCCGCGCGCCCATGTTGACGAATCCAGACACAAACGCCACCGCCAACACCGCCTTGTACGTGGGCAGGCGCCAGGCGTCGCTGAACTGCATTGCCGGCTTCATGGGCGGCAGCGGCTGTGCTCCCGGCTTCGGATTGGTGAGCAGCCATACGATCAGCGCAGCCAGCGCCACGCCCAAGCCGTACACCGCGAACGGCACGCGGAATCCCAAGAACGACAGCGCCGCGCCGATGATCGGACCGAAGATGTTGCCCAGCAGAAACGCTGTGGCGTAGATGGCGTTGGCGCGGCCGCGGATACTCGGAGGCGTCACCCGCACGATCAACGCCTGGGCCGACAGCGTGAACATTGTGGAGCCGAAGCCCGCAAAGAACCTTAAGCCCAGAATGTGCCAGTACGCCTGGGCAAACGCGACGAAGAACGTGCCAACTGCCACGATGAGCAGGCCCGTGATGTAGACCTTGCGGGACCCCAGCTTGTCCACCAGGCGCCCCGCCCCCGGTGCGCCGATCAGCCTGGCCAGCGCGAAGGCGGAGATCACTGCGCCGGCAGCGGCCATAGAGACGTTGAAGCTCGCCGCAAACTGCGGCAGCACCGGAGCAATGAAGCCGTATCCGAGCGCGATGATGAATGCCGCGATGGAGAGTACCCAGATCTCGCGCGGGATCGGCGGCTTGGCGGCTGGGCTGGCGGCGTTGCTGGTTGCGCTGGCGGCGTTGCTGGTTGGGCTGGCGGCGGCCCGGTCTTGGGGTTGGGAGGGCGTTGTCATAGCGCTCGCTAGCGTAGCCCGGTTGGCTGAGCAGGGCTGAGGTGGCCCCCTGACCTCGCCTTTCTCCGGCGAAAGGCTCACTGGTCCAGATGCCGAGACCTAGAGTCCTATACCTAGATATCGAACTATGCCGTCTCGGGGCCATTTTTCGGTACCTGCCCTTCGGTGCCTGTAGTTCGATGTCTGCAATCGGCGCTCAGGCAATAGAATGCATGTTCGAACGTGAGTGAAAGCGTCTCGGAGCGGGGTTTTAAAGTCCAACGCATGTTCAACACAGCATTTGGCCCCAAGGCCCACACGTCCACCCGTCCCTCCTACATCCGCCTTACCACCCCGGAGGCAATTGCAGCCGAGATCACCGAGCACTACCCAGACATGCTCGATCGTGTCAACGCAATCATCCACCACCCGCGCAGCCTGTCCCGCCCCCAGGCCTCGTGGCGCCCACCGACAAAGCTGCTGCCCCGGATCGGCACAGGCCCGCAGCTCTCCATCGCGGTCACCCGCCGTCGCGTCGGACCCCGCGCGCAGGCACGCATCCGCGGCTACGGGGAAACCCAGGTGCCGGCATACGTGGTTGAGCTACGCATTACGGACGCATCAGGTTTGCCGGCGGACCGCCGCTACACCGAGGCGTGGGTGCGTGCGCTCATCCCAGAGGAGCACATTCACGCGGTGCACGAGCTGCCGTCTGCACGCGCCGCAAGCTACGTCTGGCTTGTCGACGGCGCGTACACGCCGATCCCGTCGCCGTCCTCCCTGTTCGAGGGGATGGTAGCGGCCTAAGCCTCGTCTTCGCTGTCGACGGCTTGGTCCGGATCAATCCCGGTCGGGCCGTCGATGCCGTCGGAGAGAGCCTCGTCCGGGTCGGCGAAAGAATCGGTGTCGGCGGGGTGAGCGTCCTCGTCGGCGTCGGCGTCCGCGTTCTCGTCGCCAGCGTCTTCGTTTTCGTCGTCTTCGTCGTCCTCGAAGTCCAGGGCGTCTACGTCAGAGAAGTCGAGACCGTCCTCGTCGTCCTCATCATCTTCGTCGTCGTCATCGTCCTCATCGTCGAAGTCGAAGTCGTCGTCATCGTCCTCGTCGTCGATGCCGTCGTCATCATCAACGTCGTCGGAGTCCTCGTCGTCTGCGTCGTCGTGGCCGAAGATGTCGTACACGTCAGGCTCGTCGTCCAAGTCGTCCTCAACCGGCAGCAGCTGCGCCTCCCAATCCTCGGCCTGGTCGGCGGCAAGGGAGAGGACCTCGAAGAGGCGGTCAAAGTCGGTGAAGCGGCCAAGGTCCAAAACCTCGGACTCATCCACAACCTCGGCGTGGATGGCTTCGAAAAGGCGGATGCGGTCCTCGTCCGAAAGCTCGGCATCCCCGTCGGACTCCCACAGTTCACCGATGGCATCATCCATCATGTCGTCGTAAGAATCGCTCAGCGCCACAAACTGCACCTCAGCGCACGGGGTGCCGTCCACAACCTCAACCAGAACCTGCAGCTCCGCGTTCTCCCCCACCTCGGCGCGGACAAGCTGCGGATTCACGCCGTCCTGGAAAAACTCCAGATCGCCGATCCGCTCATCCGTGCCCTCCAGCAGGTCGCGCAGCACCGTCACCACCTGGTCAGTAGCAACGTGGTCGGCCACAGTCTGCACCGCATCCTCCACCGAGAAGACGACGGAGACCAGCACGGCCTCAAACTCCTCATCGTCCTCATCCACGTCCGCGGCGGCAATGTACACGTTTGCAGCGGGCAGATGCGGATCAATCTCCACAAACTGGATCTCCACGTCCGCGGTGATGGGAACGAACATGGTCTCATCGTGCACGCGCGATTCAATGCCATCGCGGTCCAGCGCAGCGGCAATATCCTCGAAAAAGCTCATGGTCGCACCCTTTACCTTCCAGTTGAGTTCAGGCCTGCCCCAGCCTAGCTACGAAACACCCGCGTGGGGAACCAATGTGGCCGAAATGTTGCAGCTCCCCGGCTACTCCGCCTCCTCGGGCAAGTCGAACCCGAAGAACAGTGCCATAGACTCCCAGATGTCGTCCCTGCTGTCGCCCCATTCGCGCATGTCAAACGCCTCCCAGGCGCGGCGCTGATCCGCCTTCGGGTCCAGCACCACCGAAGGCTCGCTGTCCAGCACAAACGTGGCGCGCCCCGGCTCGTCCTCGCTGCGGAAGCCGTACACCGGCCACTCCTCGCCCGGCGCGCCCGTGTGGAAGAAGGAACCCCAGTGGTACTGCATCACTTCCTTCACCTGGTCGAAGCCTGCAAGAGAGCCGAAGCGGTCGATCTTGGAGGCCTTGGTGGCAAACGGGTCGCCGAACACCGCGCCAAGGTCGGACGTGTGCATCGCGCCGAGGCCAAGGCGCCGCATAGTTTCGGACGCATACTCGAAGCGGTACATCCACGTCGGCGCTACCCGGCGGTGCGCGGTAGCCAGCATCACCGAGGGCGCCCAGAAGATCGCGTCCGCCACCAGCTCTGCGAAGTCCGCGCGCCCGCCGACGTTGTCGTACGCGTCCAGCACTACCTGCGCGTTTTCCCGGTCGTACACGTCCAGCACGCGGCGGGCGGCGCGTTGGCGCTGCTTGACGGTTTGGTACATGGCCTTGGCAAAGCTGGCTTCCTCGGAGTTCGTGCCAATAATCAGTGGCACCGCGGCCTGTTTCCCGCTCTCAAACATGTCGATGGGGTGTTCCGGCAACGTCACCTCATCCACCGTCGGCATGAAGCTGGTGTTCAGCTGCACCAGCTCCTTGCCGTTCACCAGCATGGATTGTCCCGTGCGCACCAAATCCTCCGCGTCGGCGGCACGAAGATCGTCGAGGGTGGAAAGGCGCGACATGCCCATGCCGTCGATAAGCTCGCGCACCCACATCGCAGCCTGCATTTTGGAGTGCACGCTTGCCGACGGCGGTGATTGCGCCACCGCCCCGTGAAACAGCCCCCTCGCCGCCGGGGCGCACATGAGGTGAATCACGGCGGCACCGCCTGCGGATTCGCCCATGATGGTGACGCGCGACGGGTCGCCGCCGAACGCGCGGATGTTCTCCTGCACCCACTCAAGCGCCTGAATCTGGTCCAGCATCGCCGGGTTGGCCACGCAATCCGCGCCGATGGAGCGGAAATCCAGATAGCCCAGTACACCCAGACGGAAGTTCACCGAGACGTAGACCACCTCGGTGGCCTTGGATAGGTAGTAGCCGCGCAGCACCTTCTCATTGCTTGCGCCGGTGACAAAGGTGCCGCCGTGGAAGTAGACCACCACCGGCAGCTCATCCTCCGTGTCCGGGCGGACGATGTCCAGCGTCAAGCAGTCCTCAGTGCCAAACACACTGTCTTTCCACCCGAAAGATCCCTGCATTGCTGGCTTGGCAAACCGCGACGCGTCGCGCACTCCGCTCCACGGCACCGGCGGGCGCGGGGCGCGGAAGCGGTGCTGCCCCGCGGTTGTCGCACCGTACGGCACGCCCCTCCAGGTGCGTACGCCTGTACGGTCGTGCAAGAAACCGCGAACTGTGCCCGCGCGGGTGGGCACGTCAAACGTTTTCGCAGCATCCATGGCCCCAAGCCTAGCCACGAACATCACAATCCAATCTCAGTTGGAATGACGGGGCCTGGGCGGATGCTGAATACTTTGCTACGTCATACTTTCCCGCACGTATCCAGCACATCCCTGCCCCGAGGAGGCACCCATGTTCAACCGCAAGAACCGAGATAGCGATACCAGCGAGATCATCGCGGAAGCGCTCGCCTCCGACCCGGCCGAGCTGGAAAAAGACGCAGGTCCGATCGGGCGGGCGTTTATTTCTGCCGTCGATAAGGCAGTGCACCTGCAGTCCGGCACCATCCGGGCGTACGTGCACTGGCTGCGCCGGCAGAACCCGGATGCCAGCCCGGAGGAGATCCAGAACCTGATGGCCAAGCACTTCCGCAACACCGTCACCGGCACGGGTGCGGGCGTGGGCGCCACCGCCGCGGTGCCCGGCATCGGCCTGATCACCGGCTCTGCCGCCGTGGCCGCGGAGTCCGTGCTGTTTCTGGACCTCGCGGCGTTCTACACCGTCGCCGCCGCCTACCTGCGCGGGGAGGACATTTCGGACCCGGAGCGCCGCCGCGCGATTGTGCTCACCACCCTCATGGGCACCCAGGGGGTCGCGGTGGTGGACGCCCTGCTTGGCGACGATACATCGACCATCCCCGGCAAACACACCATGGCCAAGTTCTCCGGGCCCGGTTTGGCGGAGGCCAACAACATCCTCACCCGCGTGGCCATGCGCTCGCTGGGCAAGGACATGCGCCGTGCCTGGTTGGGCAAGCTGCTGCCGCTGGGACTGGGCGCCATTGCGGGCCGTGCCGCGAACCGCAAGCTGGCGGACGCCGTGTTGGACAACGTGCAGTCCAGCCTCGGCCCCACCCCGGTGCGCTTCCTGGAGCCGCTGCCGGCGAAGGAAGACGAGGACGACGAGGTCAAGGCCGTCGAAGCCAAGCTGAGCACCAACCCGCGCGAGTTCGCCGCGTGGATCATGCAGATCTTCGGCCGCGGCAAGGGCGAAGACAAGGCCGCCAAGGCCGGCAAAAACGCCAAGGCCGGCAAGAAGGAGGCCGAGGGCGACGAATAACCTCCTCGCACGCGCGCTCAAAGCCAACGCCGCGCCAGCCGCAGCCGCGTTCACGGCGGCCGCGCTCAGCGCGTTTTTGCAGACGTCCATGCCGGCGCTGACCGGCCGCGCCGTGGACATCGCCACCGGCAACGCGGACGGCTCCGTCACCCGCATCGCCTGGCTGATGGTGGCGGTTGCGCTGGCCACCTACGCGTTCAACTGGGTCCGCCGGTACACCTCCGGCCGGCTTGCCTCCACCTCGCAGCACTGGCTGCGCGTGGAGCTGCTGCGCACGCTCCACCGCCTCGACGGCCCCGGCCAAGACAAAATCGAAGCCGGGCAGATCGTCTCCCGCTCCATCACGGACCTCAACCAGTTCCACATGGTGCTCGCCTCCGCGCCAATGCTGCTCACCCGCGCGCTGCAGTTGGCCGCCACGTTGGTGGTGATGTTCATCATGGACATCCCGCTCACCCTCATGGCGCTGGCGCTGCTCCCGCTCATCCTCTTCGAGGCCAACCGCTCCCGCCGCTGGCTCTACGCCGCCACGTGGGCCAAGCAGCAGGCGGAGGCGGACCTCACCCAACACGTCGAAGAAACCGTCTCCGGCGTGCGGGTGGTCAAGGCGTTCGGCCAGGAGCAGCGCGAAATCGACCGCCTAGACACACTCGGCCGCGAGCTCTACGGCCAGAAGATGCGCAGCGCCAAGCTCACCGCGCGCTTCCAGCCGGTGCTGGCGCAGCTGCCCAAGATCGCGCTGGTAATCACCATCGTCGCCGGCGGCATCACCGCCATCCGCGGCGACATCACGGTCGGCGCCTTCGTGGCGTTCACGGGCTACCTCACCTCCATGACATCCCAGATGGCCATGCTGACCAGCCAGTACGTGCGCATGCAGATGGGCATGAGCTCCGTCGACCGCCTCGAGGATGTCCTCTCCCTCGCCCCCGCGCCCACACACGCTCCCACCGGCACCGCCCCCGCCGGCGCGTGCGGCATCGCCTTCCGCAACGTGGACTTCGCCACCGGCGGGCACCAGGTCTTACGCGACGTCTCGCTCACCGCCGCGCCCGGCGAAACCGTCGCCGTCGTCGGCCCGCCCGGCGCGGGCAAATCCATGGCGGTCCAGCTCGCCGGCGGCTTTTACGAGCCGGACGCAGGGAGCATCCTGCTTATCGACGCTTCCTCGAACACCCCAATCCCCTACCCCAGCCTCCCACTTAAGGAGCTGCGGACAAAGGTCACCTGCGTGTTCGACGAGGCCTTCCTATTCTCCGCCTCCGTCTTCGACAACATCGCCCTCGGCGCCACGGAAGAACTGCGCAACCAGGGCCCGGACGCGCTCGATGCCGCGGTGCGCGAAGCCGCCCGCCTCGCCCGCGCAGACGAGTTCATCGAGCGCCTCCCCGACGGCTACGCCACCGAGGTCGGCGAGCGCGGCCTCACCCTCTCCGGCGGCCAGCGCCAGCGCATCGCGCTCGCCCGCGCCCTGCTCACCCGCCCCGCGGTGCTGCTGCTTGACGACGCCACCTCCGCCATCGACGCCCAAAACGAAGCCATCATCCTGGCCAACCTGCGCCAACACCTCGAGGGCGTGACCGTGATTGCGGTGGCGCACCGCCAATCCACCGTGGACCACGCGGACCGCGTGGTGGTGATGGACACCGGCCGCGTCGTCGCCGACGGGCCACGCGAGGACATCGTGGCCACCGCGGCGTACGCGCGGGTGATGGACCCGGGGACGGTTGAAACAAACGTCGATAAGCACGAGCCCCCGCGGGAGCTGCTGTGGCCCGAGGCTGCATCCGGCACCGAGCCCACCGGCGAAGGCCGCGTGCTCGCGCCCACCGTCGGCAGCAAGGGCGGGGGCGGCGGCAGGAACGCGCCGGTCAACGCCACGCCGGAGCTTTTGGAGCGCGTGGCCAAGCTCCCGCCGGCGTCGGAGCGCCCCGGTCTCGCCGACGCGGAACTTGAGCGGCTGCGCACGCCGTCCAGCGAGTTCAAGGTGGCCAACCTGTTCAAGGCGGTGCGCTGGCTCATCGCCGCGACGGTGGCGCTGCTGGTGGTCGGTGTGGTGGCGGACCTGGCGTTTCCCACGCTGATCCGCGCGGCCATCGACGGCGGCATCGAGCGCGCCGACACCGGCTACCTCGTGCGCATCGGTGCGCTTGCGCTCATGGTCGTGCTCGCGGCGTGGGCGGCGGACGCGGCCGTGACCGTCCTCTCCGCCCGGGCGGGCGAGCGCCTGCTCTACGGCCTGCGTCTGCGCAGCTACGCGCACCTGCAGCAGCTGGGCTTGAGCTACTTCGAGTCGAGGCTGTCCGGCAAGATCATCACCCGCATGACCACGGACATAGACACCTTGAGCTCCTTCCTCCAATCCGGCCTGGCCCAGGCGATTGTGGCGGTGGGCAGCCTGGTTGGCGTGTCCGTGATGCTGGTGGCCACGGATCTCACGCTCACGCTCGTCGCACTTATCGCCGTGCCGCTGATCGTGGCGGCGACAGCGGTGTTCCGCCGCTTCTCCAAACGCACTTACACCGCGGCGCGCCAGCAGGTCTCCGCCGTCAACGGCGAGTTCGCGGAGCTCATCGGCGGCATCCGCATCACCCAGATGCACCGCGGCGAAGCAGCTGCGGAAGCCCGCTTCACCGCCATGTCCGACGAGTACCGCCGGCTCCGCGTACGCACCGCCGCGCTGGTGGCCACGTACTTCCCCGGCATGCAGGCGATCAGCCAGGTCATGACGGCCGTGGTCATCGGCGTCGGCGCGCAGCGCGTCGCGGAAGGCAGCCTCTCCGTCGGCGTCCTTGTCGCCTTCACCATGTACCTCGGCCTGCTCTACGGCCCCATCCAGCAGCTCGGCCAGATCTTCGACTCCTGGCAGCAAGCCACCGTCAGCTTCGAGCGCATCACCGCCCTCCTCGCGGAACGCACCACCGTCCCCGACACCGGTGCTACCCCCGGGGCTTCCTCCGCCGCGCGCGGGGAGCTCATGCTTGACGACGTCTCCTTTACCTACCGCCCCGACGACCCGAAGTCGCCCCAGGTCATCGACCACATGGACCTTGTCCTGCGCCCCGGGGAGACAGTGGCGTTGGTGGGGCCGACGGGGGCGGGGAAATCGACCGTCGTCAAGCTGCTGGCCCGGTTTTATGATCCAACCTCAGGCGCGGTGCGCGCGTCCGGGAGGGATGTCGCGGAGTTCCCGCTCGCGCAGTGGCGGCGTGCGCTCGCCCAGGTGCCGCAGGAATCCACCCTGTTCGAGGGCACGGTGGCGGCGAACATCGCATACGGCGTACCCGGCTCGAGCGATGCCGAGGTGGAGGACGCCGTGCGGCGCATCGGCGCGCTGGACGTGATTGCGGCCATCCCGGGCGGGTTCACGGCGCGTGTCGGCGGCCGAGGGCGCGGCTTGAGTTCGGGCCAGCGGCAGATCATCGCGCTCGCGCGCGCCGAGATGCTGCAGCCGGACGTGGTGCTGCTGGACGAGGCCACCGCAACGTTGGACCCAGCCACCGAACGCGCCGTGCTGGACGCCGCCGACTCCGCCACGGCCGGGCGGACCTCCGTGATCGTCGCCCACCGTCTGGCCACGGCGGCGCGCGCGGACCGGATCCTGGTGATCGACGGCGGCGAGGTGGTCGAAGACGGCACTCCGGACGAGCTGATCGCCGCCGGCGGGCGCTACGCGGCCATGTGGGCGGCGCACCGCTAGCGGTTACCGATTTTGGGGGTAACAGCGCACGTTGCCAGCGATTATTGCTATGCGGTGTCCCGCAGCAAGACATGTTTCGTTACCATCGGTTTGAAGTCTCAGCAGAAGTCTTTGTAGACAATGCACGATTCAAACGATAGGAAGGCGAACACCTGCCGTGAGCAGCGAAAACACTTTCGGCCAGAACAGCTGGCTGGTTGACGAGATGTTCCAGCAGTTCCAGGAGGACCCCAACTCCGTGGACCAGGAATGGCGCGAGCTCTTTGAGAAGAAGGGCGCGCCCACGACCGCGAAGGGCACCGCCAACGTGTCGCCTTCCCAGGACGGTGCTTCCACCGCGAAGACCGAGCCCAAGGTAGCGCGCACCACCGCCGCCCCGAGCCAGGACGGGCGCGAGACCAAGGTGGATGAGGCAGCTTCTGCAGCCGCCGCCAAGAAGACCTCCAAGCCGGTCACCCCGAAGCCGAAGCAGTCCCCGCTGGACCGCATCGAGTCCGTCGAGGTCACCCCGGGCGAGACCCAGCTCAAGGGCGCGTTCAAGGCAATTGCCAAGAACATGAATGAGTCCCTCGAGGTGCCCACCGCCACCACCGTGCGCGACATGCCGGTGAAGCTGATGTTTGAAAACCGCGCGCTGATTAATGATCACCTGAAGCGCACCCGCGGCGGCAAGATCTCCTTCACCCACATCATTGGCTACGCCATTGTCCAGTCCAGGCCACCAAGCTGCACCCGGACATGAACAAGAGCTACCGCGAGGAGGAGAAGAAGTCCTTCGCCGTCCAGCCGGAGCACATCAACCTCGGCCTGGCGATTGACCTGCCGCAGAAGGACGGTTCCCGCTCCCTCGTCGTCGCTGCGATCAAGGAGTGCGAGACCCTGGACTTCGCGGGCTTTGTCAAGGCCTACGAGGACATTGTGGACCGCGCCCGCATTGGCAAGCTGACCATGGATGACTTCTCCGGTGTCACCATCCAGCTGACCAACCCGGGCGGCATTGGCACCCGTCACTCCATCCCGCGCCTGACCAAGGGCCAGGGCACCATCGTGGGCGTTGGCGCGATGGACTACCCGGCGGAGTTCGCCGGCGCTTCCGAGGACCGCCTGGCAGAGCTCGGCGTGGGCAAGCTGGTCACGCTCACCTCTACCTACGACCACCGCGTGATCCAGGGCGCCGAGTCCGGCGAGTTCCTGCGCGACATTGCGCAGCTGCTTATCGACGATAAGTTCTGGGACGCCATCTTCGATTCCCTGGAGATCCCCTACGCGCCGCTGCGTTGGGCACAGGACCTGCCGGACACGGGTATCAACAAGGACACCCGCATCATGCAGCTCATCCACTCCTACCGTGCGCGCGGCCACCTCATCGCGGACACCAACCCGTTGCGCTGGCACCAGCCGGGTCTGCCCAAGCCGGATTCCCGCGACCTGCTGCTGGAGTCCCACGGCCTGACCATCTGGGACCTGGACCGCACGTTCCACGTCGGCGGCTTCGGCGGCAAGGAGACCATGACGTTGCGCGAGGTGCTCTCCCGCCTGCGCGCCGCCTACACCCTGCACGTCGGCGCCGAGTACGCGCACGTGATGGACCGCGACGAGCGCGACTGGCTGCGCGACCGCATGGAGGCCGGCATGCCGAAGCCGACCACCGCGGAGCAGAAGTACATCCTGCAGAAGCTCAACGCCGCAGAGGCGTTCGAGAACTTCTTGCAGACCAAGTACCTGGGCCAGAAGCGCTTCTCCCTCGAGGGCGCTGAAACCCTGATCCCGCTGATGGACGCGGTGATTGACACTGCCGCCGGCCAGGGCCTCGACGAGGTTGTGATTGGCATGCCGCACCGCGGCCGCCTGAACGTGCTGTTCAACATCGTCGGCAAGCCGGTGGCCACGA
The DNA here is from genome assembly GCF_021496665.1 of Corynebacterium sp. CNCTC7651. Classification (NCBI taxonomy): domain Bacteria; kingdom Bacillati; phylum Actinomycetota; class Actinomycetes; order Mycobacteriales; family Corynebacteriaceae; genus Corynebacterium; species Corynebacterium sp. CNCTC7651. The sequence goes on along the minus strand of NZ_CP071246.1, from coordinate 803,204 downwards.
TCTTCAACGAGTTCGAGGGCAACTTCAAGGCCGCCCAGCAGGGTGGCTCCGGCGACGTGAAGTACCACCTGGGCTTCGAGGGCGAGCACATCCAGATGTTCGGCGACGGCGAGATCAAGGTCTCCCTGGCCGCCAACCCGTCCCACCTCGAGGCCGTGGACCCGGTCCTGGTGGGTATGGCCCGCGCCAAGACCGACCTGCTCAAGGCCACCGAGGGCCGCGATGATTACCCGGTTGTCCCGCTCATGCTCCACGGCGACGCTTCTTTCGCCGGCCTGGGCATTGTCCAGGAGACGCTGAACCTGTCCCGCCTGCCGGGCTACTCCGTGGGCGGCACCGTCCACATCGTGGTGAACAACCAGATCGGCTTCACCACCACCCCGGAGTCCGGCCGTTCTTCCTACTACGCCACCGACCTGGCCAAGGGCTTCGACTGCCCGGTGTTCCACGTCAACGGCGACGACCCGGAGGCGGCAGCCTGGGTTGCCCAGCTGGCCACCGAGTACCGCCGCGAGTTTGGCAAGGACGTCTTCATCGACCTGATCTGCTACCGCCTGCGCGGCCACAACGAGGCCGATGACCCGACGGTGACCCAGCCGGTCATGTACGACCGCATCGAGCACCACGAGTCCGTACGCACCCGCTACACCAAGGACCTGATCGGCCGCGGCGACATCACCCAGGAAGAAGCGGAGATCGCGGCACAGGACTTCCACGACCAGCTGGATGCCGTGTTCTCCGACGTGAAGGCATCCGAGGGCCAGCCGAGCGAGCAGACCGGCATCACCGAGGCGCAGAAGCTCACCCGCGGCCTGGATACCTCCATCGACGAGGACACCTTCAAGCGCCTCGCAGAGACCTACGCGGACCTGCCGGAGGACTTCACGCCGAACAAGCGCCTGAAGAACGTGCTGAAGAACCGCGGCGGCTCCTTCGAGGGCGGCGACATCGACTGGGGCTGGGGCGAGCTGCTCGCCTTCGGTTCCTTGGCGGAGCAGGGCAAGTTTGTCCGCCTCGCCGGCGAGGACTCCCAGCGCGGCACCTTCACCCAGCGCCACGCGGTGCTGTACAACCCGGAGAACGGCGAGGCATACAACCCGCTCGACCACAACGCGCTTGAGGCAGACAACGGCGGCCGCTTCGAGGTCTACAACTCCGCGCTGACCGAGTACGCGGGCCTGGGCTTCGAGTACGGCTACTCCCTGGGCGACCAGGACGCCGTGGTGGCTTGGGAAGCGCAGTTCGGCGACTTCGCCAACGGCGCCCAGACCATCATCGACGAGTACATCTCCTCCGGCGAGACCAAGTGGGGCGAGCTGTCCAGCCTCACCATGCTTCTGCCGCACGGTTACGAGGGTCAGGGTCCGGACCACTCGTCGGCACGCATCGAGCGCTACCTGCAGCTGTGCGCGGAGGGCTCCATGACCGTGGCCCAGCCGTCCACCCCGGCGAACCACTTCCACCTGCTGCGCCGCCAGGCGCTGGGTGAGATGAAGCGCCCGCTGGTCGTGTTCACGCCGAAGTCCATGCTGCGCAACAAGGCCGCCGTGTCCCAGCCGGCGGACTTCATCGAGGCCACCAAGTTCGAGTCCGTGATCGATGACCCGAACTTTGTCTCCCGCGGCAACAAGTTGGTTGACGGCGCGAAGCACGACAAGGTGGAGACCATCCTGCTGTGCTCCGGCAAGATCTACTACGAGCTTGCGAAGCGCCAGGAGAAGGACGGCCGCGACGACGTTGCCATCATCCGTGTGGAGATGCTCCACCCGATCCCGTTCAACCGCCTCGCCGACGCGTTTGCGAACTACCCGAACGTGAAGCAGATTCGCTGGGTGCAGGACGAGCCGGCCAACCAGGGCGCATGGCCGTTCTACAACGAGCACCTGCGCGACCTCATCCCGGACATGCCGGAGATGGTCCGCGTTTCCCGCCGCGCCCAGTCCACCACCGCTACCGGTGTGGCCAAGGTTCACCAGCAGGAGGAGCAGGCGCTTATCGACGAAGCGTTTGCCAACTAGCGCCTAAACCCCGCTAGCCCCACGCTGAAACGGCCGGCCCGAGACGAGTTCATCCCTCGGGCCGGCCGTTTTCTTCGGCTTATTCCTCCGGCGGGCGGATGCCGGCGTATTCCATCAGCCACTCCTCGGTGGCCTCGGCGACGGACTCCCCCGCTTCCACGCGTTCCGCCATTTCGGTCAAATCACCTGTCGCGAGCACGCGGGTGATGAAGTTGATGCGGAACACGGTGCCGCGGTCAAAGGCCGTGTCCCGGAACAGCGGGATGATGTTCTGCGGCAAGTCCTCGTTGCCCATGCCGGCGCATCCCTGGGCGGGTGACGGGTCGACTGTGCGGACGTCGGCAGGCATTATGCCCTGCGCGGCGTCGTAGGTGAGGCGGGAGAGCTCCTCCCCCGTCGCGCCGGACTGCGCAAGCGCCGCGGCCGCCGCCGGGTCCTCCGCCTCCAGCAGCGCGCCGGTGCAGGACACTACAAGGTCTACGGGCTCGGTGCGCAGCGTTTCCACCCCGTCGCGCGCGGCGCCCTCGGCCAAGCTGGTGATGCCGACGGCGTACCCCATCTGGTCGAAGATGCGGCTGTAAATCTCGCCGAGCACTACCTGTTCCGGCGAATCAGATTCCACCCCGATTGCCACCGGGATGCGCCCCTCGGACTGGAACCAGGGGGATCCGCCTTGGTCCGGGTCCACGGTGCAGCCGACGCAAAACGCCGACACCGCGGCGAATGCTACGGTGCCGGCGACAGCGCGAAAGAAGGATCGCATTGGTGGGCCCATCCTTTCTCAGTCTGGGCCCTGATGTTACCGCGTTAGGCAGTGGCTACTGCGGATCGCCAGGCTGGTTCGTGCGCGCCTGGTTCGTGGCAGGCTGGTTCGTGCCCGCCTGGTTCGCAACGTTCGGCTTCGGCTGTGCCGGTGCCTCCTGCTGTGCCGGTGCCTGAGCCGGAGCCTGCTCGGAATCCTGGACGCGCGGCACCGGTCGGTTCGCAATACCTGCGATCATGTCGCGGGCTTGCGGGGCGTGCTCGGGCTCGCACAGGACATCGTAGCGCCCGGCGACGATAGTGGTCGCGGATGCGAAGTCGCGTTTGCCGCCGCTGAACCCGTACGCAATCGCGGCGAATACGAGGCCAAACAGCGCACCGATTAAGAGCGACCAGAAGAACACGGCCCACCCGGTGCCTGGCATAGCGAACAGGGCGAAGATGAGACCGATGAACAGACCCATCCACGCGCCGGACAGCGCGCCGCCGCCCAGGACGCGGCCCCACGTGAGGCGGCCGGTGATGTTCTCCACCTGCATCAGGTCAACGCCGACGATGGTCAGCTTCTCCACGGGGAACGCGCGGTCGGACAACCCGTCGACGGCTGCCTGCGCTTCCTCGTAAGTGTTGAAGCTGCCGACCGGCCAGCCGGTGGGCAGTTTGCGGGAGGTCGCCGTCGGGCTCGGGCGCGTCATAGAAAGCTCGCTTTCTTTTGAAACTTCAAGGTCTAAGGTTGCAGCCCCCGACTATACATGCGTTTCCCCACGTCGGCCCACGGCCTTATACTTGCGATTTGATATGGATACTTCCCACGCCCCCATCACCGAAGCCGATGTCCTCGAGGCCCTCGCTCGCGTCGAGGACCCGGAGATCGGTAAACCCATCACCGAACTCGGCATGGTCGAATCGGTCAAGCTCAGCGACAACCCCGCCGGCACCACGGACATCGCCGCCGGTATCTACCTCACCATCGCCGGATGCCCGATGCGCGACACCATCGAGAGCAACACCCGAGCCGTGCTCGAGGAGCTGCCGGGCGCAGGCGCCGTCACCGTCACCATGCACACGATGAGCGACGAGCAGCGCCGCGAACTCGCCCAGAAGCTCCGCGGCGAGCAGACCGGCCCCGCCATCCCGTTCGCGGATCCGGACACGCGCACGCGCATCTTCGCCGTCGCGTCCGGCAAGGGCGGCGTGGGCAAGTCCTCCATGACGGTCAACCTCGCCACCGCGATGGCGGCGCAGGGCCTCACCGTCGGGATCGTGGACGCGGACATCTACGGCCACTCCATCCCCGGCCTCATGGGCTCGGCGGACAAGGGCCCGACGGTGGTGGATGAGATGATCATGCCCCCGATCACCCACAACGTCCGCCACATCTCCATCGGCCAATTCGTGGAGGGCAACGCGCCGATCGTCTGGCGCGGTCCCATGCTCACCCGCGCCATCCAGCAGTTCCTCGGCGACGTTTACTGGGGCGACCTAGACGTCCTCTTCATGGACCTCCCGCCCGGCACCGGCGACGTCGCCATCACCGTCGCGCAGCTTGTGCCCAACGCGGAGCTGATCATCGTCACCACACCGCAGGCCGCCGCCGCCGAGGTCGCGGAGCGCGCGGGCACGATCGCGCAGCAAACCAACCAGCGCATCGCCGGTGTCATCGAGAACATGGCCGGCCTCGCCATGCCGGACGGCACCACCATGCACGTCTTCGGCGAGGGCGGCGGCCAGCGCGTCGCGGACCGCCTCACCGCGCTCACAGACAGCGACGTCCCGCTTCTCGGCTCCGTCCCGCTCGACCCCACGCTGCGCGAGCACGGCGACGACGGCACCCCAGTCGTCATCGCCCAGCCGGATTCCCCGGCATCGCAGGCGGTTGCAGCAATCGTCGAAAAGCTCAAAGTGCGCCGCGATTCCCTCGCCGGCAAGAGCCTCGGCGTCACACCGACCTAAAGCACGTCCTCCCAAGAGAAGCCCGCTTGGGGCTTCTTGCTTTCCGACGTTCGATTTTCCCGCCCCGGACGCGGACCCGACCTGCCGGGCTCCTCGTCCGCCAGGACTCGGCGGGGGTCGAACTCGTTGAGGTAGTCCTCGTCCCCGTCGAAAAGCAGGGACGACATCGCGCGCGCAGGCCCCATCGCCGCGTACTTGGAAACGGTGTCCAGCGGTTTGCGGAACTCCTCGAACTCATCCAGCTCACCGTTGAGTTCCTGCTTCGCGTTGTTGATCGCCTTGCGAGCGGCGTAAATGGCTGCACGCACATCCTCAATCACCCCGGGCAGGCGCTCTGGGCCGATCACTATGAGGCCGAGGATAAGCAGGACGAAGAATTCAACCCAACCGAAACTGGAGAACACCTACGTCACCCTACCCCCGCGGCCGCAGCGAGCGAATCGCGGACTCCACCTTGTGCAGCACGGTGGAGTCCCCCGGGGGATGCCCAGTAGCATGCCCGGCGGCGTACCCGGCGGCATGCTCTTGCGGCCCGGCCGCGGTGCTGGGCGGCTCCTCCTCGCACAACATCGCCAGCCTGGCCACCAGGGAGCGCGGTGCCCGGACATCATCCTGGCCGTTTGAGCCCCGGACGCGTTCCGCCGCCCGGCGCTGCACCGCCACGTCTTCGCGGCATTCCGGGCAGCGAGCGAGGTGAGTGTTCGCGCGACGTGTGGCGGACGGGGAAAGCTCATTATCCACGTACGCCGCCACCGCTTCCGCGCTCAAATGATCCGTCGACGCGAACACTGCCACCTCCTTCAACGCCTGCGCTCTCAACGCGTGAGAGTGCCACTCCTGCGCGCTCTCGCGATTGGACCCAGGCTACTCCCAGATGCAGATTCGCGTCGGCGGCGCTCCGCGTGCCCGCACTCCGCCGGTCGGCGCTAGCGGGTGCGGATGAGCTCGAGCGCCGCGGCGTCGTAACGCGCCTGCGCCTCAAGCGACGCCTTGAGCTGGGTGCGGCCGCGGTGGATGCGGGAGCGGACCGTGCCCATCTTCACGCCCAGGGTGTCCGCGATCTCCTCGTAGCTCATGCCCACCACGTCACACAGCACAACGGCGACGCGGAACTCAGGGCTCAGCTCATCCAACGCGCGCTGCAGCGCCGGGTCCAGCGTGGTCGCCGCGACGGCCTGCTCCGGCGTCGGGCCCACGCCCGGCACCCGCTCATAATCCTCCGGCAGCTCCTCCATCCGGATCAGGGAACGGTGGCGCACCATGTCCAGGAACAGGTTGGTGGTGATGCGGTGCAGCCAGCCCTCGAACGTGCCCGGCTGGTAGTGCTTCACGCTGCGGAACACGCGCATGAACGTTTCCTGCGTCAGGTCCTCCGCGTCGTGCTGGTTGCCGGAGAGGCGGTAGGCAAGTCGGTACACGCTGTCCGCGTGCTCCGCGACAAGCTCGGACCAACTCGGCATCTCGCCGTGACCTGCGTCGAAAGCGGCGGTCCCGGTGAGGTGCTCAGATGTCATGACCACCATTGTGTCAGATCAACTTTTCGGTTCTCATGAAACCAGCTGAAAACCCCCTGTGCATCGCTGCGCGACTATGATTGGCGGGGTGACCGAGACCGCGTTTTCCCAAATGACCGCCTACATCAACGAGCGCAACGGCTCCCAAGCGCAGTTCACCGAGGAGTTCCGCGAAGGCCTCAGCCACGCCCACGTAGAGGCTGAAGAAAATGGGGTGCGCGCGCCGAGTGCGATCGTCGGCACGCTGCTGAGCACGCTTGCCGCCGCCCACCCGGCGAGTGCGGGCCAAGGTGCGGTAGCAGTGACGCCGGCCGCCGGTGTCGTGGGGCTGCACATTCTGCGCGGGCTGCCGGAAAAGGCCACGCTGACCTGCATCGAACCGGAGGCCGCGCTGCAGGCGGAGGCGAAGGCGGCGTTCAAGCTCGGGGGATACGCGCCGTCGCGCGCCCGCTTCCTCACCGCGCGCCCGCTGGACGTGATGGGGCGCCTGGCCAACGGCGCGTACCAGCTCATCTACGCGGACGTAGCGCCGCTGGAGCTCCCCGCGCTTATCGACGTCGCCTGGCCACTCCTCTCCCCCGGAGGCACCCTGGTCATCGCTGATTCGCTTCTCGACGGCACCGTGGCCGACCCGTCCCGCCGCGACCGCGAGACGGAAGCCGCGCGCGAGGCCGACGTGCGCATCGACGCGCTTGCCGTGGACACCGGCGCGGTGGTGACCCGCCTGCCGCTGGACGGCGGCTTGACGCTGATCACCAAAAAGTAACCCGCGCCGGAACTCCGGCGCGGGCACGGGCAGCAGCGCGGGCGGGGTGTTTCACCCCACCGGCTGCTAGACCACTTCGTTCTTGCCAATCACCACAACGCCGCCGTCGGAGACGGTGTAGCGTGCGCGGTCGCGCTCCAGGTCCACGCCGATGATCTCGCCGTCGGACACATAGACGTTCTTATCCAGGATGGCGTGGCGCACCACGGCGCCCTTGCCCACGCGCACGCCCGGCAGGAGGACGGAGCCCTCGACGGTGGCGCCTTCCTCAATGCGAACGTCGGTAGACAGCACCGAGTTGCGCACCGTCGCCCCGGACACGATGGAGCCGGACGCCACGATAGACCCCTGCGCGATGCCGCCCAGCACGAACTTCGCCGGCGGCAGGTTGCTGTCCTCCGTGGAGTGGATCGGCCACGCCTTGTTGTACAGGTTGAACACCGGGTGGGAGGAGATGAGGTCCATGTGAGCCTCGTAGAAGGAATCGATGGTACCTACGTCGCGCCAGTAGCCCTTGTCGCGCTCCGTCGCGCCCGGCACCTCGTTGGAGGAGAAGTCGTACACATTCGCCTCGCCCTTGGCCACGAAGTACGGGATGATGTCCCCGCCCATGTCGTGTGCGGAATCCTCGTTCTGCTCGTCCTCCAGCAGCGCCTGGATCAGCGCCTCGGTGGAGAAGACGTAGTTGCCCATGGACGCGTACGTCATGTTCGGGTCATCCGGCGTGCCCGGCGGGTCGGCCGGCTTCTCCAGGAACTCGGTGATCGTCCCGTCGTCGTCAGCCTGGATGCACCCGAACGCCGTCGCCTCCTCGCGCGGCACGCGGATGCCGGCGACGGTGGCGGCCTTGCCGGATGCGATGTGGTCCTCCACCATCTGGGACGGGTCCATGCGGTAAACGTGGTCCGCGCCGAACACCAGGACGTAGTCCGGCATATCGTCGTAGATCAGGTTGAGGGACTGCACAATCGCGTCCGCCGAGCCGGAGTACCAGCGCTTGCCGCGGCGCTGCTGCGCAGGCACGGACGCGATGTACTGCGGCGTCGGACCCGACACGTTCCACGCGGTGGCCACGTGGCGGTCCAGGGAGTGGGACTTGTACTGCGTCAGCACCGCGATACGCATGTAACCGGCGTTGACCAGGTTGGAAAGAACAAAGTCGATGAGGCGGTAGTTACCGCCGAACGGGACCGCCGGCTTAGCGCGGTCCGCGGTGAGAGGGAACAGGCGCTTTCCCTCACCGCCGGCAAGGACGATGGCAAGAACACGTGGCTGACTCTTCATACCTGCCAGCGTATTGAATGCGCCCCGTTCCTGCAGTGTATTTTCCCGCCCGGTGTTGCCGCGCGGAATAAAAGGTGCGTGCAGCGAGGTTGCAACGTAACTAAGCTCGGCGGATATGAGAGTGGGAATGATGACCAAGGAGTACCCGCCGGAAATTTACGGCGGTGCGGGCGTGCACGTCACGGAGCTGACACGGTTTATGCGCGAGATCGTGGACGTGGATGTCCACTGCATGGGCGCCCCGCGCGATGAGGCAAACGTTTACGTCCACGGCGTTGACCCGGAGCTGGAAAACGCCAACGGCGCGCTGAAGACCCTCTCCACCGGCCTGCGGATGGCCAACGCCGCGACCGGGCTGGACGTGGTGCACTCCCACACCTGGTACTCCGGCCTGGGCGGGCACCTGACGGGCCTGCTGTACGACATTCCGCACGTTGTCACCGCCCACTCGCTGGAGCCGGACCGCCCGTGGAAGCGCGAGCAGCTTGGCGGCGGGTACGACATATCGTCGTGGAGCGAAAAGAATGCGATGGAGCACGCGGATGCCGTGATCGCCGTGTCCTCCGGGATGAAGGACGCGATCCTGCGCGCCTACCCGAACATTGACGCGGACAAGGTCCACGTGGTGCTCAACGGCATCGACCCGGAGCGCTGGTTCCCCGAGACCGGCACTATCGCGGAGGAGCTCGGCGTGGACACCTCCCGCCCCATCGCTTCTTTCGTCGGTCGCATCACGCGCCAGAAGGGCGTGCCGCACCTGCTCAAGGCAGCTCAGCTTTTCGACGATAGTGTTCAGCTCATCCTCTGTGCCGGCGCCCCGGACACTCCGGAAATTGCGGAGGAGACCAACGCGCTCGTGGAGAAGCTGCGCGCTGAGCGCGACGGGGTGTTCTGGGTGCAGGACATGCTGCCGCCGGAGCGCATCCGCGAGGTCTACTCCACCTCCGACGTGTTTGTCTGCCCCTCCATTTATGAGCCGCTGGGCATTGTGAACCTTGAGGCGATGGCGTGCGGCACCGCCGTGGTTGCCTCCCGCGTGGGCGGCATCCCCGAGGTTGTGGTCGACGGGGAAACCGGCACGCTCGTGGACTACGACGAGAATGATCCCGAGACGTTCGAGCGCTCCATCGCAGAAGCTGTGAATGCTGTGGCGTTGGACAAGGAAGCGTCGGCACGCATGGGCGAAGCCGGCCGCGAGCGCGCCGTCGCGGACTTCTCTTGGGCTACCATCGCGCAGGAAACGGTAGATATCTACTCCAAGTTGATCTAGGAAGAACACCGAAGCCAATGAACGAGAACTCCACTGCACAGCGCAGCGTGCTGCGCCCCGAACTGCACGTGACCGCCGATAGCGGGATCCTGGAGGGGCCCGCCGGCGTGATCCGCCTGGGCAAGGAGGACGAGCGCGTTTGGCACATGTTCTACCAGTACAAGCCCGCACCCGGCGAGGCCAGCCGGTGGGGCCACCACACCAGCGAGGATGACCCGTTTAGCTGGTACGAGTGCAACGACGCGATCGTGCCCGATGCTGGCGAGACCCAGATTCGCGCCGGTGCCGTTGTGGGCGGCGAGGCGTCCTCCGGCGGCGTGGACATGTATTTCACCTCTGTGAGCGAGGCGGGCAACACCATCAAGCTCGCGCGGGTGGAGAACGTGGACGCGCTGTGCGAGGACTTGGACGAGGACCTTGATGTCTCCGCGGCTGCCGAGCGCGTGGACATCACCATCGAGGGCGCCGGCGAGTGGTCCAACTTCCGCTCCCCCTGCGTCATCCCAGGCTGGTTCGCGCTCGGGGACCGCGACGAGGGCCACGAGGGGTGGCTGATGCTGGCCGTGGCGGGCGACACCGAGCGCCCGCGGCCGGTGGTGCTCAGCTCGCGCGACGGCCGTACGTGGCACTTCGACGGTCCGCTCGAATTCGAGGGCGATCCGGGCATTCAGCTCGACGACACGCTGGTCGCGCCCCGCCTGGTGCGCCTGCGCGACCAGGTGGACGGCAGCATTTACGACGTGCTGTTTATCACCGCAGAGCGGGACAACAAGGACTACTCCAGCTACATCATCGGCACGCTGGAAGGCAACCGCTTCACTGTGGTCACGCCGAGCCAGCTCTTCGACCACGGGCACGACTTCACCCGTCCGCGCAACACCAACTACCCGCGCGACGTGATCGATGAGCTGGTGCGCTACGACCGCGCGTACATGTACGGGTTCATGACGGACTCTGGCCGCAACGGCGACCCGACCAGCGAGCCGAATTGGGAGACCGAGGGGTGGGCGAACGCGCTCACGCTGCCGCGCCGCGTGACACTGCAGGGCGGCCACCTCTACCAGGTCCCGGCCCCGGGCCTGCCGGATGCGGTCGACACCGCAGAACGTGCCCTGATGTGGACGGCGTTGTGCGACATCCCGTCCGGCTCCCAGATCGTCGCGGAGGTGCTGGACGGGGGCGGCGAGCCGGCGGTGCGCATCACCCACGACGGCGAGCACATCGTGCTGGATCGCTTCGACGGCAACCCGAAGACCGCCGAGCTTCACGACGAGGATGAGGACAACGTGACCGTCATCGTCGACGGCTCCACGATCGAGGTGTACGCGGGCGGCGGCAGCGTCGTCATGTCTTCGCGGTTCTGGCCCGAGGGCGGCAGCACCGGTATCAAGGTGCGCACGAACGGCGACGCGCAGATCCACAGCGAGTGGCGCCGCGGCCACGCTTCCTTGGGCTAGGCCGCGCCCCTACTACGCTTTGCGCAGCCGGATGAGCTGCGCGCGGGCCGTGACCTCCAGGCGCTCGGGCAGCGCCGCGACGCGCTCCTTCAGCGTGGCGGGCTCCACGTGGCGCGCGGAGGGACTCATGCCCACCTGCGCCGCGATCGCCTCGCGCTCAAGCTGCATCGGGAACTCAATCAGTTCCGCATCCCCCACCGGTGCCAGGTAGCCCTTGGCCTGCTCCAGCATCCGCTCCAGCTTGCCTTGCTCCACACCGAGGATGCCCAGCGGCTCGCGCAGCTCGTCGAGGTGGCCCTGGTCCGCGGTGAGGACGACAACCTCGCCGTCATCCGCCAGCACGCGGTGGAACTCGGCGGGGTTGCGCGGCGCGAAGACGACCGTGATCGCGTCAACCGCCCCATCGCGCACGGGGATGCGCTCCCACACGTCCGCCACCACGGCACCGACGCGCGGGTGCGACTTCGCTAGGTGCTTCGCGGCCGGCACCGAAATGTCCAGTCCCACGCCGCGCGATCCTTCGATCGTGTCCAGCGTGTGCGCAAGGTAGTAGCCGGTGCCCGCACCGACCTCCAGAATCACCGGCTCGGCGACGCGCTCAACAACGTCCTCAACAGCCTCAGTGACCCGCTCCACAAACGGCGCGAAGTAGCCCTTGGACAGAAACGCCTCGCGGGACTGCACCATCTCCAGCGAGTCGCCCTCGTGGTTCAGGCCCTTGCCCCCGGCGAGCGTGACGTAACCCTGGCGCGCCACGTCGTACGAATGGCCGGTCTCCGACACCAGGCGGGTGAAATCGTCCGCACCGGTCAGCGGCGAGAGGTCTACCGGATCCGCCAGCACATCCACGATGTTGTTGAGCATGGGGGTGATAGTAGCGCAGCCCCGCGCCCGCGAATAAACGCAGGTACGGGGCTGGCATCGGGCGCGCGGCACATGCGCGGCCCGGGGTAACGTGGCGTGGGCTACTGAGCGGCGTCCAGCAACAGCTGGCCGAGCTCCGCAGCCTCCTCCTTACTCATTTCCACTACAAGGCGACCGCCGCCATCAGACGGGATGCGCATCACAATCTTGCGGCTCTCCTCCACGGCCTCCATCGGGCCGTTACCGGTGCGCGGTTTCATTGCTGCCATGCGTCAGCTCTCCTTCACGTATCACTGAGTCTCCCCTATATTCTACGCTGTTTTCCTCCAGAGCCGGGGCGGCAATCTCGCGCTCTGCCCGCGTATCCACGCTCGCAGGATCAGCCCCCGTCAACTGCGCGATCAGCGCGTCCACCTGGTCCATGCGGTAGCCGCGGTGCACAACCTCGAGCTGAATATCGTCGAAAGTGCCGGCTTCCACCGCAAGGCGGTTGGCCTCTTTCACGTCCGCGGTGTCCTCCATCGGCGGCAGCGCCTCGCCGCGCCCAAACACGGCGGAAAACAGCCAAACGCCGAGGACGCTGAACAGTACCAGCGCGATGATCAGCATGATCCAGGAAAGCATGCGTCGTATTCTAGCTGGCGCCGTTTACCCCGCACGCCACGGCGGTCGCTGCGCGGGCGCGAGCTCCGGCTCCAGCACCCCGGCGCGTGCCAGAATCGTCCGCGCGACCACATCCGCCATCGGTGCGAGTTCCGCCAGCGGCCGGGTGCGGTGCGTGCGCGCCCCAAGCGACACTTGGGTTGCGGCTTCTGGGGCATGGTGCTTGCCGACGTCGATAAGCAACCCAGCCTCAACCCCGTACCCTGCAACGAAGGGCAGCCCGAGCGCGGTGGAGCGGCGGATGGCGTATTCGCCGGCCAGCGGTTGCTCAATGTGCGCGAGTTCGGGGAAATAGCAGCGCAGGAGTGGTTTCGCGGTGAGCTCGGTGACGCGGCCGCCGCCACGGCCGTCTGCGGTCGGCGTGCGCTGGTAGGCGGCTTTGACCAGGTGGATCGCAGGATCCGCGAACGGCGCGGCGAGGGCGTCAACCCAGTTGGGCCGGACGGTGGTCACGTCCGCGTCGATGAACACCACCACGTCGCCCTTCGCGGCGCGCACCCCGCGCCACAGCGCCTCCCCCTTGCCCGGCCACGGCTCGCGCGGGTCTACGTCGCGCCAGTTGAGCACCGTCGCGCCGGCCGCCGCAGCCTGGCGGGCGGTGGCATCCGTGGAATCGGAGTCAATCACCAGCACCTCTGCGGCGCTCGAGGCGAGGCACTGCTTGACGACGTTTCCTACCGTCGCCTCCTCATTCAACGCCGGGATGACAACGCTGACGCTCAGTGCTGTTTCGGCTGTCTGGGCTGCCTCGGCTGCCTGGGCGGTCACGCCAAGCCCCGGATCGTGTCGAGTGGGGCCGCATCGCCGGTAATCGCGGCGGTCATGCGGAGGACGTCGACGGTTTCGCGGACCTCGTGGACGCGGAACGCCGCCACCCCTCGCGACGCTGCCCACGCCGTCGCCGCCAAGGTTCCGGCCACGCGCTCCCCCACGCCGCGGCCCACGGTTTCACCGACGAAATCCTTGTTGGACAGCGCCATGAGCACTGGCCACCCAGTTGCCACCAGCTCGTCGACACGGCGCAGAATCTCCAAGCCGTGGAAGGTGTTCTTGCCAAAATCGTGCGTCGGGTCGATGAAAATCTCGTCCTCTGGCGCGCCGAGGGACGCGGCCCGCTCCGCAAGCGCGCAGGTTTCGCGGATGACGTCGGCCACCACATCGTCGTAACGCACGCGGTGCGGGCGAGTGCGCGGGGTGGCGCCGCCAGTGTGGGAGCAGACGTAACCCACGCGGTTCGCGCCCGCAACCTCGACGAGCTCCGGGTCGTAGCCCGCCCACGTGTCATTGACCAGGGTCGCGCCGGCATCGATGGCTGCCTGCGCGACGTCCGCCCGCCAGGTGTCCACACTAATGGTCACCGCCGGGTCAGCCGCGCGCACCGCCACGATCACCGGCAGGACGCGATCCATCTCCGCGTGCGGGTCCACCTCATCGCCAGGGCCGGCCTTCACCCCGCCGATGTCGATGATGCTCGCGCCGTCCGCGATCGCCGCCAGCGCGCGCTCGACTGCCTTGTCCACCGCGAACGTCGCGCCTTTGTCGTAGAACGAGTCCGGGGTGCGGTTCACAATCGCCATCACCCGGGCGAGGGGTTTAGGCATCGTGCTGCTGGTTAATGCGCGCGTCCGTCATCACCTTGTGGGCCTCCACGATGTGGCTGACAGCCTCCTCCACGGAATCGGTGACGATGAACAGCTGGTCATCCCCCTCCGAAATCAGGCCGCGCGCGAGTTGCTGGTTGCGGATCCAGTCCACGAGCCCGGACCAGAACTCCGTGCCCATGAGCACGATCGGGAAATTGGTCACCTTGCCGGTCTGCACCATGCAGAGGACCTCGAAGACCTCATCCATCGTGCCGTAGCCGCCCGGCAGCGAAATGAACGCCTGCGAGTACTTCAAGAACATGGTCTTGCGCGCGAAGAAGTAGCGGAAGTTCAGGCCCAGATCCACCCAGTCATTCAGCCCCTGCTCGAACGGCAGCTCGATGCCCAAACCGACAGAAATGCCGTCCGCCTCGTGCGCGCCGCGGTTCGGGCCCTCCATCAAGCCCGGGCCGCCGCCGGTGATCACGGCGTAGCCAGCCTCGGTGAGCGCCTTGCCCACCTCGCGGGCCTGCTCGTACTCCGGCGTGCCCTCGCCCAAACGGGCCGAGCCGAACACCGTGACGGCCTTCGGCAGCTCGGACAGCGCGTCAAAGCCGGCCACGAATTCGGACTGGATGCGCATGACGCGCCACGGGTCCGCGTGCTTCCAATCGTGGTCCGAGTGGCCGAGCGACTCCAGCAGGCGCTGATCATACGTCGAGGCCTGGCCCTCCTCGCTGCGAACCATGATGGGGCCGCGCAGCTTACGGTCGCGGTCTGGCCGGGGGAAGATGTGCGGGGCCATAAAGGTGTCTCGCCTTCGTTATCGGTGATGCAACAGTTCTGCGCGCGGAGTTAGCGCGCCGTGAGGTACTCCATCAACTGCTCCGACACGTGCCGGATGTCCGCCACCGGGCACTGTTCGTCCCGTTTGTGGGCGAAACCTGGGTCGCCGGGGCCGAAGTTGACGGCCGGAACACCCAGACTAGAGAAGCGCGCCACGTCCGTCCATCCGAATTTCGCGCGGAAGTTCCCGCCCACAGCCTTGACCAAGTTCGCCGCGACCGGGTTGTCCAGGCCGGGCATGGCGCCGGGAGCGATGTCGTCGTATGTCAGCGTCAGCCCGTCCTCCAGCGCCAGCGCCTCCTCCAGGTGCGCCTTCGCGTCCTCGACGCTGCGGTCCGGGGCGTAGCGGAAGTTGATAACCAGACGCGCCTCGTCCGGAATCGTGTTGGTGGCCACGAACCCCTCTAAGCCGACAACGTTCAAGCCCTCGCGGTACTCGCACCCCGCGATGGTGACGCGCCGCGGCTCATACGCCGCCACGCGGGTGAGCACGCCCGCGAGATCGTGCGCCGCGTTGTGGCCCAGCCAGCTGCGGGCAGAGTGCGCGCGGGTGCCATGACCATCAACGAATACGCGAATGGAACCTTGGCAACCCGCCTCGATGATGCCGCCGGACGGCTCACCCAACAGCGCAATGTCACCGGCCAAGAGCTCCGGGTGCTCCTGCTCCAGGTGGTAGAGGCCGTTGTACTTCGTGGCCACTTCTTCGCACTCGTAGGCAATCAACGTGAGGTCGAACGCAGAGCCGCCCTGCGACAGCCGCGCAAACGCGTTCAGGTAGCACGCCAGGCCGGACTTCATGTCCACCGACCCGCAGCCGTAGAGCACCTCGCCCGCCTCGTCGAAGTGGTGCGGCGTGTTGTCCGCCAGCGGCACCGTATCAATGTGCCCCGCCAGCACCACGCGCTGCGGCAGCCCGAAGTGCGTCCGCGCAACAACAGTGTTGCCGTGGCGGATCACCTCCACGCCCTCCAGCGCACGAAGCGCAGCCTCGATCGCGTCGGCAATCTCGGCCTCGTGGTGGGACGGCGACTCAATATCGATGAGTGCTGCGGTCAGGGTCACGGGATCGTCGAAAAGCGAAAGCTCAGTCACCCTTCCGATCCTACGGGCCGCGGCGGCGGGGGTTATGATGTGGCCATGCCGCAGGGAGCACAGGGTACTGGAATTGCAAATATCGCCATGGATGGGACCGTGCTGGACACCTGGTTCCCCAACCCGACGCTCTTCGACTCGGACGCGCAGCCGCACCACATCACCGGCACCGAGCGCGTGAGCGCGCGCGACCTGTCGGATCGTTTCCTCAACCTCGTGGGCATGGACCGCGACCGCCTCGTCGAACTGGTGCCCGTGCGCACCACCATCGCGGACCTGGACCAGCCTCCCGTGGACGCGCACGACGTGTACCTGCGCCTGCACCTCCTCTCCCACCGACTGATCAAACCCACCACCATCAACATGGAGGACTGCCTCGAGCACCTCGTGCCGGTGGTGTGGACCAACAAGGGCCCGTGCCTGTCCGACAACTTCGAGTACATCCGCACCAACCTGCGCTCGCGCGGCACGATCCAGGTATGGAGCATCGAGCGCCTGCCGCGCATGGTCGATTACGTCGTGCCGTCCGGCGTGTCCATCGCGGAAGCCGACCGCGTGCGCCTGGGCGCCTACCTCGCGCCGGGCACGGCGGTGCTGCGCGAAGGGTTCGTGTCCTACAACGCCGGCGCGATCGGCCCGGCGCGCATCGAGGGCCGCATGTCCTCCTCCGTCACCATCGGCCAGGGCACGAAGATTGCGCTGTCCGCCGTCGTCATGGCGCGCTCCGGCACCGGCCGCAACCGCAAGCCGCTGCGGATCGGCGAGAACTGCCTGCTGCGCCACGCGTCCGGCGTCATCGAGGTGGACCTGGGGGACAACTGCGAGGTCGGGCTCGGGGTGATCCTTGAGCCGGACACCGTGCTTTTCGACGCTCGCTTCGGCCAATCCGTCACCGCCAAAGATGTCGCCGGGCAGGATAACCTCTTGATTTCCAACGAGCCGTTCTCGAATTCGCCGGTGTTGCGCACTCGCCCTGACGTGGGGCCGTCGATCCGCCTGTAGTTCGCCCGGAGGCGGTGCAAACGTCCGACCATAGGGCGTTTAATGTGTGACGCATGTCTTCTACCGTCTCCCCCGGTGCGCCGCAGCCTGCGCCTGTGCCCGCGCCTGCGCCCCCAGCTGTGCCTGCAGCCGCGCCGGAAACGGCGCTCAGCCGCGGGCTGAAAACCCGGCACCTGACCATGATGGGCTTGGGCTCCGCGATCGGCGCGGGGCTGTTTTTGGGTACGGGTGTGGGAATCGCCGCGGCCGGGCCGGCGGTGCTGCTGGCGTACGTGATCGCCGGCGCGATCACGGTGTGCGTGATGCAGATGCTGGCGGAGATGGTGGCGGCGCGGCCGTCGTCCGGCACGTTCTCCACCTATGCCGAGCAGGCCTTCGGGCCGTGGGCAGGGTTCACCGTGGGCTGGTTGTACTGGTTCATGATGATCATGATCATGGCGGTGGAAATCACCGGCGCCTCCGCCATCATCGCCGCCTGGTTCGGCATCTCCGCGTGGATCCCGGCGCTGGCAGCCATCGTGGTATTCACGCTGATCAACTTCGCGGCCGTGCGCAATTACGGCGAGTTCGAGTTCTGGTTCGCCCTGATCAAAGTGGCGGTGATTGTCGGTTTCCTTATCCTCGGCGTGCTGTTGTGGCTGGGAGTGCTGCCCGGCACCTCGTTTGTGGGCTTGAGCAACGTCCGCGAGGTCGGGTTCATGCCCAACGGCTGGGGCGGTGTAGCCACCGCGCTGCTTGCCGTCGCGTTCGCGTTCGGCGGCATCGAGCTAGTGACCATCGCCGCGGCGGAGTCGGAAGAGCCGGAGGTAGCCGTGCACTCTGCGATCCGCTCCATTATCTGGCGCATCAGCGTCTTCTACATCGGCTCGGTGCTGCTCATCGTGCTGCTGCTGCCGTTCGAGCAGATCGGCGGGGCGAACTCCGCCTCCGAGTCCCCGTTTACCGCCGTACTCAGCATGGCCAACATCCCGGGTGCCGTGGGCATCATGGAGGCGGTGATCGTGATCGCGCTGCTCTCTGCGTGCAGCACCCAGATCTACGGATCGTCCCGGTTCCTGCACAACCTCGCTGTGCGTGGGGACGCACCCGCCGCCTTCGCCGTCACCGATGCCCGCGGGGTGCCGGTTCGCGCCGTTATCGTCTCGGTGCTGTTCGGGCTCGGCGCGGTTGCGCTGCAGTATTGGAACCCTCCCGGTCTCTTGGCGTTCCTGCTCAACGCGGTCGGTGGCTGCCTGATTGTCATTTGGTTCGCCATCGCGTTCTCGTTCATCCGCCTCCACCCGCGCCTCGAGGCATCCGGCGAGATCACGCAGGTGCGCATGTGGGCGCCCAAGGTCTTGCCGTGGGCCACCATCGCCCTGGCGGCCGGCATTGTCGCGCTGATGTTCACCACCCCAGACGGTCGCTTCCAAGTCCTCGCGGTGGCCGTCGTCGTCGGCGTGATTGCGCTGGCCAGCTTGCTGTGGACGCGAAAGGAAATCTAGTCACATGACTACCGCACACCACGCTCACTCCAACACCGGCACTAACGCCAGCACCGGCACTATCACCAGCCCCGGCAACAGCGCCGGCAACAGCCCCGGCACCGGTACCGACCTGGGCAGCGGCCTGAAAACCCGCCACCTCACGCTCATGGGTCTGGGCACCGCCGTCGGCGCGGGCCTCTTCCTCGGCGTCGGCGTGGGTATCCGCGCGGCCGGCCCCGCGATCCTGATCGCCTACGTCATCGCCGGCGCCATCGTCATCGCGGTCATGCGCATGCTGGGCGAGATGGCGGCGGCGCGACCGTCGTCAGGCTCTTTTGCCACCTACGGCCGCCAGGCGTTCGGCCACTGGGCCGGGTTCCTCCTCGGCTGGATTTACTGGTTCCTCCTCATCATGGCGTGCGGCGCGGAAATCACGGGCGCGTCCGCCATCATGGCCAGCTGGTTCGACGTGCCGCAGTGGGTGCCGGCGCTGATTGTCGTGGCCGCCCTCACGGCCGTGAACCTCGCGCAGGTGAAGGGCTTCGGCGAGTTCGAGTACTGGTTCGCCATGATCAAGATCGCCGTCATCCTCGGCTTCCTGGTTATCGGCGCAGCCCTCTGGCTCGGCCTCCTGCCGGCCAGCGACTTTGTCGGCTTCGGCAACGTCCGCGAGTCCGGGTTCGCGCCCAACGGCATCACCGGTATCGCCGCTGGCCTGCTGGCCGTCGCGTTCGCGTTCGGCGGCATCGAGGTGGTCACCATCGCCGCGGCGGAGTCCGAGAACCCGGCGCAGGCCGTCAAAACCGCGGTCAACTCCATCATCTGGCGCATCGCGCTGTTCTACGTCGGCTCCGTCATCGTCATCATTCTGCTGCTGCCATACGCGCAGATCGACGGTGCTGATTCTGCCGCCACCTCACCCTTCACCCAGGTCCTCGAGATGGCGAACATTCCCGGCGCCGCCGGCTTCATGGAGGCCGTGATCGTGCTGGCGCTTCTTTCCGCGTTCAACGCTCAGCTCTACGGCACGTCCCGCCTCGCCTACCAGCAGGCGCTCGAAGGCGACGCTCCGCGCTGGATGGCGCGCACCAACCGCAATGGCGTGCCGATGAACTCCGTGCTCGTCTCCGTCTTCTTCGCGTTCGTGGCGGTCGGCCTGCAGTGGTGGAACCCGCCGGGGATGATCGATTTCATCATGAACGCCACCGGCGGCTGCCTCATCGTCACCTGGATCATGATCACGCTCAGCTACATCAAGCTGAAGCCGGAAATCACGGGCTCCGCCGTCCAGGTCCGCGGCTCCAGCTGGGTGCCGTGGGTGGCGCTCGCCGCGCTTCTGGGGCTCGTTGCACTCATGCTTTTCGACGACTCTTCGCGCAGCCAGGTCATCTCCGTCAGCATCCTGTCCGCGGGGTTGATCGCTTTGTCCTTCACCACCCGCGGCCGGAGGGTCAGGTAACCTCCGCCCCAATAATGTTTTAAGGTAGCTCCCATGACTTCCCCAACCTCCGCGTACGCGCGCGGCCTGGCCACTGTTACCCACGACGGCACGGTGCTGGATGTGTGGTATCCGGCTCCGAGCGTCGATAAGCATGAAGCCCAGACCGGCACGCGCCGCCTGGAGGAAGCGGATGCCCGGTTCGCGCACCTGGTCGGCCCAGATGAGGACCGCGGTGTGGCGCGCGTGGCTGTGGAGACCGCGATTGCGGATCTGTCCCAGCCCGCGGTGGACGCGTACGACGTGTACCTGCGCCTGCACCTGCTATCCCACCGCCTGATTCGCCCGCACGGCGCGAACATGGACGGGGTGTTCGGGCTGCTCGCGAACGTCGTGTGGACCAACTACGGCCCGTGCGCGGTGTCCGATTTCCAGATGACGCGCGGCCGCCTCGCTGCCAAGGGGCCCGTGATTGTGTACTCCGTGGACAAGTTCCCGCGCATGGTGGATTACGTGGTGCCGTCGGGCGTGCGCATCGGTGACGCGGACCGCATCCGCCTCGGCGCCCACCTCGCCGAGGGCACGACCGTGATGCACGAGGGGTTTGTGAACTTCAACGCCGGCACGCTCGGCGCGTCCATGGTGGAGGGCCGCATTTCCGCAGGTGTGATTGTGGGCGACGGCACCGACATCGGCGGCGGCGCATCCATCATGGGCACCCTTTCCGGCGGCGGCAAGGAGACCATCACCCTCGGCGAGCGCTGCCTGCTCGGCGCCAACGCGGGCGTGGGCATTTCGCTTGGCGACGACTGCGTGGTCGAAGCCGGCCTCTACGTCACCGCCTCCTCAAAGGTTGTGCTCACCGCGGAGGTCGCCCAGGCGCTCGGCCGCGAAGACGGCGCGACTGTGAAGGCGCTCGAGGTGTCCGGCAAGAACGGCCTGCAGTTCCGACGCAACTCCCTGACCGGTGCCATCGAGGTCGTGCCTGCGAAAGGCATCGAGCTCAACGAGGCGCTGCACGCGAACTAATGGCGCTTCCCGAATTCTCCTGGCCGATCTCCTGCCCCACGCTCCTTGACGGCGACCTGACGCTGCTTCCATGGTCAGAGGTGGGCACGCTGCCTAACCTTGTCGATGACATTGTTTCGGCTTGCCGCGACGAGCGCATGGTGCGGTGGACGCAGGTCCCGTTGGAGTACACGGCTGCCGATGCGGAGGAGTATATCCGCCGCGACAGGTCCACGTCAGCCGAATGGGTGTTGGTCCAGGGCGGCCGCTACAGCGGCAACATCTCGCTACGCCTAGGCAGCGAGATGCACCGCTCGGCTGACTTCGGTTACAGCACCACTCCGTGGGCACGCGGCCAGGGACTCATGCGCCGCGCCGTCGCAATGGTGAGCTCCCATGCGTTCGACCAGGGAGTTCATCGGTTGGAGATTCGCGCTGGTGTGGACAACGCCGCCTCCCGCCACGTCGCTGAGGTGTGCGGCTACACCTTCGAGGGCATCATCCGCGATGGCGAGCTGCTGCACGGGAAATTCCACGACATTGCGCAGTATTCGCTCCTGGCAACGGACCCGCGGCCGGCTTAATGAAAATTGCCTGTGGATAACGTTTTCCGTGATCCGCCGGATTGTGGATAAACGTTTTACGGATCCTCGTTCTCGCTCTAGGTTTCGGGGCATGAACTTCACTTCACTCATTGATGCCCTGTCCAACGCCACCATCGACACCCTTGCCGACTTTGACCGCCAAGCGGCGCTCGACGCCGGAATCAACCCCACCACCGTGCGTATGTGGGCCAAACTGCACGACGTTTACCTCGGCCCAAGCAAATACAGCAAGTTTCAGCGCCGCGGGTTGAGCAATGCCCGGGCCGGCGGGTTCACGCTCGATCAGCTAACGACGCTGGAGCGCCGCATCGCCCACCTGAACCCCGCCGAGCAGTGGCGCTACCGGGTGAGGCTTTTAGCCAATCCCGCCACGTATGCGGAGTTCGAGAAGGCTGTGAAAGCGAGCGTCCCCAAGCGGAAAGCCCCGAAGAAGCAGGAGCACACGCGCAAGGCACCGAACGAGCAGGGGTCGCAGCCGGCGAAGGGGTCGCAGCCGGCGGAGAAGCTGACGGAGCCAGCATCGTTCGAGGATAACGCCCGCAGCATCGGCTTGCTCATCGACCTACTGCAGCATGGCGGGTTCGGTTCGACCGAGGGCAAGGAGCAGGCGGTGATACTGCTAACGCTCGAACAACACATGGAGATCATGAGCGGCGATCTCGACGTGCTGATCCAGCGCAGCGACGGCACCACCATGACGGGTGCGGAGTACCTCTCGCGGCAGCACGCCATCGACCTCAATGTGGCGCTGATCCACCCTGTGATCGGGATGTTGAACGCGTACCGCGCAGATCGGGGAAGCGACAAGCGCGGCGGGAAACCCGGCCCAGCGCAGCGGGCGCTGCCGATCGCGAGCTAACGTGCGGTGCTGATTACCGGCTAGCGTCCGGCGGCGGCCTCGGAGACGGGGACCACCTTGGGCTTCCCGAACGTCCAAAACTTGTTGATGAAGAAGTTCACGGGCATGGCCACGAACGTCGAGATCGCCTGTGCCCAGTAGGACTTGGTGCGCAGGCCCGTGGAGTCGTCGAAAATGTCGGACGGCAGCGCCAGGGGCGACGTTTCGTTCATCAGCAGCGTCATCACGGTGAGCGACACCACCAGCGCCACGACGCCCGTTGCTAGGAACGGGAAGTACCCGCGCAGCCAAGAACGCTGCGGCACGTGCCTGAACGTCCAGGAACGGTTCAGCTGGTAATTCCACGTATTGGCCACCAAGAACGCGATGGTGGACAGCACGTGGTACCAGCGGATGTTCCACCGCGTGCCCAGCAGGTTCAGGAAGACTTCGGATTCGTGGATGTTGAAGCCGGCGTCGATAAGCTTCTTTACTGCGTAAAACACCAGGAAGTTGACTAGCACGCCGGAACCGCCGACGAGGCCGAACTTCACAAACTCGCGCAAGCCCGCCACGAGCCGGTGCGCGCGCGAAACACCCGCGGCAGGCGTTGCTGCGGCGGGGGTCGAAGGCGTGCGTGTCGGCTGAGACCGAGTTGGGTGAGACCGAGTTGGGTGAGACAAGGCGGGACCGGGATTTTTCGGAAAGCTAGGAATCAAGGCTAGGAATTACTGCGCGAGGCGGCGCGCGGCTTCTTCCACCCGCTCGTCGGTGGCGGTCAGCGCCACGCGGACGTGGTTAGCGCCGGCAGGGCCGTAAAAGTGTCCAGGCGCGGCGAGGATGCCCCGCTCGGCCAGCCAATCCAGCGCCTCGTGCGAGTTCAGCCCGTCGCGGCGCGCCCAGAGGTAGAGGCCGGCCTCGGATTCGTCGATAGTAAAGCCCGCCCCGGTTAGCGCCTTCAGCAACGTCGCGCGGCGCGCGGCGTAGAGCGACGCCTGCAGCTGCTCGTGCAAGTCATCGCCCAGCGCGGCGACCATCGCGTGCTGCACCGGCCCCGGCACAATCAAGCCGGCGTGCTTGCGCACCAGCAGCAGCTCCTGCACCAGCTCGCGGTCGCCCGAAATCGTGCCCGCGCGGTAAGACGCCAGGTTGGACGTCTTCGACAGCGAATGCAGCGCGAGAAGCCCCGTGTTGTCGCCGCCCGTCACGTCCGGGTGCAGCACGGAAACCGGTTCCGCCGCCCAGCCGAGGCCGAGGTAGCACTCGTCAGAAGCAATAATAGCGCCTGTCTCGCGGGCGAACTCGACCCACGCGCGCAGCTCGTCCGCGCTCATCACGCGCCCCGTCGGGTTGGACGGCGAATTCAAGAACACCAGCGACGCACCCGCGGCGGCGGAGGGATCGTCGGCACGCACGACATCGCACCCGGCAATGAGCGCGCCGACCTCGTACGTCGGGTACGCGACCTCCGGGATCACCACGGTATGGCCGCGCAGCCCCAGCAGCGTGGGCAGCCACGCAATCGCTTCCTTCAGCCCGATGACCGGCAGCACCGACTCCGTGTCCAGCCCGCCGATGCCGAAACGCCGCTCAAGCGCCGCGACGATCGTGCGACGAAGCTCAAGCGTGCCGGCGGTCTGCGGGTACCCCGGCTCCGCGGCGTGCTCCGACAGCGCGAGCTGAATCGACGGCGCAACCGGATCGACCGGCCCGCCGACGGAAAGGTCGACCAACCCACCGGGGTGAGCCGCGGCCTTCGTTTTCGCGTCAGCGATCGTGTCCCAAGGAAAATCGGGCAGGGTGGAACCGAGCGGGGTGCGCTGCATCATCGTCGCGGGCCTCTACTCCTGGTTCTGCGGCGGCAGGGCGGCAACAAACGGGTGGTCGAAGTCCTGCGGGCCGGTCTTCGCGGCGCCGCCCGGGGAACCGAGCTCGTCGAAGAAGCCCACGTTCGCGTCGTAGTACTCGCTCCACTCGTCCGGCAAGTCGTCCTCGTAGAAAATGGCCTCCACCGGGCACGCGGGCTCGCACGCGCCGCAGTCCACGCACTCGTCCGGGTGGATGTAGAGCATGCGCTTGCCCTCGTAGATGCAGTCGACTGGGCACTCCTCAACGCAGCTGCGGTCCTTCACATCAACGCACGGTTGGGCAATCACGTAAGTCATGCCCTTCAGTATGGCACTACCGCTTGGCCGTGGCCCAAACGCCGCCCGCAATCCCCGCCGCGGTCAGCACCACCATCAGCGGGAGCTCATTGCTTATCGACGCAACCATCCCACCAAAAACCCACACCCCCACCACCCAGATCGCGATGGGGACAAGCTGGAGTACGCGCGAAGACACCCACAGCCGTGCGGTTTTCACCAGCACCCAGTTGAAAGCGAACGCGGCCGGGATGGGCCACGGCACCGGCACCGGGCCGAGGTGCGCGCCGAGATACGGCACCTGGATCACCGCTGAAATTAAAGCGAAGATGGCGAGCCAGATGAACGCGTGGATGACCTCTCCCCTGGAGAAGTCATCGCGGTTAGCGTTCAAGGCCGCCGAAGAGCCCTTCGTCCGGGTTCGCCGGCGGGGCGCCAGCACCGAGCTGGTAGTGCTCGACGCGCTGAATGGGCTGCATGATGAGGTTGGACAGCGAGTAGTACACCACCGGCCCGGCCGCGAGGATCGCGTGCGGATTCGTCTTGGAGATCCGCCCGTCCCCGATCCACAGCTGGGTAGCGTGAGCGCGCATGGCTTCGACTTTGGCGCTGTAGGAGTGATCGTCGAGAAGCATGCTTACGTCAGCCCGCTCCACGCCGTCAAGCTCGCCCTCCTCCGGGAGGCGCCAGCCCTCGGGCGCTGTGTCCGGGAGAAGCGCGGCGGTCTCGGCGGCGAGACGCACCGTCCAGAGGATGCGCGGGATGTCGACGATTTTTGCAGCGGCGTGGGTGATCTCGTGCGCGCGGATGTGATCCGGGTGGCCGTAGCCGCCGTCGGGGCCGTAGGTGAGCACGAGGTGCGGGCGCTCGGCGGTGAAGATCTCCGCCAGCAGGTCCACGGCCAGCTTGCCGGAGTTCACGAACGCGCGCGGGTCCTCGCTGGAGGGGGACCCGGCCATGCCGCTGTCGCGGAAGCGTCCCGCACCGCCCAGGAAGCAGCCGCGCACGCCAAGCGCCGCGAGGGACGCCTCGAGCTCGCGGATGCGGAACCCGCCGAGCTGGTCGGCCTCGTCCGCCACGAGATGCTGGTACGTCTCGCCGATCACCTCGCCCTGCTCGCCGAGTGTGCAAGTGACCACCAGCACGTCGGCGCCGCGGGAGGCGAGGTTCGCCAGCGTGCCGCCGGTGGTAATCGCCTCATCGTCCGGGTGGGCGTGGACGGCCACTACGCGGTAACCCGCGAGATCGCGCGCAGCCATTACTTGTTCAGCTGCTTCGCGCGGGAGCGGGCGCGGCCGCGCTCGGTGGCGTTGAGGATGATCTTGCGCACGCGCATCGCTTCCGGGGCGACCTCGACGCACTCGTCATCGTCGCAGAACTCGATCGCCTCGTCCAGGGACAGCGTGCGCGCCTTCTGCAGCGTCACGGTCGCGTCCGCGGTGGCGGAACGCATGTTGGTCAGCTTCTTCTCCTTGGTGATGTTGACGTCCATGTCCTCATCACGGGAGTTCGCGCCGACGACCATGCCCTCGTAGGTCTCCGCGCCCGGCTCAACGAAGAAGTCGCCGCGGTCCGCCAGCTGCTGCAGCGCGTACGCGGTGACCTGGCCGGAGCGGTCCGCGACCAGGGAGCCGGTTGGGCGGCCCTTGATCTCACCGGCCCACGGGCGGTGCTCGATGGAGTAGGAGTTAGCGATGCCAGCGCCGCGCGTCTCGGTGAGGAAGGTCGTGCGGAAGCCGATCAGGCCGCGGGACGGCACGTCGAACTCCATGCGCACCCAGTCGCCGGAGCCTGCGTTGGACATGCCGGTCATCTGGCCCTTGCGGTTCGCCAGCAGCTGGGTCACGGCGCCCTGGTGCTCGGACGGCACGTCGATCACCATGTGGTCGTACGGCTCGTACACCTTGCCGTCGACCTCCTTGGTCACTACCTGCGGCTTGCCCACGGTGAGCTCGAAGCCTTCACGACGCATGGTTTCAATCAACACGGTCAGCGCCATCTCGCCGCGGCCCTGGACCTCCCACGCGTCCGGGCGGTCGGTCGGCAGCACCTTGATGGAGACGTTACCGATAAGCTCCTGGTCCAAGCGCGCCTTCACCATACGGGCGGTGAGCTTGTCGCCGCCGTTGCGGCCGGCCATCGGGGAAGTGTTCACGCCAATGGTCATGGAGATCGCCGGGTCGTCCACCTTGATGCGCGGCAGCGGCTCGACGTGCTCCGGGTCGCACAGGGTGTCACCGATCATGATCTCGTCCACACCGGAGATCGCAGCGATGTCGCCCGCAACCACTGCGTCGGTTGCCGGCACGCGGTCCAGCCCCTCGGTGACCAGCAGCTCGGCGATCTTCACGTTCTTCACGTGCTGGTTGCCCTCGGCGTCGTAGTGCACCCAAGCCACGGTCTGGCCCTTCTTCACGGTGCCCTTGTACACGCGGATCAGCGCGATACGCCCAAGGAAGGAGGAAGAGTCCAGGTTAGTCACCTGAGCCTGGAACGGCGCATCCACGTCGGCGGACGGCTCCGGAAGCACGTCATAGATAACGTCGAAAAGCGGCTGCAAGTCCTCGTTGTCGGGCAGCTCGCCGTTGCCCG
The DNA here is from genome assembly GCF_021496665.1 of Corynebacterium sp. CNCTC7651. Classification (NCBI taxonomy): domain Bacteria; kingdom Bacillati; phylum Actinomycetota; class Actinomycetes; order Mycobacteriales; family Corynebacteriaceae; genus Corynebacterium; species Corynebacterium sp. CNCTC7651. The sequence goes on along the minus strand of NZ_CP071246.1, from coordinate 776,036 downwards.
GGTTGTTCAGCGAGGCGCGGCCAGCGCGGCCGGAGGTGTACAGCACCGGCAACTCGAGCAGGTTCTCCGCAGCCTCGGCCGCCTCCGGATCCTCCAGGCCCGCGCCGAGCTCCAGCAGCAGGTCCTGCGCTTCTTCAACGACCTCATCAATACGCGCGTCCGGGCGGTCGGTCTTGTTCACGCAGATGATCACCGGCTTCTTCGCGGCCAGTGCCTTGCCCAGCACGAAGCGGGTCTGCGGGAGGGGGCCCTCGGAAGCGTCGATAAGCAGAACAACGCCGTCCACCATGGACAGGCCACGCTCCACCTCACCGCCGAAATCGGCGTGGCCCGGGGTGTCAATCACGTTGATCACCAGGTCAGACCCGTCCTTGCCCTGGCCTACGCGGCGGATGGACGTGTTCTTGGCCAGGATGGTGATGCCGCGCTCAGATTCGAGCTCGCCGGAGTCCATCACGCGGTCGCCGTGTTCGCCGTGGTCGCCGAACACGCCGGACTGCTCCAGCATTGCGTTCACCAGGGTGGTCTTGCCGTGGTCAACGTGGGCGACAATGGCTACATTACGAAATTCAGGGTGCGACACGTGCTGCGTCCTTTAACATTGCGGGGTTTGAACGGTTTCACATTAGGGCTTTTTGCTTGACGACGCACACCCGACCACCGCCCTACGCCTCCAGCGCCGCCTGGATTTCCGCGTAGCCTTCGTCGAAAAATCGGTCGTCCTTATCGGATCTGCTCGAAGGCACAAGCCCGAAACCACGGGCACATCTGCTAGCAACCGCACAATCTTCTCCGACAACGCTTGACGCTGCCTTGGAAGTGACTACTGTTACTGGAGTTGCTGAAGTACATTCCAGTGATCCCAGTTCCCGTGCCCGAAGGAGAGCCGTGCGCTTCTTCCGTCCCTTGACGCGCGCCGCGACGTGCGCTGTCGCCGCCGCCGCCATCGCGGTCGGTGCCGCAGCTGCTACCCCGGCCGCGGCCCAGTCGTCGGTGTACCTCGACGAGCTTGGCCGCCCGACCGACCACACCGTCCAGCGCGTGAACGCGTTCGCCGACCAGCCGTTCGTCCCGCCCCAGGTGGCGAACGCCCTGCGCACCGCAGTGAACTTCTACGCCGGCACCGGCGAGCTGGGCGGGCCGCCGCTGCCGGAGGACGCTCCCCCGTTCACCCAGTTCTACTGGCCCACGGTATCCAGCAACTGCATCGGTGAAGGTTTGCACTCCACCGCCTCCGCGCTCGTCGTCCCCGGCCCCGCAACCACGCCAGCGCCGGGCGCGGGCCCCGGCGAGGCGACATTCGTGTTCACCGCCCTGGGCACCCCGGCCGCCGCGCCGGAGCAAGGTGAACTGCGTGCGTACTGGATCAACATCGACAACTTGCGCACGGGCGTAACACAACTTGGTAACAATCAGATAAACCCGTTAGGACCAGCAACCCTGTCCGGCACCGCTAACACGGGTCCGGGACGGGTACTCGCAGTCATTGACGGCCACGTTCGCACCGCCGACAACGTCTGCGCCTTCGCCCCAACCGCCGCTACTTTTTCCGTGAGGTAAACGATGAGCACTGATCTTCACCCCGTGAAGCAGGAGACGTTTGATACGTCGCGGAATACCAACATTGACCCGAAGGGCTACCTCCGCGAGGTGGATACGTTCCGTGTGACAGACTTCGGCCTTTATATGGCCCGCGGCGCGGACCACCCGGACTTCGGCTACCTGGAGAGCTGGCTGCTGCCGGAGCTCGGCCTGCGCGCGAACATCTTCCACTTCCGCGAGGGTGCGGAGCGCCACCAGGATTTCTACTTCGACGTCGCGGACATTGATACGGACGGCGACGTCTGGCGCACGCGCGACCTGTACGTGGACCTGGTCTCCCTCACCGGCAACCCGATCGACGTACTGGACATCGATGAGCTTGCGGCGGCCACCTCCGCAGGCCTCATCACCGCCGAAGAGGCGGAGAAGGCGATCGATGTCACACTCAACGCCGTCGAAGGCATCACCCGCCACCGCGATGACGCGATGGAGTGGCTGCGCGCCCTGGGCATCGAGCTCACATGGGCAGACGAGGTGGAACTTTCGCCTGTTGGTTAAGAGCCATCGTCGATAAGCATGAAAGCCCCGCTAAGGGGCTTTTTTTGCTTTGCGACGGGGGTAGTTTGCCGAATTGTGACTGGAGAATCTTGTTGAAAATGCTGTGATCTGGCCCGCATTGGGTTAGATTTCTCAGCAACCCGCTGTCTGCGTTCTGTTCACGTGCTGTTCGCTTTCACAGTCAGCTGGGGCGCCGAATGGTCGGTGCCACGTCACGAATACCGTTTTCCAACCGCTGCCCACCGCAAACGGTTGGTTTACCTGAAAGGATTCTCGGCCGAAATGAAGAACCGTTTCCGCGTCGCCGCGATCGCTGGTCTCTCCACCGTCTCCCTGGTTCTGGCCTCCTGCTCCGGCAACGAGGCTGACACCCAGACCGCTACCGAGACTGCAACCTCCACCAACACGGCAACCGAGACCGTCGCAGCCGCAACCGAGACCGCAGGCGCAGGCGCCAATGGCATCGAGGTCAAGCCGGCCGGCGACTACAACCCGCTCGAGCGCGACCAGATCAAGGACGGCGGCGAGCTGACCCTGGCCCTCACCGAGCTGGCTGAGCAGCAGAACCTCTTCCACGCGAACATGAACCTGTACACCCGCAACGTGTGGACCAAGTACAACCCGGTCATGACGCTCATGGATGGTGACGGCACCTACCACCCGAACCCGGCATACCTCACCGACGTGACTGAGGATGTTGTGGACGGCAAGACCGTGATCACCTACACCATCCACCCGGACGCCACCTACAACGACGGCACCCCGATCGACTGGACCGCCTACGAGAACACCTGGCGCTTCAACAACGGCTCCAACCCGGACGTGCAGGTCAACTCCACCGACGGCTACGAGCTGATCGAGTCCGTGGTCCGCGGTGACGACGACAAGCAGGCAGTGGTCACTTTCAAGCAGGCGTACCCGTGGTGGCAGGGTCTCTTCGACGGCCTGGTGCCGCCGCAGGTTGACACCGCTGACAAGTTCATGAACGCCTACCTGAAGCAGCGGTGGCAGGGTCTCTTCGACGGCCTGGTGCCGCCGCAGGTTGACACCGCTGACAAGTTCATGAACGCCTACCTGAAGCAGCTGCACCCGGAGTGGGGCGCTGGCCCGTTCAAGGTTGAGAACGTGAACTTCGAGACCGGCGAGGTCTCCTTCGTCCGCAACGAGCAGTGGTGGGGCGAGCCGGCCAAGCTCGAGCGCTTCACCTACCGCGCAATGGAGGACCAGGCTTCCATCAACGCCTTCCGCGCAGGCGAGATCGACGCTACCGGCGTTGGCACCCGCGACCGCCTCGAGACCGCGAAGCAGATGGGTGATGCCGCAGACATCCGCGTTGCACTGCGCCCTGCTACCTACCTGATGACCATCAACTCTCAGGCTCCGGGCCTGGATGACCCGAAGGTGCGCGAGGCGATCATGACCGCCATCGACCGCTCCCAGCTCGCAGCCATCCGCTTCAACGGCCTGGATTACACCGAGGAGCTCCCGGGTTCCCTCACCCTGTTCCAGACCCAGCCGGGCTACGAGGACAACTTCGGCTCCGTGGTCCAGTACGACCCGGAGAAGGCCAAGAAGCTGCTCGAGGAGGCAGGCTACGATGCCTCCAACCCGCTGTCCGTGCGCTACGTGCTGCTGGGCGACAACCCGATGGTTCAGGCTTCCGCGTCCGCTATCCAGGCAATGCTGAAGCAGGTCGGCATCGACGTGCAGATTGAGGAGCGCCCGAGCTCCGACTTCTCCAAGGTCACCTCCGAGCGCGACTTCGACCTGTTCATGTCCGGCTTCGCATCCTCCGACCCGTTCGGTGTTGCGTACTTCGGCCAGATCTTCTCCTCCGACTCCGAGCTGAACAAGTCCGGCACCGGCTCCGCCGAGATGGACAAGAAGATCGAGGAGCTGCAGAAGATCGAGGACGCGGACAAGCAGATCGCCCGCGCCAACGAGCTGGAGAAAGAAGCCTTCCGCGAGTTCGGCCTCATGCCGTACGCGAACGGCCCGGAGATGGTTGCCACCAAGCCGGGTCTGGCGAACTTCGGCGCCATGTCCTTCGGCGTGGTACCGGTCGAGAACGTCGGCTGGGCGAAGTAAGCAGCCTGAAGCTCACCGCTTAGTCCGCTGATGCCGCCGCAAGAATCCGTCGGGGCCACGTGCTTCGGCGGATTTTTGCATCCCGTAGACTGCATCACCAAGCTACCGCCCGTGTGACGCGGGACGCACCGAACCGACTGCGAGTAAGAATGTTTCGATACCTGATCAGGAAGATCCTGAGCTGGGGCCTCATCGTGTTCTTGGCCACCAACATCACTTTCTTCCTAGCTAGCTTCTTCCTGGATCCGCGCGCCAATTATCAAGGCCGCCGCCCACCTTTGAGCGAAGAACAGATTGACGCCCTGCTGCTGCCGAACAACTTGAGCCCCAACACGCCAATTATGGAGCGTTGGTGGACGTGGTTGACCGGCATCCTCACCCGCTGGGATTGGGGCAACTCCCCGCTCGGCGACTCGGTGAACGAGCAGATCTCCTTCCGTATCTGGGTCTCCGCGCAGCTGACGCTGGTGGCCACGCTGCTCTCCATCGTCATCGGTGTGGCCATCGGTGTGTACACGGCGTCGCGCCAGTACAAGAAGGCTGACCGCATCTGGCAGGGCATCTCCATCATCACCATGAACACGCACGTGGTGGTTGCCTCCATCGCCGTGGTGTGGCTGGGTATCAAGATCAACGAGTGGACGGGCCGCCGCATCTTCTACGTCACGGGCGCGACCTCGAGCGGCGTCGAGGGCGCATGGAACAAGGCGCTCGATTTCGGCCAGCACCTGATCCTGCCGACCGTGTCGCTGCTGATCATCTCCTACGCCGGCTACCACTTCATGCAGCGCACGCTGCTGCTGGACAACTTGAACGCGGACTACGTGCGCACCGCGCGCGCCAAGGGCCTGACCAAGGCGCAGGCGGTGCGCAAGCACGCGCTGCGCACCTCGCTGATCCCGGTTGCCACCTCCGTCGCCTTCTCCGTGCCGGGTATTTTCACCGGCGCGGTGATGACGGAGCGGATCTTCGCCTGGAACGGCATGGGCCAGTACTTCATCCAGACCATCTCCCGCAACGACGTCCACGGCGCGGTGGCCGTGGCCGCGTTCGGCGCGGCCATGACTGCGGTGTCCGCCATCCTGGCAGACATCCTCGTTGTCGCCCTCGATCCCCGCGTCCGCGTGAGCTAAGGAGCCTGCTATGACTAACCGGAATCCTGAAGAGGCACGCAAGACAACTGCGGGCGGCAGCACGCGTGTGATGCACGCCGCGCTCCCGGTCAACGACATGACCACCACCTCCGACCCCAGCAGCCAGGCGGACAGCGTCGTCACCGACGAGCCGCCAGCGCAGGTAGCCTCCCTCCGCGGCACGTCCAAGGGGCGCATCTACTTGCGACGCTTCCTGCGCAACCGCATGGCCGTCGTAGGCACCATCATCTTCCTCCTGCTGGTCCTCCTGGCCGTCTTCGGCAAATTCATCAGCCCGTGGGCGTACGACGAGCCGGACTTCTTCAACCTGGCCACCGGCCCCAGCGCCGAGCACTGGTTCGGTACCACCGACTCCGGCAATGACCTGTTCGCCCAGGTTGTGCACGGCCTCGGCCGCTCCCTGACCATCGCGGTGCCCGCAGCGTTGGCAATCACTATCCTCTCCGCCATCATCGGCGCAGGTGCTGCGCTGTACGGCGGCTCGCTGGAGAGGGTCGTCCTGGCCGTCATCCACTTCATGCTGGCTGTCCCGACCTTCCTCCTGATCGCCCTGCTGGTCTCCGGCTCCGGTGGTGACTGGAAGGTGCTCACCATCGTGCTCATCGCATTCGGCTGGATGTACCCGGCACGTGTGATTTGGTCGCTTGCACTTTCAATCAGAGAAAACGACTACGTGCGCGCCGCGCGCTTCATGGGTGTCTCCCGCCCGAAGACGATCGTGCGCCACATCATCCCCAACGTCTCTTCCCTGCTGATCATCCAGTTCATGATGGGCGTGGTCTCCACCATCATGTCGGAGACGGCGCTGTCCTTCCTGGGCCTGGGCGTGAAGCTTCCCGACGTTTCCTTGGGTACCCTGCTGCAGACCGGTACCGGCACGCTGTTGACCACGCCGTGGCAGTTCTACTTCCCGGCCATCGTGCTTACCCTGCTCACTGTCTCGCTCGCGTTTATCGCCGACGGCATGCGCGACGCGTTTGACCCGAACTCGAACTCCGGAGGCCGAGCATGACAACCAGCATTTTCAACGGCGGCGACAACGCGGCCGACAACGCAGCCGCACAGAATCAGCCGTACGGCGACCCGGTGCTCAGCGTCCGCGGCCTCAACGTGTCGTTCCCGTCCGAGGCCGGCGTCGTCTCCGCCGTGCGCGGCGTTGACTTCGACCTCTACCGGGGCCGCACCCTGGGCATCGTGGGCGAGTCCGGCTCCGGCAAATCCGTGACCTCCATGGCCATCATGGGCCTGCTGCCGGAGTACGCGAAGGTCTCCGGCTCCGTCATGTACGGCGGCGAAGAGTTGCTGACGAAGAACGACAAGCAGATGTCGAAGATTCGCGGCAAAGAGATCGGCATGATCTTCCAGGACCCGCTCTCCGCGTTGACCCCGGTGTATGACATCGGCACCCAGCTCGTCGAAGCCCTGCAGGCGCACGACAACATTCCGAAGGGTAAGGCTTTGGACCGCGCCGCGGAGTTGCTGGACCTCGTGGGCATCCCGGAGCCGAAGAAGCGCCTGAAGTCCTTCCCGCACGAGTTTTCCGGCGGTATGCGCCAGCGTGTGGTGATCGCTATCGCGATTGCGAACAACCCGAACATCATCATCGCGGACGAGCCGACGACGGCGCTCGACGTGACCATCCAGGCCCAGATCCTGGATGTGATCAAGGTGGCCCAGCGCGAGACCGGCGCCGCCTGCATCATGATTACCCACGACATGGGCGTGGTTGCCGGCACCGCCGACGACGTGTTGGTGATGTACGGCGGCCGCCCGGTGGAGAAGGGCGACGTGCACACCATCTTCAAGCAGCCGCGCATGCCGTACTCCATCGGTCTGCTCGGCTCCACCCCGCGCGTGGACCAGCCGTCCACGGAGCCGTTGACCTACATCGAGGGCACGCCGCCGAAGCTGGTGAACATGAAGGCCCGCTGCCAGTTCGCCCCGCGCTGCCCCATCGCTGTGGAGGCGTGCCTGGAGGGCGAGCCGCCGATGATCCAGGTGGGCGACGTGGCGAACCACGAGGTTGCCTGCATTCGTTACGACGAAATCCAGGGCGGCAAACTGAATGGCAAGCCCCTCTATCCCACCCCGGTCCTGCCGGAGGATAAGTACGCGGGCATCCCGCGCGAGGAGCGCGAGGTCACCCTCGAGGTGGAGAACTTGAACAAGGAGTTCCCGCTGACCAAGGGTGCGCTGGTGAAGCGCCGCGTGGGCACCGTGCACGCGGTGAAGAACGTGTCCTTCGACCTGCGCGCCGGCGAGTGCATGGCCATTGTGGGCGAGTCCGGCTCCGGCAAGACCACCACGCTGCTGGAAATCATGAACCTGGACCCGGCACCGGGCAGCCGCATCGTCATCTGCGGCGAGGACGCCTCCAAGTTCACCACCTCGACCCGCCAGAAGGCGCGCCGCAACCTGCAGATGGTGTTCCAGGACCCGATGAGCTCGCTCAACCCGCGCATGACGGTCAAGGAGATCATCCAGGAGCCGCTGGACGCGCTGGGCTACGAGGGGGACAAGGACGCGCGCATCGCGGAGCTCATGCGCACCGTGGGCCTCGACGAGTCCCAGATCGACCGCTTCCCGGGCCACTTCTCCGGCGGCCAGCGCCAGCGCATCGGCCTCGCCCGCGCGCTGGCCACTAACCCGGCGATCATCGTGCTGGATGAGCCGGTGTCCGCGCTCGACGTATCCATCCAGGCCGGTGTGATCAACCTGCTCGAATCCCTCAAGCGGGAGCTGGGCCTGTCCTACCTCTTCGTCGCCCACGACCTGTCTGTGGTGCGCCACCTCTCCGACCGCGTGGCGGTGATGTACAAGGGCGATTTCGTGGAGTTTGGTGAGGCGGACGAGGTCTTCGACAACCCGCAGCACCCGTACACCAAGGCCCTGCTGTCCGCGATTCCGATTCCGGATCCGGACGTGGAGCGCGGCCGCACCCGCATCCGCTACAACCCGGATGCCCCGGCGGGCACGGAAACGACTGTCTAAGCGTCTTCCTGCGATCGTCGAAAAGCCATCTCCCGCAAGCGCGCGGGAGGTGGTATTTTCTTTTCCCGTTGCTTATTTCCTTCTGAAAGGATCCTGCATGGCCGGTGGCCTCCTCGCCCTGCTTGATGACGTTGCACTGATCGCCCGCACCGCCGCCGCTTCCGTCGACGATGTCGCGGCCCTTACCGCGAAGACGTCCGCGAAGGCAGCCGGCGTGGTCATCGACGATGCCGCAGTGACGCCGCAGTACGTCTCCAACGTCACCCCGGCGCGCGAGCTGCCGATGATCTGGAAGATCACCAAGGGCTCGCTGCGCAACAAGCTGCTCATCATCCTGCCGATCGCGCTCCTGCTCAACGCGTTCGCCCCGTGGGCCCTCACGCCGCTGCTCATGCTCGGCGGCGCGTACCTGTGTTTCGAGGGCGCCGAGAAGATCCTGCACAAGCTCACCGCTGACAGCGAGGCGGAGCAAGAGCGCGCGGTGAACAAGTCGCCGGAGGACGAGGAAACGCTGGTCAACAGCGCAATCCGCACCGACCTGATCCTCAGCGCGGAGATCATGATCATCGCGCTGGATGAGGTCGCGGACCAGTCCATCTGGATGGAAGCCGCCGTGCTTATCGCGGTGGGCATCTTCATCACCATTGCGGTGTACGGCGCGGTTGCGCTCTTGGTGAAGATCGACGACATCGGCCGCGGCATGATCGAGCGCGGCAACGCCCCGCGCACCGGCCGCGCCCTAGTGAAGGGCATGCCGCACGTGCTGAACGCCATCGGCGTGATTGGCACCATCGCCATGCTGTGGGTGGGCGGCCACCTGATCGTGCGCGGCTTCCACGAGGTGTTCGGCTGGCACTGGCCGCACGACATCATCGAGCGCGGCGCGGAGGCCGTCGGCGGCGGGTTCGCCGGCTGGCTGGTGGACACCGGCGTCTCCCTGGTCTTCGGCCTGATCACCGGCTTCATCATCGTCGCCATTGTGAAGCTCGTGGGCAAGGCCCGCACCAAGGAAACCGCCGCAGCCTAAGCACGGTCTCGGTGCGGGTTAAGGTGGTGCAATGAGCACTCGCCATTACCCCCTCGCGCCGTCCGTGTGGGCGGCGGCGGAGGAAATCGACGTCACCGGCACCATCCAGGCGCTGCTCTTCGCCGAGTTCGGCACCCACGTGGGCACCGCGTACCTGCGCGTCGCGTTGGAGCCGAACCCGCTCACGGGCACGTGGCGGGTGCGCCGCATCGGGGACGGCGGGGCGCAGGGTCCCGTGCTGGGCGAGGTGCCCGCCCCCGACCGCGCGCGGTTTACGGATTTCATACGTATCGACGCTTCCCTGCTCCGCCCCCTCACCACCGCAGCCGTGGCACTGGACCCCGCAACAGGCACGTTCCGCGTCCAGGTTCTCCTCCCTCCGCCGGTGCTCGCGGTGCCGCGTAACGACGTTCCCCAGGGCGCAACCGTGCTCCCCCCGGGCGACATGATGGTGGTGGACACCGCAAGGGGGGAATTCACCGCGGAAGAACTGATCGCCCGCTCCCCCGGCCAATGGTTCGTGGCGCTGCACCGCATCGGCGAAGCTGTGGCCGCGACGCTGGGCGATAAGGTGCTCGGCGGCTTCGACGCGGCGGACAACGAGGAATTGGGCTACATTCTCGAGGACGCCGCGGCAGACCTCGCCAGGCTCACCCAGCCCGCAGTGGAGCCCGGCCCCATCTACGCCCGCGCGTTCCTGCTCGACGGCATGGCGGCGCTTTCCGTCGCCGGCCCAGAGGAGGGCCTGGAGACAGTGCCCGCGCTCAAGGTGCCGGACCCGCGCCCGCTGGTGCCGTGGCAGATCACGGAGTTCGCCGACGGATCCTGGGGTGTGACCGTGGAGCGGGACCACGTCATGGCACCGGAGGACGCGCCCCGCCCGCGCCACACGGCGCGCTACGTCTCGCTCGCGGGCACCGACCGACCCGAAGACGTCGCCGCCCCCACAGAGATCTTCGGACGCGTGGACATCCCGGACGACCAGGTGCGCGGAGCGCGTCACGCCGCGCCGGAGGAGCAGCATGCGCAAGTGAAGCAGGTGGCGGGAAAGGTGTCGTCGATAAGCGATATGCCCCAAGCCGCCAGCGAGTACCTCACCGAGGTGGAGAAGGTGCGGCTGCGGCGCAACGCGCGCATCGCCGCAGGTAAACGCGGTGCGGGGCGGCACCGTAAGTAAGCGAAACCTCAGTAAGTGTGGCCTGTGTCGGGGAAATGTCGCTACCGTGGGAAACGTACGTAACCGCGAATTCTAAGGAGCACTCATGAGCAACGATCACGGCCCCAACCCGTACGTGGTGGACATCGAGAAGGCCACGCTGGACAACGAGGCGTTCCGCGACACCCTGTGGACCGGCAAGAACCTGCAGCTGACGGTGATGACGATTCCGGTCGGCGGCGAGATCGGCGCCGAGATCCACGATGATCACGACCAGTTCCTCCGCCTCGAAGAGGGCGAGCTGCGCGCGCAGATCGGCGCGAGCGAGGATGACCTCGAGGTTGACCAGGTTGTCAGCGCGGACTGGGCGGCGTTCGTCCCGGCCGGCAAGTGGCACAACTTTGTCAATGAGTCGGACGCGCCGGCGAAGCTGTACTCCATCTACGCCCCGGCAGAGCACGAGCCGGGCACCCGCCACGAGACGAAGGCGGACGCGGACAACGACCCGGCTGAGACGGACGGCGTTTAAAATCCGCTAGACCACAACCCGCTGCGTGCCTGCCACGCGGCGGGTTTTTCCTTGCGCGTCGAGCAGTTCAAGCAGCGGGATGGCCACGCGGCGCGTTGTGCCCCACGCCTTGCGCGCGTCGGAGGCGGTGAACGGCTGCTCGATGCCGCGCAGCAGCGCCGCGGCGCGGGCGGGCGCGTCCGGCAGCAGCACCACGCCGTCCGCGATACGGATGACTCGCCCCGCGCGCTCCGCAGCAGCGAGCTCCTTCGCACCCACGTGCCACGCCTCCAGGTCGCGCGCCTCGGGCGCGGCGAACGGGTCGCGCTCGAGGTGCGCCTCCAACTTCGCAATCCCGGGCCCTAGGTCCAGGTCGCGCCCGGAGCTAATCACGCCGCCGCGCACCGTGAGTTTCGCCGCGGCCGCCGCGAGCGGGAGCAGCTTGGCATCCGGGAGCCCAAGCTTTTCGACGCCCGCCCCCACCGACAACCCCGCACCCAGCGGATTCGCTTGTTCATACTCGGCCACGGCGGCGATGAGCTGCTCTTTCCACGACATGACCTGTTCGGCGCGGATCCAGTAGCCCGCAAACGCGATAGACCCCGCCGGCGGGGTGTCGCCCACCTCGAAGCCGAGGCGCGCGAGGTGCGCCGGCGTAACGGCGACGCGGCGCGCGATCTCCCTGCTCACGTCCGGGTCCGGATCGAGCTCCTCGGCTCGGCGGGCGGCGTCGCCGCGGCGGGTGAACGGCTCCGGGTCCACGTCAATCGCGGTCAGGCCGGCCAAAATGCGCTGGCCGCCGGTGCCGCGCAGCACGATCGTGTCGCCGAGTGTGAGCGGCAGCGGCTCCTCCAGCGTCAGCCGCGCGAACGCCGGCCCGAGCGAACGGACCCGGCAGCCCACGCCCGCGGTGCCGATGTGCGCCACGGCCTCGCGCGGCAACTCCTCGCATGTGCCGCCCTCCGGCGGCGATACCGCAAGCACCACGTCCACCAAGGCGGTGCGGTGCCATGCGCCCGGGGTGGTCAGCGCGTCCCCGCGCCCCACGCGCTCCGCGTCTACGCCGCGCAGATTCAGCGCCACGCGACGCGCCGGGGTCGCGGTGTCGATCGGGGCGTCCTCCGACTGCACGGAGCGCACCTGGACCTCCTCGCCGCGCAATGCAAGTGTGTCGCCCGGGCGGATCGTGCCCGCGGTGAGCGTGCCCGTCACCACCGTGCCCGCGCCCTTGACCGTGAAGGAGCGGTCCACCCAGAACCGCACCCGCGCCCCCGCGTCCGGTGCCGGCGCCGCCCGCAGCACTTCGGCCAGCGCGGTCCGCAGCTCGTCCAGCCCCTCGCCGGTGACGGCGGAGACCTCCACCACGGGCCAGTCCTGGAGCGTGGTGCGCGCCACCGCGTCTGCGATCTGGGCACGCGTTGTTTGACGACGCTCCCCTTCAGCCCGATCCGCCCTCGTCACCGCAATCACGCCGGTGCGGATGCCGAAGCCGTCGATGGCCGCCATGTGCTCCACGGTCTGGGCCATCACGCCCTCATCCGCTGCCACGACCAGCATCACCGCCGGGGCCGGGCCGACACCGGCGAGCATGTTGGCGATAAAGCGCTCGTGCCCCGGTACGTCCACGAAGGCGACATCCTGGCCGTCGATGTCGGCCCACACAAACCCCAGGTCGATAGTTAACCCGCGCTGGCGTTCCTCCTCCCAGCGGTCCGGCTCCATGCCGGTCAAGCGCTTGACCAGGGTGGATTTGCCGTGGTCTACGTGCCCGGCGGTGGCGACGACGTAGCTCACTTCCCCGCCTCCTCGATCACGTTCCGCACCGCGGCGGCGACTTCGCCGTCGCGGTCCTCCGGCACGCAGCGCAGGTCTATCAGCAGGTGACCGCCGTGCACGCGCCCCAGCACTGCGGGGTTGCGGTGGCGCAGGGGCGCTGCAAAGGAAGCGTCGTAACGCACGGCCCAGCCCGGAAGCGGGTGGCCGGGCGCTCCCCCGCCGCCGACGCGGCCGTCGTGGGGCACGACCTCACCGCCGGTAGCGGCGGCCAGCGCATCGGCGCGGGCCTTGAGCTGCGCGGGATCGGCGTGCAGGTACGCGTGCGTGGGGTTGTGCGCCAGCCGAAGCGTCGCCTCCAGCGCGGCAAGGCGCACCTTGTCGATCCGCACCGCGCGCGCCAGCGGGTGCTTGCGCATCGCCGCGATCGCCTCCGCGCGGCCCAGCACCACCCCGGCCTGCGGGCCGCCGAGCAGCTTGTCGCCGGAGAACAGCACCACGTCCGCTCCCGCCCGCAGCGCGGTTGTCGCGTCAGGCTCGTCCGGCAGCGCCGGATCCGGCGCGAGCAGGCCGGAGCCGGTATCCACAATCAGCGCCGCCCCGTGCGCGTCCGCGATCACGCGCAGCTCCGCCACGCTGACTTGCGACGTAAACCCTTCCACCCGGTAATTTGACGGGTGCACCTTCAGAAGCGCCTTCGCCCCGGCAGCGGCGGCGCGCTCGTAATCCGCCGGGTGGGTGCGATTGGTCGCGCCTACCTCCACAAGCTCCACGCGCGCGGACTCGATCAACTCGGGCAGACGGAACCCGGCACCGATCTCGATCAACTCGCCGCGCGAAATCACCAGTTTGCTGTGTTCCGCGAACGTCGCCGCCGCAAGCAAGAGCGCAGCCGCGCCGTTGTTCACCACCAGCGCGTCTTCCGCTGCGGGGCACGCGGCCAGCAGCGCGTCGGTGGCCTGCTTGCCGCGCTCGCGGGAGCGTTCCCCGCGGGCCAAATCCATCTCCACGTCCACGTACCCGGCCGCGCGCGCCATCGCTTCCACCGCGCCATCTCCGAGCGGCGCGCGGCCGACGTTGGTGTGCACCACCACGCCGGTGCAATTGATCACCGGCGTCAGTGTGGACGCACCACGCGCCACCCCCGCCAAGAACTCGGCCTCCACATCCCCCGGCGCGATCTCGCCGCGTCGCGCCCGTTCCTGCGTCCGCGCAGCGATGGCCTTGAGGCTCGCGGGATGTAAGGGCGGGTGCGAAGAAGCGTCGACAAGCGCGAGCAATGCATCGGTGCGCGGAATGGCGCGGCGCGGGTCCATGGTGCCTCCCTAGCAACGTATGGCGGAGACGGACAGGAATCGAACCTGCCAGGCCGAGATGCTCGACCTCACCAGTTTTGAAGACTGGGGCGCCCACCAGGACACGTACGCCTCCGTGCGGTGACGCTACCATGCGGGTATGAGCGAAATCCGTTTGACCCAATTTGCCGCAGGCGGCGGCTGCGCCTGCAAGATCCCGCCGGGCGAGCTCGAGGACGCGGTGGCCGGCCTGGTCGGCTTCGCGGACCCGAACGTGATCGTCGGCCTAGACGACGGCGATGACGCCGCCGCGATCCGCGTGCGCGATGACCTCGCAGTGATTTCCACCGCCGATTTCTTCACCCCCGTGGTGGATGACGCGTACACCTGGGGCAAGATCGCCGCAGTCAACGCGCTGAGCGATGTCTACGCCATGGGCGGCACCCCCATCACCGCGATTAACCTGCTCGGATGGCCGCGCGACGTGCTGCCGCAGGAGCTCATCCGCGAGGTGCTGCGCGGCGGGCTCGACGCCGCCACCGAGGCCGGCATCTCCGTCACCGGCGGGCACTCCATCTCCGCGCCCGAGCCGATCTACGGCATGGCTGCGACTGGCACCGCGGACCCGGCGAGGCTCATGCGTAACGACACCGCCGAAGCCGGCCTCCCCATCACCCTGACCAAACCGATCGGCTCCGGCCTGCTGAACAACCGGCACAAGGCCACCGGCGAGTGGTTCGACGAGGCGATCGCCGTGATGACCACGCTGAACCGCGCCGCGTCCGAGGCCGCCGTGGCCGCCGGCGCGCGCGCTGCCACCGATGTCACCGGCTTCGGCCTGCTGGGGCACCTGTTCAAGATGGCGCGCGCCTCCGGCGTCGACGCCGTGGTGGACTTCCGGAGCGTCCCGCTTATCGACGGCGCCTTGCAAACCCTTCAGGACGGATTCGTGCCGGGCGGTTCGCGCCGCAACTTGGATTGGGTGCGCCCGCATGTGGATTCGGACTTGGGCGAGGAGGAACTCCTCGTGCTCGCGGACGCGCAGACCTCCGGCGGTTTGCTGGTGATCGGCGAGGTGCCGGGCTACCCGGTGATCGGCGAGACAGTCGCCGGCACCGGGCGCGTGCGAGTGGTTTAGCCCGCGGTTCCAGGCCCGCGTTTCTAGCCCGCAGTGGTGATGGAGTCTGCCACGTTGCCCCGCTCCCGGCGCTTGGCCAGGCGGGCGCGCTGCGGCTCCACCACGTACTTCGGGTCTTCGGTCGAGCGCTTGCCCGCGGCCATGATGCCGAAGCGGGTGAGGCAGGATCCGGTCAACAGCGCAACGCCGGACAGCGCGGCGATGACGCGGTTGCGCCCGCCCACGGCAGCCCCGACGCCGCCCGCGGCGACGCACACCTCGGCGGCTTTGAGCAGGGTGCCTGCTTTGCCGTCGTGAAGCGTTTCCTCCAGCGGCTCGTGGAGATTGCGCTCGAGGCGCTTCGTCGCCGCGATGTCGGAAGCGGCACCGATCGCCGCGAGCGCGCGGGCCGGGCCGTTGTTCGCCGTGGAGGTGGCTACGAGCGCAGCGCCCGAGGCCGCCGACGCAGCCGAGGAGACAAACAGTCCTGGCAACTCCTCGCGCGCATCCTGCCACAGTGGCACGGAGGTATCGCCGAGCAACACCGCGGTGTAGACCGCAAGCGGCGCACCCATGAGTCCGGAGAACACGCCGGCCGGCGTCGCCGCGGCCTGCAGGAAACTGCGGGCGAACTTCGGCAGCGGAAGGATCTCGCCGGTCAGCTCATCCACCTCGGCCGCAGCGGCGAGCGCAGCCGCCGAGGAGAAGGACCCCAGGATCCAGGACCCCACCGACATCGGCGAGGACAGCTTGAACACGCGGAACATGTTGAGCAGCCGCTCCGGGCGGCCTAAGTCGGCCACCAGGAACGCGGACCCCAGCGCGGAAGCGCCAGCAGCGGCAATGCGCGCGTTGCGCTGCAGCTCTCGGTTGCCCGTGGCACCGGCGCCAACGCCCAAGAGCGCGGAGCCGCCCGCCACGCCGCCGAGGAAGAGGTAGCCGGCGATCGGCCACTCCCACGGCGGGAACTTCACAATCGGGCGACCGTAATAAGAGTCGTACTGCTCGAACTCCGCGCGCGGAACCATGAGCTCCTCGCCGCGTCGCTGCTTGCGCTGCCCCGGCGTGCGCTGCCCCTTCGGGCGGCGTGGCTCCTCCGGCGGACGGAAGCTATCGAACTCTGCCATTACCCGCGCCCTCCAATCGCAAACGCTGCCGCTGCGGCACCGATGAGGCCGGCCGCGGCCACCGCGGCCCGCTTCGCCATCGCCGGCAGGTTCGCCGTGGGCACCTGCGGGTCCGGCGGCAGGCCGTACACCTCGGGCGCATCCAGCAGCAGGAAGATGGACCCGGTGCCGCCCACGCCGTCCTCGCTGTTGGCGCCGTACAACCGCGCCTCGGTCTGGCCCTGCGCGTGCAGCTCGGCCACGCGCGCCCGGGCGGTGGCCAGCATCTCGTCGTAGGAGCCGTACTTGATCGACGTCGTCGGGCACGTCTTCGCGCACGCGGGGCCCTCGCCTACCGCCTGGCGGTCGAAGCACATCGTGCACTTCTGCGCCACGCCGACGTTCTTGATCGGCGCCACCTCACCTGCGGTGAAGTCTTCGCCGATGCGCGGGGAACGGTCGTTGCGCTTCTCCACGCCGCCGTCGGCACGCCGCTCGATGACCCCGAACGGGCAGCCGGCGACGCAGGTGCCGCACCCGTTGCACACGTCGTCCTGCACCACCACGGTGCCGTGCTCGGTGCGGAAGAGCGCACCGGTCGGGCACACGTCCAGGCAGCCGGCGTTGGTGCAGTGCTTGCACACGTCGGAGGACATCAGCCAGCGGAAATCGGGCGTGTCCTGGGGCATGATTGACGACGGTTCCGGGGTCGCCTCCCGCACCTCAGCCGCGCCGACGCCCGGCATGCCGAGGGAAATCAGGCGCGCACCTTCTTCGCGGGCGCGTTCGATCTGGTCCTCGGACTGTTCGATGAACGCCACGTGGCGCCACGTGTCCGCGCCGAGGGAGCCGGTGTTGTCGTAGGACATGCCGGAGAACTCGTAGCTGCCGTCCTGCGGGTTGCGGTTCCACTCCTTGCAC
The DNA here is from genome assembly GCF_021496665.1 of Corynebacterium sp. CNCTC7651. NCBI lineage: Bacteria > Bacillati > Actinomycetota > Actinomycetes > Mycobacteriales > Corynebacteriaceae > Corynebacterium > Corynebacterium sp. CNCTC7651. The sequence continues at coordinate 758,800 of NZ_CP071246.1, read as the reverse complement.
GCCACCTCGCAGGCTTTGCAGCCGATGCAGATGGAGGTGTCGGTGAAGAACGCCTTGCGCTCCGCGCGGTCGTAGCCGATGTTGTAGGGCGCCTCTGTCACCCGATTCTTCGTGGTCATCGGCGTCTATCCCTCCCTCTCCGACATGTTGTGCTTCGTGTTGTCCACCTCGGCGCCATCCTCGACGTCGTCGTGCAGGCCCGCCGCTTCCTCGGCCTTCTTGTTGCCCAGGGTGGAGCCGGTGTCCTCCGTCAGTCCGGCGCGGCGCTGGTACTCGCGCACCAGCTCGTCGCGCTCTGCGCCCCGCGGGCGGCGGCCCGGACGAATGTCCACGGCCGAGACCTTGGAGGCCTGGATGTTCACGTTCGGGTCCAGCATGATGCCCAAAAGGTCGTTCGGGCCGTCACCCTCAACCTCGGCGTACTTGCCCTGCCCGTAGTGGAACGGCATGCCCACCTGCTCGTACTCGCGGTCCCCGATGACCAGGGACTGGATGCGGTCCGTCACCAGCACGCGCGACTCAATCGCGCCGCGCGGGGAGATGATGGTCGCCCACTCGCCGTGCGTCAGGCCGGCCTTGGCGGCCAGCTCCGGCGAGACCTCGCAGAACAGCTCCGGCTGCAGCTCCGCCAGGTACGGCAGGGTGCGTGTCATGGCGCCGGAGGTGTACATCTCCGTCAACCGGTACGTGTTCAGCATGTACGGGTACACGTCCGTGCCCTCCTCGCCGTAGTTCGGGGCGGAGAGGTTGTTCGGCCCGCGCATGACAATGCGGGACGGGGACTGCTGCTGCGCGTACAGGAAGTTCGGGAACGGGGATTCCTGCGGCTCGTAGTGGGTGGGCATCGGCCCATCCACCATGCCGCGCGGGGCGAAGAGCCAACCCTTGCCGTCCGGCTGCATGATGAACGGGTCATCGCCAGCGAGTGCTGCCGGGCCAACCGCGTCGCGGTCCGGCTTGTAGCCGGGCGCGCGGTCCACCGGGAAGTCCACCACGTCGTTGGAGTCCCACTTCTCTTGGTCCTCGTCCCACCAGACCAGCTTCTTGCGCTCGGACCACGGCTTGCCGTCCGGATCAGCGGAGGCGCGGTTGTACAGCACGCGGCGGTTCATCGGCCACGCCCAGCCCCAGTCCAGCGCCATCTCGTTCTGCTCGGAGCCCGGGCGCTTGTTGGCGGCGCGGTTCACGCCGCCCGCGTACACGCCGGAGTAGATCCAGCAGCCGCAGGAGGTGGAGCCGTCCGCCTTCAGGTCGGCGAACTTGTCCACCAGCTCGCCCTTGCGCGGGCCGGAGAGGTAGTAGCCGTTGATCTCGCGCAGAACGCTCTCGGCGTCAATCTCTCCATCGCTATCAAGCTCGTAGTCCCACGTGATCTTCTGCAGCGGCAGGTCGCGCGGATCGGTGGAATCCTTCACGCGGTCCTTGATGCGGCAGCCCAGCTCGTAGAAGAACTGCAAGTCACTGTCCGCATCGCCCGGCGCATCCTTGGCCTTGAAGCGCCACTGCAGCATGCGCTGCGTCTGCGTGAACGTGCCGGCCTTCTCCACGTGGTTCGCGGCCGGGAAGAGGAACACCTCGGTGTCAATCTCCTCGGTGACCAGGTCGCCGGACGCGATCTCGGGCGAGTCCTTCCAGAACGTCGCGGTCTCGATCTCCTGGAAATCGCGCACCACCAGCCACTTCAGCTTGGACAGCGCCATGCGCTGCATGTGGCCGTTCGACTGCGCCACGGCGGGGTTCTGGCCGAAGACGAAGTAGCCGTCCACCAAGCCCTGCAGCATGAGCTGCAGCGTGTGGTACGTGGAGTGCGCGCCGGTAAGGCGCGGCATGAGGTCCATGCCCCAGTTGTTGTCCTCCGTCGCCGCGTCGCCCCAGTAGGTCTTCATCAGGGACACGGCATAGGTGTCGCCCTTCTGCCAGAAACCCTTCTGGTCGCGCTTCGCAATCGCGTCCAGGTACTGATCCCACGTCTGCACCTCCGCCTGCGGCATCGGCAGGTAGCCGGGCAGCAGGTGGAACAGCGTCGGCACGTCGGTGGAGCCCTGGATGGAGGCGTGGCCGCGCAGCGCCATAATGCCGGAGCCCGGGCGGCCGACGTTGCCCATCAGCAGCTGCAGGATCGCGCAGGTGCGGATGAACTGGGCACCCATGGTGTGCTGCGTCCAGCCCAGCGCGTACGCGAAGCACGTGGTGCGCTCGCGCCCGGAGTTCTCCGCGATGGAGTTCGCCAGGTAGAAGAAGTCCTCCTGCGAAATGCCGCAGGCCTTCTCCACCATCTCCGGGGTGTAGCGGGAGTAGTGGCGCTTGAGAATCTGGAACACGCAGCGCGGATCTTCCAGCGTCTCATCCTTCTCCACGTCCCAGGAGACCTGCGCGTCCCAGGCCGGCTTCGGCTGCCACGACGAATTGTCGTACGCGCCCGTCTCCGGGTCATACCCGGAGAAAAGCCCGTCCAAATCCTCGGTGTCGCGGAAATCGTCGCTGATGATCGTGGACGCGTTGGTGAACGCCTTGACGTACTCCTCGAAGTACAGGTTGTTCTCCAGCACGTAGTTGATCACGGCACCGAGCAGCACCACGTCGGAGCCGCCGCGGATCGGGATGTGCTTGTGCGCCACCGCGGAGGTGCGGGTGAAACGCGGGTCCACGTGGATAATCCGCGCACCGCGGTTCTTAGCCTCGATAACCCACTGGAAGCCCACCGGGTGCGCTTCCGCCATATTCGAGCCCTGGATGACAATGCAGTCCGCATTTGCCATGTCCTGCAGCGGCTGGGTTGCGCCGCCACGTCCAAACGAGGATCCCAAACTGGGAACCGTGGAGGAGTGTCATATGCGGGCCTGGTTTTCGATCTGCACCGCGCCGGAGGCGGTCCAGAGCTTCTTAATCAGGTAGTTCTCCTCGTTATCCATGGCCGCGCCGCCGAGGCCGGCGATGCCCATGGTGCGGCGCACCGGCCGACCCTTCTCGTCGGTGTCCTGCCAGCCGTTCTCGCGCGCCTCCATAAAACGGTCCGTGACCATCTCCAGCGCGGTTTCGCGGTCCAGCTTCACCCATTCCTTCGCGCGCGGGGCGCGGTACAGGATGTCGCTGAGCCGGTTCGGCGCGTTGACCAGCTGCTCAGATGCCGCACCCTTCGGGCACAGGCGGCCGCGGGAGTGCGGGGAATCCGGATCTCCCTCAATCTGGATGACTTTGTCATCCTTGACGTACACGCGCTGGCCGCAGCCGACCGCGCAATAGGGGCACACGCTTTTGACCACGCGGTCCGCGTCAACGATGCGGCCCTGCATGTCCTTCGTGCGGGCCGATTCCGTGTGCTCGCCGCGCGCGAAGAGATCTCCGTCGCGCAACTGGCGCACTACCGGCCAGTTCAGGGGACTTAACCGTGACATGCCCCCAACCCTAGCCCATCGCACCCCACTCCCCCCGTTTCTTTCCCGGGCACGGGCTGCGTTCTTTGTTACGGTTGTCATGCTTATCGACGCTCACTTCAACCTCTCAAAGGGACCCCCAGCATGCCCCGCTCCGCCCAAACCCTGGCACTTGTCAGTGCTGCGACCGTCGGCACGCTTGTGCTCGGCGCGTGTTCCGCTCCGGAAGCCCCGATCCGCGCCGCCGGCGGGGAGGAAACCGCGACGGTGCAGGCGGCGACGGCGAAGACCCGGCTGACGGTGCAGGCGACGGCGAGTGTGCAGCCCCCGGCCCCAGTAGATGACCCGGACGCGACGTCGGTGGAGCCGTCCGTCGCCGAGGCGGAGCCGGACGAAGCGGAGGCGGCTGAACCGCGCTCCGCGTCCTCGGCCGCGCACCGGCGCTCCAGCTCGGGCTCGTCGAAGGGATCGTCGAGCCCCTCCGACTCGGCCGCTACCCCCACCCCGCTGCCCGCGGGCCCGCTGCAGAAGTACCCGTCCCAGCCGGTGGTGACGTCGCAGGGGTTAACCATCCAGAACCGTGGCGACGTGCTCGGCCCCTACTCCGCCCACGTGGGCGTGCGCTCCGGCGACCTGGGTGCCATGGTCTCGCTCGGCGACGGCACCTTCGCCATGGTCTTCGGCGATTCTTTCCGCGGCGGCAGCATCGGCCAAGGCGAGTGGATGAGCCCAGTGGGCGTGACCGCGAAAGTGGACGGCGACGGCGCGATTGAGATCCTCTCCCCGCTCGGCCGCGGCAAGCGCGTGGAGCAGATGATCGCCTACGGGCGCTACGAGCACACCAACCTCACCCTCATCCCCTCCGACATCATCAACGTCGGCGGCACGCTGTACCTGCAGGGCATGTGGAACTACGGCCTGGGCAACGTCACGCACAGCGAAATCTGGCGCTCTGACGACATGGGCAAGTCCTGGCGCAGCGTGGGCACCACGCCGAAAAATTACATGGACTCGATGGGCGAGCTGCTCTCCTGGACCCCGGGCCCGGACGGCTACATCTACGCCGTGACCACGTCCTTCACCCGCCGGGACCCCGTCTACCTCGCCCGCTTCACCGAGGAGGACATGGGCGATCGCTCGAAATGGCAGCTCTACACCCCGTCCACCGGCGAGTGGGGCGACAGCGGCGCGCCGATCCTGGATCAGGGCATGAAGGCCGGGGAAATGTGCCTGCGCTACATCGACGGCCACTGGGTGCTCTCCATGTTCAACGAGGCCACCCTGGCCATCGAGGTGCGCGTCTCCCCGACGATTGCGCGGGATTGGGACGATGTGCCGGTGGCGACCGTCGCCAAGCATGGCTCCTGGAGCAAGGAGCAGACGCCGCTGAACTGGTCCCAGCCGTACGGCGGCTACATCGTGCCCGGCTCGACGCTGAAGAACATGGGCATCGTGGTCTCGCAGTGGAACACCGAAAACGACAGCCGGTACATGGCCACGCAATTCAACGTGGAGGGGCTGGATACGTTCTTCGGGGTCACGTCGAACAGTACCCACGTATCGCGCCTGACCATCGTGGAACCGCCAGCCACCCCGCCGCCACCGCCGCCCGCGCCGTCACCCGAGGCGCAGGGTTCGAGCGACGCCGAGGTGGCGCTGGTGGTGCTCGCGGTGCTGGGTACCGTCGCGGGTCTCGTGGCGGTGAACTGGCAGACGCTGCGCCCGCTCTTGCCGCCGCAGGTGCGGGGCGCGCTGCCCTTCTAGCGCCGGGCCGTTTCAGCTCCAGGCCGGGCGCGTAAAATCTCCTCGGTGACCACGCAAGAGAGGCGATCCCGCACCCAGCCCGGCCGTTCCCCCTGGTCGGCGCTCTGGGCGATGATGTTGGGATTCTTCATGATCCTGGTGGATTCCACCATCGTCTCCGTGGCCATTCCGGCGATCGCGGAAAGCTTGGACGCGACGTACAACGAGGTCATCTGGGTTAACAGCGCGTACCTCTTGGCGTATGCGGTGCCCCTGCTGATCACCGGCCGGTTCGGGGACCGCTACGGCCCGCGCACCATCTACCTCATCGGCCTGGCGCTGTTCACGGCGTCGTCCCTGGCATGCGGTCTGGCCGATTCGGCCGCGGCGCTGATCGCCGCCCGCGCCGTCCAGGGCCTCGGCGGCGCGTTGGTCACGCCGCAGACCATGTCGGTGATGATCCGCACGTTCTCCCCCCGCGAGCGCGGCGGCGCGATGGGCGTGTGGGGCGCCACCGCTGGCCTGGCCACCGTCACCGGGCCGCTCCTCGGCGGTCTGCTTGTGGATACCGGCGGTTGGCCCTGGATCTTCTACGTCAACGCGCCCGTCGGCATCGTGGGCCTCATCCTCGCGTGGATCTTCGTGCCCAAACTCGAACGCACGAACCGCAACTTCGACTGGGTCGGTACGGGCCTCAGCGCCTTCGGCATGTTCTGCTTGGTCTTCGGCATTCAGGAGGCGCAGCGTTTCGGGTGGGATTGGCGTTTCTGGGCGCTGCTCGCCGCCGGCGCGGTGCTGCTCGCCGCTTTCGGGCGCTGGCAAACCCGCCGCGGGGACGACGCGCTGGTGCCGCTCCGTCTCTTCACCAACCGCAACTTCACGCTCGCGGGCTTGACCATCGCCACCGTCGGTTTCGCCGTGTCCACCTTCGCCATCCCGTGGATGATCTACGTCCAGACCGTGCAGGAATGGGAAACTGACCAACTCGCACGACCCCAAGCCTTTCGCCATTGCAGGCTTATCGACGGCAGCTTTGGCAATCGCCATGACCGCCCTCATCGCCACCCCAGCCGTGGACCCGCGGTGGATGTATCTTGCCTCTGTGCTCTACGGCGTGGGCAACTCGATGATGTGGGGACCGCTGTCCATGGTGGCCACCCGCAACCTGGAGCCTGCGCTGGCCGGCGCCGGTTCGAGCGTGTACAACACCATGCGCCAGATCGGCGCGGTCATCGGCTCCGCGGCTGTGGCGGCGATGATATCGGCCCAGCTCAACGCTCGCTTGGGGGATAACGCCAGCGCCGCCGCACCGGGCGCCGGAGGCGGTTTCGCCGGCCCGCTGCCGGAAGCGCTCCACGAACCGTTCGCCCAGGCCATGAGCACCACCATCTGGCTGCCCTGCGCCGTGTTGCTCGCTGGCGCGGCACTGGCCTGCGGTTTCGCCAAGACCCAATCATGGAACAACTAGGCGGCACCTCCGGCGGGCGCAAGCCCCGCGCCGCGAAGAAGCGCATCGCGGGCACGTACCCGATCGACACGGGCGAGGCCGCTATCGTCGCCGACCCGCAGCGCGACGGCGCGTACATCCTGGAGGTCAACCGCGTCCCGTCCTCCTACGTCGTGCCCGGCGCGCCGGAGGTGTTGGAGTACGACTACATGCGCTGGATCGCCGGCTTCATCTCAGGCCACGCCCTCGCCGAGCCGTTCACCGCCGTCCACCTAGGCGCCGCCGGTTGCGCGCTGCCCGCCTACGTCGCGCACCGCTGGGAAAGCAGCAACACGGCCGTGGAGGTGGACCGCGGTCTCGCCCGCCTGGTGCGCTGGGCGTTCGACCCGCCGGTGCAGATCACCGTCGCCGAGGCCCGCGCGTTCACGCACGCGCTTGTGCCGGGCTCCACGGATGTGATCGTGCGCGACGTCTTCGCCGGCCCCACCACGCCGCGCCCGCTGACCACGGTGGAGTACTTCCGCGCCGTGCGCCGCGCACTCGCCGCGGGCGGGCTCTTCGTGGCCAACATCGGGGACCGCGCCGGGCTCCCCGTCACGCGAGCGGAGCTCGCTGGCTTATCGACGCTCTTTCGACACACCGCAGCCGCCGCCCCCGCCGCCATGCTGGACGGGCGGGCGTACGGCAACGTGGTGGTCGCCGCCTCGGACGCGCCCTTGACGTTCGACCACGCGCTGGCCAGCGCAGACGCGCAGTGGCGCGACGGTGCAGAGCTCATTGACGGCGCCGCACCCAACCACGACTAGAACTTCAGCCTGAGAATTTCAGTTCCGCGCCCAGGCTCGGCTGGTAGAACGCGGCGCGCTCGGCGGTGAGTTCGTTGAAGTGCGGCGAGGTGACCTCGGCGAGCGCCTCGATGTAGGCGGGCACGATCGCCTTCGGGATACGCAGCCCCATGGTGAGGTGCGGGATCCAACGGTCGCCGCAGCCGTCCGGGTTCATTGCACTCAACCGTCGTGAAGCAAGCTCTAGCTCCTCGGGCGCCTCCAAGAGCCAGGCGACGGTCTGCTTCGACTTCGTGCCAAAGACAACGGTGCCCACGCGGCGGAGCGTAGCCGGCATACACGGCGGCAGGGTCACCGCCGCCTCCCCCACCACGCGGCGGTCCATCGTCGGCGCGAACGTCACCGAGATTCGCGGGCGCTGGTGCTGCTCCGGCAGGCCGCGGGCGGCAAGGGCGCGGTAGATGTCCCGGATGGCATGTTCCTGCTCCGTCGTCACGCGAAGCAGAATGTTTTCCGGGGAGCCTGCCACTATTCTTCGACGTCCTCGGCAATCGCCTTGGCTTCGGCGGGCGAGACCTCGCCACGGCCCACCATGTTCTCCAAGTGCGCCTCCGCCTCCGGTACCCACAGGTTGCGGGACCGGCGGATGACCACCAGGAAGCCGATGACGTAGATGGCGGTGACCACCGGCACGCCCACGAAGCCCCAGAAATAGGTGCCGGTGAGGTCCGGGATGAGGCCCCACAGTGACGCACCGACTGAAAGGCCGATCGGGTACGCCATGCCCAGGATGCCCCACAGCTTGGAAAAGTCGCGCTGGCCAAACGCGCGCTCGCCGATCAGCGGCGGGGTGACCGTACCGGTGGCCAGGCCAACGGCAACCAGGAACATCGAGGCGATGAACACCCACGGGCTGCGGGCGAACGCGAAGATGACAAAGCCGATGGACGCGATGGTGAAGCACAGCACCAGCGCCTTCTCCAGACCGATCTTGTCCACAACCCAGCCCAGCGCCGGCTTGTACGGGATGAGCAGCACGGTGGCCAGCACCACGATGGTGGAGATGAGCTGCGGGCTCACCGCCATGCCCCACGGCGCGGAGTTCAGGTAGTTCACCAGGTGCTGCGTCATGCCGTAGGTGATGCCGAAGATGGCCAGGGAGGCCAGCAGCACCCAGAACCACGGGGACTTCAGCGCCTGCTCCTGCGGCAGGCCCGGCTCCCACTCGTCCTTCGCCGTGGTCCTCATCTTGTCCGCCGGCGGGGCGCCGTACGGGCTCAGCCCCTGATCCTCCGGGTTGTTCCGGATCATGAACAGGCCGGGCAGAATCGTCGCTGCGGCCATAATGCCGGCCAGCACCAGCATGGTGCTGCGCCACCCGATGGAGCCCATCAGCGGCGGCACGAGGAAGCCCAGGATCACGCCGCCCACGCCGGAGCCGGCGAGCACCGCACCCAGCACGGTGCCGCGTTTCTCAATGAACCAGCGGTTGATCACCACCACCGGCACGTACTGCACGGATAGGCCCACGCCCACGCCGATGATTAGGCCGGCGAGGTAGAACATCCACAGCGACTGGGAGAACGCGAACAGCGCCAGGCCCGCGGTGGCGATTGCGCCGCCGATGAGTAGAACATCCACAGCGACTGGGAGAACGCGAACAGCGCCAGGCCCGCGGTGGCGATTGCGCCGCCGATGATCATCAGGCCCTGCGCTTTGAGCTTGTCTATGAGCTGGGCCGCCGCCAGCATTGTGAACGCGGAGGCGAAGCCGTAGATGGTGTAGTAGATCAGAAAGCTCGAGGTGGTGAACTCCGGGAAGTCCTTCAGCACCATCGGGGTGAAAAAGCTCAGACCCGTGAGCGTGACGGCGAAGCCGATCTCCGAGATCGCCGCGCCGAGTGCGGTGCGCTTGTGGGCACCGGGCATTTTCCCGGCGGTGTCGGTGCCTTTCGGGCCCGCGCCTGTGGCTGTAGACATGGGGCACAGTTCCTTACGTTGTGCGAGGTGTATCACTTCCCAACGTAGCACCGCCCGAGGCACCTCAAAGTCCCGCGCTACTATCGGGTGCACCATTTATTAACCAAGATGAAACCTGGAGGCCACCGCCATGCAGAACGATCCCGCAAAGCCCGGCTACACCACCGATGGCAGCACCAACAAGCCGGTCGACCACGATGAGGACCAGTTCGCGCAGGACACCGGCTCCGCCCTGGGCTACGGCGAGGAGGCAGAGGACGGCGTTGAGGATGCGCAGCTGACGTACGAGATCTCCCAGGAGGATGAGGGCGACCACCCCACCATTGAGAAGTAAATCGAAAAGTAGGCGGAAGAAGTAGCCGCTACACCTCCCAGCGGACGTCGTCGGGCGATTTGTCGTCGCGCCACCCGCGCCACGACGCCTGCCGCACCTTGCCCCCGCCCGTCGCGCCCGCCAACGCCACCTCGGCCACCCGTTTCGGGGTGACCCACCACGCGTCTTTCGCGTCTTCCGCCGGCACCTCGACGGGCGGGGTTTTGCGCTTGATGCGCCCCAGCTCCCGCTCGATCTCGGCGAGCTGCCCCGACGAAAACCCCGTGCCCACGCGCCCGGCGTAGGTCAGCTCCCCGTCCTCGTTCGGTACCGCGACCAGGAGCGATTTCCCCTCGCGCACGCCCACCACCACAACTTCCTGGTGCAACGCGCGCTTCACCTTCAGCCAGCTCCGGCTGCGCCCGGACACGTACGGGGAGCTGGTGTGCTTTGCCACGACACCTTCCAACCCCATCTCCCCCGCCACCGACCACGCCGCTTTGAACGCCCCGCGAAACGCCGGCGGGATCGCGGCGGTGTCTGTCTCCGAAAGCGCTTCCAGCTCCGCCCGGCGCGCGTCGTACGGCTCGGCCGTGAGGTCCCTCTCCCCCACCCGCAGCAGGTCGAACACCATGTACCGCAGCTGCACATCCCCCGCATCGCCGTGCTTGTCCGCCGCGTGCAGCAGCGAGAAGTTCGGTTTCCCGTCCGCGTCGAGGGCGACCAGTTCGCCGTCAAAGGTGGCGTCGTCAAGCGGGAGCTCAAGCTGCGGGAACAGCGACGTGTAGTCCTTCCCGCCGCGGCTGATCAGGCGAATCGTGTCGGCGGATGCGTCCGCGATGATGCGGTAGCCGTCCCACTTCATCTCGTACGCGAGCGTCGCGCCGTCCTGCACCGCCAGCCGGATGTCCGCCTCCGTCGCCGCCGTAGCCAGCATCGGGGCCGGGGGCTCATGCTTGTCGACGTCTGCTTCCGCCCGCCCCCCAGAAGCCTCAGTGGCACCAGGCGCCTCGGGCTCGGGCCGCCCGTGGGGCTCGGCCGGCGGCTGGCGCTTCATGAATTTCAGCAGCCAGTTCTCCCCCTCCGTGCGGATCAGCGCGTAGCGGCGCGGTACGCCGCCCAAGCCGCCGCCCGCACGCCCGTAGAGCACCGCGATCACCTCGTCGTCTCGCCACTTCTCGATTTCGCAGGTACCGATATCCCAGATTTTCACGTTGCCCGCGCCGTACTGGCCCTTGGGGATGGTGCCTTCGAACCAGGCGTACTCGTACGGGTGGTCCTCCGTCTGCACCGCAAGGCGGTTGAGCTCCGGGTCCAGCGGCGGGCCCTTCGGCACCGCCCAGGAGACCAGCACGCCCTCGTGCTCCAGGCGGAAGTCCCAGTGCAGGCGGGTGGCGTCGTGCTCCCCGATGACAAAGATCGGCTCCCCCTCGCGCGGCTGCGGGGCTGCGTCCGGCACTGGCTCGCCCGTCTTGGTGGCGTCGCGCATGGAGCGGTACTTGGTCAGCCGGTCGGTGGGTGCTGCAGATGCGTCGGCGGGAGCACCGGGCGCACCCAGCGCGGCGATGGGGTCCAACCCGTCCGCCACCCGCTCAATCACTTCTTCGAACTCGAGGTGGCGCAGATCCGGGTCCGCGATCTCCTCCCACGTTCGCGGCGCGGCCACGGTTGGGCGGGCGCGGCCGCGCAATGAATAGGGGCTGACCGTGGTCTTCTTGCCGTTGTTCTGGCTCCAATCCAGAAACACCTTGCCCGCCCGCTCGGTCTTGCGCATGGTGGCGGTGACGCGGCCCGGGTGCTCTTCTTCCAGCGCCTGCGCCAACGCCTTGGCCACGCTGCTTACGGCCGCGGCATCGCTGGTCCCGTCCAGGCCCGCGTAGAGATGGATGCCCTTGGACCCGGAGGTCACCGGCACGCTGGTCAGCCCCATGCCCTCCAGAATCTCGCGGCACCATAGCGCCACCTCCGCGATCTGGGGCATAGTCACACCCTCGCCCGGGTCTAAGTCCAGCACCAGCCGGTCCGGGTTCCCCTGCTTACCGTCCGGGCCGAACCGCCACTGCGGGGTGTGCAATTCCAGGGCAGCCACTTGGGCGAGCCAGGCGAGGGTCTCGGGACCGTCGATAAGCGGATACGCATTCGTGGAGGTCTTGTGCTGAATCTCGCCGGTGCGGATCCAACTGGGCGCGGACGTTTCCAGGTCCTTGCGGAAGAAGCTCTGCCCTTCCACCCCGTCCGGCCAGCGTTTGCGCGTCACGGGCCTGCCGCGCACCTGCGGCACCAGCACGTCCGCCACCTCGAGGTAGTAGCGCATCACGTCCGCTTTCGTGGTGCCCGTTGCCGGATAGAGCACTTTGTCCAAGCTGCTCACCGAAAGCGTGCGGCCGCCGACGCTGACCTTTGTGGTTGCCATGCTGGCCATCCTAGATTTGCCCGTACACTGGCGTTCTATGCGCGCGATTTGGACCGGCTCCATCACCTTCGGCCTTGTCAACGTCCCCGTCAAGGCATTCGGGGCGACCGAGGACCATGATATTTCCTTCCACCAGGTCCACGACAAGGATGGCGGCCGCATCCGCTACGAGCGCCGCTGCGAGGTCTGCGGGGAGAAGGTGGAGTACAGCCACATCGACAAGGCTTTCGAGGAAGACGGGGACACCGTCGTGCTGACGGACGAGGACTTTGCCAGCCTCCCCGAGGCGGACAACGACGAGATCGAGGTTGTCCAATTCGTCCCCGCCGACCAGATCGACCCGATCATGCTGGAAAAGTCCTACTACCTCGCGCCGGAGGGCAAGACACCGAAGTCCTACCTGCTGCTGCGCCAGACGCTCGAGGATACGGACTTAACCGCCGTGGTCCGCTTCGCGCTGCGCCAGAAGACGCGCCTTGGCGTGCTGCGCGTAGTGGGCAAGGTCATCGTGCTCCAGGGCATGATGTGGGCCGACGAGATCCGCGAGCTCGATTTCGACGGCCAGTTCAAGGGCGTGAAATCCCGCGCGAAGATCTCGGACAAGGAGCTCGAGCTCTCCTCCCAGCTCGTGGAGTCCTACTCTTCCGACTTCACGCCCGAGGAGTTCGAGGACGATTGCCAGATCGAGCTGCGCAAACTCATAGACGCCAAGTTCGAGCAAGGCGACACCATCGACACCGAAGCCACCTTCGGGGAGCAAAAGCGTGACGACGATAGCGAGGCCGACGTCGTCGACCTCATGGAAGCCCTCAAGGCTTCCCTGGACAAGCGCTCCGGAGGCAAAAAGAGCTCGAAGAAGGGCGCGAAGAAGGACAGCGCGTAACACCGATGGCCCCGAAGATGAAGGAGTACTTCAACGCGGAGACGGCGGAGAAGCTCGGCAACCAGCTCGGTATTGACGGGGCGGAGTACGCGGCCTGGGTCGCGCCGCGCGTCGGCGAGCTGGAGATCCTCGGCCGCGTCACCGTGTTCGCCGAGGGGCTGAAAGACCGCCTGCCCGAAGGGTACGGGGAGGCGGTTCAAGGGATCGTCGCAAGGCTTGGCCCCGAGCTTTTGGAGGGCGAAGGCTACTTCAACCACGCCTTCCACCTCTGGCCGGTGAGCCGCTACATCGAGCTGTACGGGCTCGATGAGCCGGAGCTGTCCCTGGATGCCATCGAGGCCCTGACCCGCGCGTTCACCGGCGAGTGGGCAGTGCGGCCGTACTTGGAGCGCTACCCGGAGCTGACGCTCGCAAGGGTGCACGAATGGGCGCGGTCGGGAAGCCACAACGTGCGCCGGCTGGCATCGGAAGGCATCCGCCCGCGGCTGCCGTGGGCGCGGGTGCACACGCCGTTCGTTGCAGACCCAACCCCGATCATCCCGGTGCTGGAACAGCTCCACGCCGACGAGTCGCTGTTCGTGCGCACATCCGTGGCCAACAATCTGAACGACATCTCGCGCACCCACCCGGAGCTCGCGCTGGAAACCGCCGGGCGCTGGGCCGCGAGCTCCGCGCCCCATGCCACGTGGATGGTGGAGCGCGGCCTGCGCACCCTGATCAAACGCGGCGACGCGGGGGCGCTGGCGCTCGCCGGTTACGGGGCGGGCGAATACATCGCGGTTCAGGACCTGTCATTTCCTCCCCGGGCCACCGTGGGCGAGGCGGCGACGCTGAAGGTGACGCTGGCAAACACCAGCGCTGAAAAGCAGGAGCTTCTTGCCGAGTACCGCCTGCATTTTCTAAAGAAGAACGGCCAGCGGCGTCCGAGCGTGTTCCGATTAGGCAAGTTCACGCTCGCACCGGGCGAGCGGCTGACCGTGGAGAAGCAACACGTTTTCCGCCTGACCAGCACGCGGACCTACTACCCCGGCACGCAGGCGATCAGCGTTGTGGTGAACGGGCGCGAGAGCGACCAGCTCGAGTTTGAGCTGGTTGGCCAGGAAGGTCCGTAGACTGACGGTGTGAACTCCCCTGAAACGCCGCGGACAAGGCCGCACATTTCTTCTCAACCCTCGATTTCCTTCGCCTTAATCGATGACAAGGGAGAACTTGTACGGGCCAGGCACGACACCAAGCCCTACTATGCCGCAAGCACTATCAAGACCCATGTGATGATCGCGGTGCTTCAGAGGGTTGACCAAGGCATTCTGAAACTTGGTGATCAAGTCCAGTGTTCTCGAACATTCACCGGTACCGATGGAAAACCATTTACCCTCACTGGAGATCATCTTGATCCTGTCTACCCAGCAGATGGAGTCGCCATCGGCTTGGGCGATAGCCTCCACGCAATGATTACAAGGTCCAGTAACGAAGCCACAAATGTGAATATGGGTCTACTTGGCGATTATCGCGCTGCCCTAGATACGGTTTGTCACCAGATCGGGCTTCACTCGACACGGGTGCAGAGATTGATTGGAGATCAATCAGCCATTCTCAATGGTTTAACTAACGAGACGTGCGCGCTTGACCTTGCCACTACAATGCATAAGCTCACTACCGGTTCACTGCTGAGTGAAGAATCCACAGCGTTCGCTTTAAATTGTCTTCGTCAGCAGGAGAAACGGTTGGTCACGAGTGCACTAGATTCTGGGATCGATTGCGGATCGAAATCAGGCGAAATCGATAACCTGCAGCATGACGTAGCGTTTTTGGGCAACCCCGCGTGGTCCCTTGCGGTGTTGACTGAAGGCTTCAACGAAGACGCTTCTCGGGAGGCAATCACCGCCATGGCAGAAGCCTTCCTGCCTCCCGAGGTTGTGCGTCCTGGTTAAAGCGGGTCCTCGGCGGGTTCCAAGGTCTCCAGCGCGAGACCCGGCCCTTGGTTCAGCCGAAGCTTCCCCTCGCTCTCCGTGTACCCACCACGCGGCACATCGTTAGCGAACCAAGCAGGAGGATCTAGGTCGATCATCGTAACTGCCGGGTGCCCTAAAGCAAGGTGGGCGGCTGCAGCAATCGAGATGCGAGGCTCCATCATGGCTCCAACCATGCAGCTCAACCCTGCTTCCTGAGCTTTATGAGCAATCTGGATCGCAGGCTGGAGACCGCCGGTCTTAGCAAGCTTGATGTTCAGTAACGTGGCTGCTGAGTGCTCGATGATCCGATCAGCATCCACAGGACTCCACAGAGACTCGTCGGCCATGATCGGTATCGGCGAGCGCGCAGTCACTTTTGCCATACCAGCGATGTCTTCGCGCGCCAACGGCTGTTCAATCAGGTCAATCGGCAACTCAGTATCTGCTAACTCATTGATCAGGCGTATAGCCTGCTCGGTTGTCCAACCTTGGTTCGCATCAAGTCGAAGAGAGACTCCGGGGGTTGCATCCATCACGGACTGTAAGCGCACCCGGTCCGCTTCAGGGTCGGAGCCTAGCTTGATCTTCAGGATTGAGTACCCATCCCGCACTGCTTCAGCCGCACGTTGAGCCATAATCTCTGGGGCATCCAAGCTCACAGTCATATCGTTTGTAAGCTCTCCGTCTAGAGAGCCAGACGGGAAGCTGTATGGCGGATATCCACTCAGCAATACCCCGAGCGGAAGTCCATGTGCCGTGGCCACGGCACTGTGTACCGCGACATCAACCGCCGCTCGTGCACTTGTCGCATTGGGAGCGACGCGCTCGAGAAGCTGATACATCTCTTCTAAGGTGCCACGGAACCTTTCGAGTTCAGATCGAATTGGCCCGTTCACTTCTCGAAGAATCGTCTGTGCGCTCTCGCCGGTGACTTTCACAGTTTCGGCAGCCGATCCCTGTGCCCGGAAGATTCCTCCAGCGGTTTCTACCGCTACATCGACTACCACGTAATCGACAGAATCCGTTCGGCGTGCTGCCGTGATGAATGGACGCTTAAGCGGCGACCGGTGACCGTGGGCTGAAACCCCAACTACGCCGAAGCTCTGGTTCCATACTTTTGAAAGAATCTGATCCACGGTTACAAACCTGCCATTACCTGTGCGCCCGCCAAGCCAATCCACGTGCCAAGCAGCGAGCCGATTAAGCCGTACAAAACACCAATCGGGGCAAGGGACTTGTTGTAGGCCGCGGCGACGACAGGCGCGGACGCAACGCCGCCAATATTTGCAGTCGAAGCAACAGCCAGAGAGAACAGCTCAGTTCGAGTGAGCTTCGCGTAAATCACCATCAGAAGAGCGTGGATCACTAAGACGAGGAGACCGGAAATGATGTAGATCGGCGCCTGCGTGATAGCAGAGAAATCGGATCCTGCTGCAATTTGTCCAATCACAAGGAACAGCATGAGAGTCGCAATCTCTTCGGAACCGGCGATTTCCCCCAACTTCGTTTGTGCAGCAACGAGGCCCAAGACGGAGACAATGATGATTGTCCAAGCCGAGGCGTTAATTACGTCGCCGACCTGCGGCAACAGACCTCCTAGCCAGATGGAGAAGCAAGATACCGCAATGGACCCAAAGATCACGATCGCAAGAGATTCGACAGAGATGGGCTTCTTCGTCGTTTCAATGTCCCGAGCGTCAGCCGTGAGATAGTTGTCTTTCGCTCGGGTGAAACGGTTGAAGCGGTCGGAGAACGCAACCGACGAGAACATCACCATCAGCCACACCGAGTACACGATCGTGTCCGTAATCAGCGCGTATCCGAACAGCGTCTGCGGGCCCTGGAGAATATCCTGCACAGCGACCATGTTCGCGCTGCCACCGGTCCAGGAAGCGAGCAGAGCACCAAATACCTTCCAAGACCCCTCCCCCAGCGAAGACTGGAACATCCAGTACACCGCACAAACGGCGACAAATAGAGAGGCACTGGCGACCGCCATGGTAAGTAGCAGTTTCGGACCAAGCTTGATGATTTTCCTCAGATCACAGCCAAAGAGGAAGAGGAAAATCATCGCAGGCAGAGCGACCTTCTTGACTGCGTTGAGTGGCGCTGTCACTTCCTCGCCATCGCCGAAAACTCCAACAGTGTTAAGGAGAGCGCAGGCGAGGTACATGATGACCATGGCTGGAACGTATTTGAAAAGCCTCCACCCAGTAGTGCGCTCAAGCACGATCAATATTCCCGCGAGCCCGGTGATTATCCCGAGCATCACCAACCCATCAGTAACCAAACCTTCTCCTTACTCCGTATCCATACTGAAATTTGCCGTAGAGCACATTGGCGCGCCAATGTAGTGTGAGTCACATTAACAGTTGGAAAGGCTTAGTGAGATCGTTTTAAGGGATTAGATGATGCGAGCGATCGCCTCGCCTTTTTTGTCTAGAGAACCGAACTCATTCGAGTGCGCGGTCTCAAAAGCAGATGTCTAAGGCCCCTCTTACTTTTCACAGGTCACACCCGGGGCATTCAAGCAGGGCGGCGGTGCATTGCACATCACAGCTCTGATGGCGAATGCGAGCAAGTGAAATACGAGCTGCATATTGGGGGCGATATGGCCGCCGACTCCACCGTCGATGACCAGGTATCACCGGTCTCCTATTTCTTGTCACGACTGGAGACCGTACTGGGGTTTTACGACGCGGTCGCCTGGGACCCGTACTGGGGTTGCGACGAACTTGATGCGATGCTCGATCGTTCGGAAAACGAGGTGGCTGCGCCCTACGTAGACCCAGTGAAGTTAGAGAAGCTTAACACCCCTCACGCTGCGGGGGCGCAACTTTCCGACGTGTTGTAAGGGCTCAAAGTCGCCCAACCCTGCCTAGAGCAAGGCGAAGGTGCACGATCATAGCGCGCGGCACCACGCACCCCTGCTCCGCTGCTTCGAGGTGGATGAAGCTCCGCTGAGGGCCACATTCTCCAACTTGGTCATTGAGCACGGCGAGTTTGAGCTGGCCTAGTTGCCCGTTGCCCGCTTCAAGCGGTCGATGTGCTTGGATGCCTCGGCCTTGGTCAGGTTGGCCGGCAGCTGCTCCCCCGCCTGCTTGGCCAGGGTGTCCAGGTAGGACTTCTGGGCTTCGGTCATCGGGTCATCGCCGGACACCCAGTCAGCCGGGTCCTTCTCCAGCGTGTCGTCGCCCTGCGCGTCGCCCGTTGCGCCGATCATTTCCTGCTGGCCGGACGCGTCCTGCCCGATCGGCGCCTCCTGCGGGTCGTTGCGCTGGCCGCCGGCGTACTCGGCTTCCGCCTGCTTCTGGCTGGCCTCGGTCACGGGCTGGCCGGCGGCCGCCTGCTGGCCGTCGACGGCCGGCTGGTCGGTGGGTACCGGGCCGTCAATCTCCGGGTCGTACGGAGGCTGGTCCGGGAAGTTCTGGGGATCAGTTGGGGTAGTCATGGCGCCATGCTACCGGTCACGGGGTTGGCGCGGGGTGAAACAGCTAACGCGAAAGTCATTGACATTAGCTTTGCCTTACCTTAATGTTCTTTGGGTACCTGTTACTTAGCTTAGGCTTCCTTAAATGAAGGGGTTGCGTTGAAACTCTCACGCAAAATTGGTGCAGTCGCCGTTGCGCTCGCCACCACGCTCGGCCTGGCCGCCTGCTCCGACTCCGGCAACACCACCGCCAGCACCACCGCCAACACCGCATCCTCTGAGGTTGCCACCTCGGCAGCAGCGGCGGAGAAGCAATCGTCGGCACGCACTGCGGACGCAGCGCTGACAGTGAAGGATGCGGCGGGCCGCACCATCGAGTTCGCAGAGATGCCGGACCGGATCGTGCTGGCGGAGGGCCGCGCAGCCTACGCCACTGCCCTGCTGCAGGAGAACCCGCTGGACAACATCGTTGCGTACGGCCAAGACCTGGTGAAGAACGCAGGCGCGTTCCGCGAGAAGCTCCTCGAACTGCAGCCGGAAGCGAAGGACCTGCCGGCGATCGGCATGATCCAGAAGGGCGACGTCACCGTTGAGAACCTGCTCGCGCAGGACCCGGACGTGGTCATTATGACGCTCGACCAGAAGAAGGCCGCCGAGGAGGCCGGCATGATCGCGGACATGGATGCCGCCGGCATTACTTACGCCTACATCGACTTCCGCCAGAAGCCGCTGGAAAACACCACCGTGTCCATGCAGCTTCTGGGTGACCTGCTCGGCCAGAGCGAGCGCGCCGCGAAGTACAACGAGTTCTACGACGCAAAGGTCAAGGAAATCTCCGAGCGTGCAGCCAAGATCGCCGAGAAGCCGGACGTGCTGCTGTGGACCGCGGCCGGCTACAACGAGTGCTGCGCCATCGCAGGCAACGTGCACCTGGGCACCTTGGTCACCGCGGCCGGCGGCCACAACCTCGGCCCAGAAGTCCTCGGCCCGGAAACGAAGACCATCACCCCTGAGAAGCTGATTGAGCTCGACCCGGAGAAGATCATCGTCACCGGCGGCGAGTGGGCGCGCGACCCGAACAAGACCGACCTCTTCCGCCACGTCGAGATGGGCTACCAGTCTAATGCCGAGCTGGCGAAAGAAACTTCCAGCGGCCCGCTGCAACTGCCCGGCTTCGAGCTGCTCGAAGCGCCGCAGACCGGCAACTACTTCGCCGTGTACCACCAGTTCTACGACAACCCATTCAACGTCTTCGCGCTTGAAGCCTTCGCCAAGTGGATCCACCCGGAGGAGTTCGCTGACTACCACCCCACCAAGGACTTCATCGAGTTCCACAAGGAGTGGATGCCGTTCGAGTACAGCGGCGTGTTCTTCTACGATCCTGCGAACCCGGACGAGAGCTAACCCATGACAACTCGAGTTTCCGCGGAGCCCGTCGCAACCGTGGATGCTCGCCAGGCCGCGATTGCGAGCTACCACAAGCGCGGGCGTAACAAAGCGTTCGCCATCGTGGGGCTGGTCATCGCGGCTTTCGCGAGCTTCCTCGTCGCTGTCGTCGTCGGCCCTATCGACATCGCACTTGCCGACGTCTACAACGCCGTTTTCCGCCCCGAGCTGGTGGACGATCAGACCCGCGTGGTCATTCGCACCCTGCGCTTGCCCGCCGCAGTGATGGCACTGCTGTGCGGCGCCGCGCTCGGCCTCGCTGGCGGGCAGATGCAGACCATCTTGGATAACCCCCTTGCCGAACCCTTCACCCTCGGCATCTCGGCGGCGGCTGCGTTCGGAGCGGCGATCGCCATTGTGATGGGCTGGACGCTCATCCCGAACCCGCAGTTCAACCTGGCGCTCACCGCGGCGATCGCAGCACTTCTCGCCGTCGCTATCGTGGCAGCCGCGTCCGTGTGGCGCGGCGCCACCGCCGAATCGATGATCCTCCTCGGCATCGCGCTGAGCTTCTTCTTCCAGGCCCTGCTCTCGCTGCTGCAATACAGCGCCAATATCGAAGCCCTCCAGCAGATCGTGTTCTGGACCATGGGTTCGATGCAGCGCGCGAACTGGACCGCGAACATCATCCTCGCCGTGGTCGTCGCCGCAGCGATCCCCTTCTGCGTAGTTAACTCCTGGCGCCTCACGGCACTTCGGCTTGGCGACGATCGCGCTGCCGCCCTCGGCATCGATGTCAAGCGCCTGCGCCTCACTACCCTGCTTGTGGCATCCTTCCTGGCCGCCTCGGCGGTCGCATTCACCGGCATCATCGGCTTCATCGGGCTTGTCGGCCCCCACGTCGCCCGCATGCTGGTGGGCGAGGACCAGAAGTTCTTCCTTCCCGGCGCGGCAGCCGCGGGCGCGATGCTGCTCAGCGTGGCGTACGCGGTATCGCTCTCCATCATCCCGGGGCTGGCGATCCCGATCGGTATCATCACCTCGCTGGTCGGCGTGCCGTTCTTCGTCTTCCTCATCTTCACCCGCGCACGAAGGAGGGGCTAGACGTGGCAATTTCTGCTGAACACCTCACCGTCGGCTACGGCCGCACCACGATCATCGACGACATGACCTTCGGCCCGCTCGAAGAAGGCAAAGTCGTAGGCCTCATCGGCCCAAACGCCGCCGGCAAGTCCACGCTGGTGAAAACCATCGCGGGGATTAAGAAGCCGTCGCAAGGCACCTGCTCCATCGTCGTCGACGGGCGCGAAGTCACCGGCAAGTCTCGCACCACCGCCATCGGCTACGTGCCCCAAGACATGCTGACCACCGCGTCACTCACCGCGTTCGAATCCATCATGGTTTCCGCGAAGCGCCGCGGCGCGGCCGATATCGATCCAGTCGCGGCAACTGCGGACATCATGGAGCGGCTCAACATCACGCACCTCGCCGACCGCATGGTCTCCGACATGTCCGGCGGCCAGCGCCAGTTGGTCGGCGTCGCGCAGATGCTCGTGCGCTGCCCGAGCGTTTTGCTTCTCGACGAACCTACGTCCGCCCTCGACCTGCGCCACCAGGTGCACCTGCTCGACATCATCCGCAACGAAGTGGCGGGGACCGAGAGGCTTGCCCTGGTTGCAATCCACGACCTCAACCTCGCCGCACGCTTCTGCGACGAGCTGCTCGTGGTCAAAGCGGGCCGCGTCGTGGCGCTGGATACCCCGGCCGCAGTACTCAACCCCGAGCTCCTCAACGAGGTCTACGGTATTAATGCCCGCGTCCTCGACGACGCCGGCGTGCCGGTCATCTGCCCTGTGTGAAAGCGCAGGCATGAAGACGGGGCAGCAGCTAGATGCATGGGCACATGCGTTTGCCGCCGCCGGCCTCTTACACCAGCGGCCAGGGGAACTGGTATTGCGAGTGCGGCTCGGGCAGCCACGGTAAGCGCACCAGCCGGCTCGCGCGACTCTTCAGCGCTTCCACCTCGGCATCGGAAAGGAGTTCCGCGACCTGATCGGGCACGGACTCCATCAACGGCTCCACCACAGCGATCCACTCGTCCGGGATCGGGACGTGCGCGAACTCCCAGATCACGGTGCGCAGCTTCGGGTCTTCGTGAAAGCACAGCCCCTGGTCAATTCCCCACACACGCTCGCCACGCTCACCGCTCTCACCAATCGCGCCCAGCAGCACGTGCCCAGACTTGCGGTCCGTGTTGTTTGCCAGCAGATCAAACACCGCCAGACGAAAGAACTGCTCGTGCAAATCCTCGCGCGTCTCCAACAGCGGGAAGTAGTGCGACCCGTCGTTGTCCACGTAAAACTGCAGCGACCCTACCCCGAACGGCTCCACGTCACGCACCACCGTCGGCGGCACCTGATTCCACCCCAGCCACTGCGAGAGCAAGAAAGCCGCTCGTTCGCGCCGCCACAACCCCGGCAAGAAATCGTTCAGGTATTGCTCCCCGGCTTCGGGCTTGTAGATGGCCCAGCAGTAGTCGTCGTCAAGGGAAAGCTCCACCACGAACGCCGCGTTCGAGGACTCGGCGAGCTGCCCGACAAAGCCCACCTCGCCGTGGGTCAGCAGGTTCAACTGGGCCTCAAAGTCCACGGGCATCAGAGCTCAAGCTTTGCGACGGACCCTGGTTCCGCCTGGGCCTTTTGGAACTCGTCCAAGGGTTTGCCGGCGAAGTGAGTCAGCGCGGCCTTGATCGGGTCGGCGTGGGAGAAGCAGGCGACAACCTGGCCAGGGTGCGCGGCCGCGATGCGTTCAAGGCCCGCGACGATGCGGTCCTGCATCTCCGCGAAGCTCTCTCCGCCTGGGAAGCGGAACTGGCTCGGGGTCTTCTGCACCGTCTCCCACTCAGGTAGCTTAGCCAGGTCAGCGAGCTTTTCTCCGGTCCATGTGCCGAAATCGGCTTCCAAGAGGGCGTCGTCAAGCAAAGGCTCTATCTTGAACTTTTCGGCGAGCGGCGCGGCGGTTTCCTGGGTGCGCTCGAGCGGAGAGGTGTAGATCGCGTCGACGTGCTCGATGCCCTCGGAGACCTTGCGTGCCTGCTCCTGGCCTTTTTCCGAGAGGTGGAGGCCCGGCGCGCGGCCCGGCAGGACGGTGCCTGTGGTCGGCGTTTGCCCGTGGCGGATGAGGAGGATGGTGGTGGGCATGAAGTTGGGAAGCTTCAGACCTAGCTTGAGGGGCTCAACCTCGAGATCAACGGGAGGCCCCTCGATCAACAGTTCATCCACCTTTATTTTCTCTGAACCCTCCACGGCCCACTCCTTTTACTGCGACTGACTCCCAGCACCGAAGCCGTTCGCGATACTACGGATCCTTACTTACGCGCGTGACGTGCGACGCGTGCGCGGTTTCCGCAGGTGTTACTGCACCAGTGTTGACTGTCGCGCATTCGCGTGTAGTAGAGCACGCAATTCGGTCCTTCGCACTTCTCGAGCTGGGCCACCTGCGGGGCAGAAACCGTAAAAGCGCAGGAAAGAGCGACCTCAGCCATGAAGCTTTCAAGAGGGTTTCCACGCCCAGCGAAGTCGATCAGCGCTTGAGACTTTCGCTTGGGAATCGCTGGGTCGATTTCCACGGAACCAACCAGCGCGTTGAGTGAATCTGCGATCTGATCTCGGTCGTTGCCGAGCGCGTGCTCGTAGACCGTCGCTACCCCATCGCGCAGACCCCGTAGCGCGTCCAGAGCACGCGCATCCACGTGAGCAACCGGCGGCCTCGACAACTCCTGCGTCATCACTGCAAACCAATGCTCGGCCAACTCCGGAGTTTCCAGGGCATCCACAATCTTGCGGCCGTCGTAGAAGCGACTACTCAGAAATTGCGTGGAGATGGGCTCGAAAGGCCGAACCAGCACTCGGTCAACGGTGTATTGGGCTTTCACCTAACGCTCCTCCATCCCTCATGCTGCAACAACCGGATGAATTAATGCCTTTCACGTTAGTGCCAATGTCGGTAATTCTAAAGCTCGCTAATGCCAAACCCATTAGAAAGGATCTGCAGATGTCTCTCATCCAAACCAAAGCTCCGCCAAGACCCGCTGGAAGCGTCATCCTTGTAGCTACCGCGTCGAGTGTCGCCGCTCTTCTTTCACTCGCTCTGCTCACTGCGACTTCCGGTTACGAATGGCTCATTCCACCAATGGCCGCATCGATGGCACTGATCATGGGCGCACCAAGGTTGCCGCTCTCTCAACCTCGCAACGTCATTGGCGGACAAACAGTGAGTGCAACCGTCGGTGTCGCGGTGGGAGCGCTGGGCGACTCCCTCTGGTTAGCAGCTCTAGCCGGCGGGTTGGCCCTGGGAGCGATGATGCTGCTTCGCATGCCCCATTCGCCCGCCGCGGCCACAGCGGTCATCGGAGTTGCCGTTCCGGTGGGCTGGTCGTTCGTCCTTCTCGCTTTCCTTGCCGCGGCCGTTCTGGTCCTGATCGGAGTGCTCGGCAACCGACTCAACGGCGCAACCTACCCCGAGTACGTCTGGTAGCGCCTGGAAACTGGGGCTGCCTCACAGCGAACGTGCGTACCCTGGCCACCATGAGCCAAGCTCCAAGCATGTCCACCCTCGGCGAGCTGCGTGCCGCCGGGGCAACCTACAAGCCCGTGCGGAAGGAACTGCGCGATAATCTGCTGGCCAAACTGCGTGCCGGCGAGGACCCGTGGCCGGGTTTGCACGGTCTTGAAAACACTGTGATTCCGCAGGTGGAGCGCGCGATTCTTGCCGGGCACGACATTGTGCTGCTCGGTGAGCGCGGCCAGGGCAAGACCCGCCTGTTGCGCACGCTTCCATTGCTTCTCGACGAATGGACACCCATCCTTGAAGACTCCGAGCTGCGCGAGCACCCACTGCACCCGATCACGGACGCCGCGAAGCGCCGCATCGACGCCGAGGGCGACGCGACCCCGATCACCTGGCTGCACCGCTCCGAGCGTTATTCGGAGAAGTTGGCCACCCCGGACACCTCGGTGGCGGACCTGATCGGCGATGTCGACCCGATGCGCGTGGCCGAGGGCCGCCGCTTGGGCGACCCGGAGACCATCCACTACGGCCTAATCCCCCGCTCCAACCGCGGGATCGTGGCCATCAATGAGCTTCCGGATCTCGCCGAGCGCATCCAGGTCGCCATGCTCAACGTCATGGAAGAAGCTGACATCCAGATCCGCGGTTACATGCTGCGCCTGCCGCTGGACGTGCTGGTCGTCGCCTCGGCGAACCCGGAGGACTACACCAACCGCGGCCGCATTATCACCCCGCTTAAAGACCGCTTCGGCGCGGAGGTGCGCACCCACTACCCGCTTGAGCTGGACGCGGAGATCGCCGTGATCCGTCAGGAGGCCGACCTGGTGGCACAGGTGCCGGACGTGATCATGGAGATCCTCGCCCGCTTCACCCGCGCACTGCGCGAGTCCGACGCTGTGAACCAGCGCGCGGGTGTGTCCGCCCGCTTCGCCATCGCCGGCGCGGAGACGGTCGCCGCCGCAGCCCAGCGTCGCGCGGCCGTGCGCGGCGAGGACGAGGCCGTGGCTCGCCTGGTTGACCTCGAAGCCGCCGTCGACGTACTCGGCGGCAAGGTGGAGTTCGAGCACGGCGAGGAGGGCCGCGAGTGGGACATCCTCGAATACCTGCTGCGCAACGCCGTCGCCGAAGCTGTGCGCGGACGCATCCGCGGCCTCGACTTCGGCCCGCTCGTCGAAGCGCTCGACGGCAACACCTTCATCACCACCGGAGAGCAGGTCACCGCTCGCGAGTTCTTGGAAGGTTTGCCCAGCTTGAGCAGTTCGTTTTACGACGACCTCGCGGACGCTTTCAATGCCTCCAGCGACGGCGAACGGGCCGCCGCGATCGAGCTAGGCGTGGAAGCGCTCTACCTGACGCGCAAGATTTCGAAGGACTCCGGAGAGGGCGAAACGATCTATGGCTAACGCCTACTCTTCGCGCGGGCCTAGGCGGGGTGCCCGCTACCGCGCGTACACGCCGGGGCCGGACCCGTTGGCCCCGCTGCCGGATCTGACCAAGGCGGTGCGCGCCATCGCGAACGATGTGATGGCGGGCTACTCGGCGGAACAAGCGCTTCGCGAGTATCTGCGACGAGGCGGTCAAGGCATCGAAGGCTATGACGACCTGATGGCGCGTCTCGCGGAGCGTCGACAAGCAATGCTTTCGAAGCACAACCTGACCGGTACCTTGCGCGACGTGCAGAAATTGCTCGATGAAGCTGTGCTTGCGGAACGCGGCCAGCTCGCGCGCGACGTGGAGATGGACGACCTTGACCGCTCCATGCGGGAGATGACCTTAGACAACCTGCCGGATTCGCCGGCGGCTGCAGTGAGCGAGCTCGGCGAGTACGAGTGGGCATCTGGCGAGGCGCGCGAGAAGTTCGACCAGATCAAGGATCTGCTCGGCCGCGAGATCTTGGACCAGCGATTTGCCGGCATGAAGGGCGCGCTGGAGAACGCGACTGATGAGGACCGCGCGGCGGTGGCCGAGATGCTGCGAGACTTAAACGTGCTGCTGGGCAAGCACCGTGCGGGTATGGCCACCGACGCCGACTTCAACGAGTTCATGGCGAAGCACGGCCACCAGTTCCCGGAGAACCCGAAGAATATCGACGAGCTGGTGGAGCTGCTCGCGCAGCGCTCAGCCGCCGCGCAGCGCATGCTCAATTCGATGACGGAAGAGCAGCGCCGCGAGCTCATGGAACTGGCTGCCCAAGCTTTCGGCTCCGAGGAGCTGATGAACCTGGTCTCCGAGCTAGACGCGAACCTGCGCGGGATCCGCCCCGACCTCGACTGGACCTCCGGCGAGCAGTTCTCTGGCGATGACCCGCTGGGCCTCGGTGATGCTTCGCGCGCAATGCGCGACATCGGCCGCATGGACCAGCTCGCCGACACGCTTTCCGGAGCGCGCCCCAGTGACATCGACCTCGATGACATTGCCGACCTGCTCGGCGAAGACGCCGCGACCAACGCCCAGATGCTCAAAGACCTCGAGCGCGCGCTTCGCGACTCGGGCCTGCTGAACAAGGGCGAGTCCGGCTCATTGCAGCTTTCACCTCGCGCGATGCGCATGTTGGGCAAGGCATTGCTTGACGACGCCGCGCAGCATCTGTCTTCCCGCGAAGGCCAGCGCGACACGCGCTTGGCCGGGCAGACCGGGGAGGCCACGGGCGGGACCCGGCCTTGGGAGTTCGGTGACACGCAGCCGTGGGACACCACCCGCACGATTACCAACGCCATCCAACGCACGGTGGCCGAGGGCGGCGACGCGGTGGGGCTCGTCGACGGCGTGCGCATCCAAGTGGGCGACATCGAAGTTGTAGAGACCGAGGCACGCACCCGCAACGCTGTCGCACTTTTGGTTGACACGTCCTTCTCTATGGCGATGGAGGGCCGCTGGACACCAATGAAGCAGACCGCGCTTGCGCTGCATCATCTCATGTCCACGCAATTCCGCGGCGACGAGCTCACGCTCATTGGCTTCGGACGCTACGCCCAAACGCTGTCGATCGAAGAGCTCACCGCCCTACCGCCGATCCAGGAACAGGGCACGAACCTGCATCACGCGCTGCTCTTGGCGGAGCAGTTTTTCACCCGCCACCCCGGCCTCGACCCAACGCTGTTGGTTGTCACCGACGGCGAGCCGACCTCCATGCTCACAGAGTGGGGTGAGGCATACTTCAATTGGCCCACCGACCGCATTACGCTGGCGCGCACCATCGACGCGCTCGATTCGGTGACCAAACGCGGCGCGCGCATCACCTTCTTCCGGCTCGCCGACGACCCCGGCCTCATCGCCCTGCTCGATGCAATGGCAAACCGCTCCGGTGCTCACGTCGTAGCGCCAGATTTGAACGAGCTCGGCGGCGCGGTTGTCGGCGAATATCTGCGTGGCTGGTTGTAACCTCGTCGTACGGATCGGTCTTTGCTGAGGTCTACAACGGGGCATCGCGCACTCGCTCGCGGGGTCAGCGGCGAGGTCGATGCCAGAAAACAGTGTCACGCCTGCCATTACACCGCGCTTAGTCGAGCGGTGCCTTCCGGTTTCGCGCCGAGGCCATAGCGAGCGCTGCGAGCAGCACGAGGACACCCGCGCCAGCGGCGATCTTCCACCACAGGCCGTTATCGCCGTTCTGCCTCATGCTGTCGGCCGGGTTGGCCTCCGCCTGCGAGATGGTCTCGCGGATCCAGCTCGCCTGGTCCGCCACCGGCGCCACCGCCACGGCGGCGTTGCTGGTCATTTCCTCTTCTGTCGGGTTGTCCGGGTCTTCGAAGAGGCCGGCGGACATGATGCCGGCTACCTTTCCTCCGTCGAAAATCGCCCCGCCCGAGTCCCCCGGCTGGATGCGCGCACCGTTTTTCAGCGCGACGTGGAGCGCGGTGGGCGCCTCGAAGAGTGCCAGCGGAGACTCGCCCCGCACCTCCGCTTCAGCGGACGGGAGGCGCTCCGACCCGCCGGAGCCGTCGCTGGACCAGCCGTAGATGTTCACGTCGCCGTCCGGTACGGTGTCCGCGATCTCTGCGAAGCGGCTGAGCTGCATCGGCTGGACGGTGTGGGCGAGTGCGATGTCGCCGCGGGGTGCAACCTCCCAGCGGTCCACCTCGTAGACCTTTTGCATGTCGCCCTGCCCGGTGCGGACGGAGCCGCCCAGCTTCTTCGCGGCCTCTACGCAGTGCCGCGCGGTGATCACCCAGTGCTCCCCGATCGCGGTGCCGGTGCACACGCCGTCGGCCGGGTCCTTGTCCTCCACGCGGACGGACACCACCGGCTCCGCCTCTGCCGCGTCACCCGCGAACATGGTGCTCTCCATCGCGAGTGCCTGCGGCGGGGTCAACCCGGCCGCCATCACCGTGGCCAGCCCCAGGCCCGCCAGTCGCTTCGAGTTCATGTGTTTTCTCCTTATCTATAAACGTGTTGATCGTGTTCGCGCCCGCTGCAACCACGCGGCGAAGGACATCCTCGAGCGGACCGCGGCGGAAGAACTGCAGCCACAACGTGGCCAGCACCGCGGCGCCGAGCACGGTCGGCCAAATGCCGATGAACGGTTCGGTGACCACGTGCAGGCAATACAGCGTGAGCGGCATCGCGCCCATCCGCGGCAGCACGCGCTGCCAGGGTTGCGCTACTAGGCAACACAGGGCAGTGATGCCGAGCGACGCACCAGTCGAACCCGCCACGTCAATCAGCCCGCCCGTATGCCCGTCCGCGTCGAAGAACCAGTGCAGCGGCACGTACCAGCGCACGGCGATATCCGCCGCGAGTGCCACCAAGCCCACAACGGCACACGCGACCAGCCGGGTCGCATGCCCCAGCACGTGGCGGTGGAACAGCATGCCGGCGAGCATCAGCACCGCCCACATGCCCGGCGAATACATCGCCGGAATCACTTGCGCCGCAGACAGCAGCGCCAGCGGCACCATGAGCGCGGCGAGCCATGTCGAGTCCCACCTCGGCGCCCACGCGAGCGCAATCATGCAGATGCCGAGCGTGCCCAGCACGATGTAGATGTTGGTGGGCACGAGCGAAAGCAGCGGGTGCAGCGCAACCAGCAGCGCACCGCGCACAACGAAGTGCGCGGGCGTTGCGCCCTTCGCCGCCATCAGGGACATCGAGATGCCCGCCACGAAGGCGAACAGCGCCGAGGGGAAGCCGTAGAGCACCTCGCCCGCAATGCCATTGGGAAACGTGAGGTGGGCGAAGAACATGCCCACCAGGGCCAGCGCCCGGGCGACATCGATGCCCACAATGCGGCTTGGGTTTCGCGTCTGCATGGCAGCGAGCGTAAAAGCGCCGATGTTGCGCTCGCGTTAACACCGCCGCAACAGCTCCGTCGATACCATTTTGACCATGACAATCCGAGTGCTCGTGGTAGACGATGAGGAGTATCTGGCCGAGGCCGTCGGTGCCGCGCTCACCCGCGCAGGCATGCGGGTCTCGCTCGCTTTCGACGGGGCTGAAGCACTTTCGCTTATCGACGCTTCTTCGCCCGACGTCGTCGTCCTCGACCGCGACCTGCCCGAGGTGCATGGGGATGAGGTGTGCAAGGCAATCGTCGATACGCATCCGGCAACGCGCGTGATCATGCTGACTGCGTCGGGCACGCTCGATGCCCGGTTGGAGGGGTTTTCCCTGGGTGCGGATGATTACCTGCCAAAGCCGTTCGAGCTGCCGGAGCTGATTGCGCGCGTGGAGGCGCTGGCGCGGCGCAATGCGCCCGAGCGCGGTGAGGTCTACCGCTGCGGCGATGTGCGCCTGGATACGTTCAAGCGGACGGTAACCCGCGGCGATGCGGTGATCCCGCTGTCGCCCAAAGAATTCGCGGTACTTGAGGTGCTGATGGCTGCGGGCGGCGGCGTGATCTCCGCCGAAGAGCTGCTGGAAGAAGCGTGGGACGCGAACGCGGACCCGTTCACCAACTCCCCGCGCGTGACGGTGTCCCACCTGCGCCGCAAGCTGGGAGACCCGTGGATTGTGCACACCGTGACCGGTGCCGGCTACTACGTGGCAGAGGAGGAACGCTGATGCGGCGGCTCAGCCTGCGCGCACGCATCACCGTGATGTTCGTGCTCACGGTGCTTGGTGTGGGCCTCGCCCTGATCGGGCTCGTGTACGCGTACCTCCGGTTCACGCCCGTGCCGTTTCAGGCGGTGCTGGGTGCGGATGCTGCGGAAGGTGCGGGCCCGGACGCGGCGGTGATCGATGCCGCCGTGCCCATCACCCGGGAAATCCTGCGCGTGGTGTTAACGATCTCTCTGGCTGTATTGGCCGTGCTCACTGCGCTGAGCGGCGCGATCGGCTGGTGGGTGGCGGGGCTGGTGATCAAGCCGCTGCGCACCATCGCGGATGCCGCCGCCGAGGTCACGCACGGCGATTTGGACCGGCGCATCGAGCACGCGGGACCTGACGATGAGGTGGGCGAGCTGGCCGCGGCGCTGAACGCCATGCTGGATTCGCTCGCCGCGTCGATTGCGGCGCAGCGCCGCTTCGCCGCCAACGCGTCGCACGAACTGAAGAGCCCGATCGCGACCATCCAGACCGTGGCGGACGTGGCGCTGGCGGATCCGGATGCGGCCCCGGAGGACCTGCGGAAAGCCCTCGAGCGCGTGCGCGAGGTGAACACCCGCGGCGCTAGTGCCACCTCCGCCCTGCTCAGCCTCGCCGAGCTGGAGGGCGGGACGCGACCTGCGCGCGAAGCAGTGGACTTGAGCCACCTGTGCGCCGACGTTGCACACGAGCGCCGGATCACGCACACCGCCATCCCGGGCAGCATCACCGTCACCGGCGACCCGGAACTCCTGCGCCAAGCCGTGGACAACCTGGCCCGCAACGCTATCCAGCACGGTGCGCCGGGCAGCGCCTTCCTTGTGCTCGAGCGCACTCCCGCCGGCGGCGCCGTGGTCACGGTGCGAAACGGCGGCGACGTGTTCGAACAATCCGAGGTGGACACGTTCGCCGAGCCGTTTGCGCGGGCGCGGAAACGCGGGCGGCGCGACGGCGGCCACGGATTGGGCGTGGCTCTCACCCGAGCTATCGCCGCTGCCCACGGTGGATCGCTCTCACTCACGGCGCGCTCAGAGGGCGGCGTGGAAGCAGAGCTGACCTTGCCCTAGTCGCGCGGGAGGGAACACGCGTTCGACGGTCGGCCAGGCGAGGTGGGGCGGCACCTGTACCTTGAGGACCCACCCAAACAATGCAAGGAGGCACCATGCCCACACCCCTCTCCCCCATCTCCCGCGCCCGCGGAGTGCTCTTCGGCCAGGTCATCGGCGACAACTTGGGCGCGCTCGTGGAATTCTCCGATGCCGCGAGCATCCGCGCCGCATACCCGGGCGGCGTGCGCGAACTCACCGGCGGCGGGCCGCACTACGTCGCCCCCGGCCAGCCGACGGATGATTCGGAGCTCGCCCTCGCGCTCGCCCGCAGCCTTTTGCGCAACGGCGGTTTTGATAAGGACGACGTCCAGGCCAGCTACCGCCGCTGGGCGGCGTCGCATCCGTTCGACATCGGAAACACGTGCCGCGCGGCGCTGCGTGAGCCGTTCCACTTCGACCCCGAAAGCAAGTCCAACGGCGCACTGATGCGTGTGAGCCCGCTCGCCATCGCCTACGCGGGCGCGCCCGGGGAAGCTGGGAGCTTCGCGCGTGCCGACGCTACCTTCACCCACGTCAACCCATACCCCGGCGACGTGAACGCGGTGTACGTCGCAGCACTCGCGGACGTGATTGCGGGCGCGGACCCGGTCGATGCACTGCTCGCCCACGCTGGCCCCTTGCGCGACGAGGTTGAAGCGTTCACGGCCGCCCTGCCGGAGGACGTCCAGGACCGCAACGGTTTTGTCCGCCACGCATTCCACCTCACCTGCTACCACGCGGCGCATGCCACGTCGTTCGAGGAAGCCCTTGTGGAAGTCATCGCTATGAGCGGAGACACCGACACCAACGCCGCCATCGTCGGAGCATTCCTCGGCGGAGTCATGGGCGAAGACGCGATTCCGCAGCGCTGGCGCGACACCATCACCGCCTACCGCCCGGAGATGGGCGGCCGCCCGGAGGAATACTCGCCGCACGACATCGTTGCGCTGGCGGAGGGCCTGTTCGCGCTGTCGGCGGTGTGACGTGAAGCTAAATTCGGGCCGATTCATAATATGCGCCACTCGATGATCTATGCTCTGCGGTTAACGCCACAACCGCCGTGGTTGGGTACTGATTCCCCAGGAGGGCTTCACCATGTCTCTTCGCGCTTTTAACCGCCGCGCCCGCGTCGTCGCCGCCACCCTTGGCGCTACCGCTTTGGTCCTTGCAGGCTGCAGCGGGGAGTCGTCCGAAAGCACAAGCTCCAACGCCGGCGGCGAAAGCTACAACATCGGCATCAGCCAGCTGGTGCAGCACCCGGCGCTGGACGCCGCCACCGCGGGCTTCAAGCAAGCCTTCGACGATGCCGGTGTGAACGTGAAGTGGACCGAGCAGAACGCCAACGGCGAGCAGGCCACGGCACTGACCATCGCCCAGCAATTCGCGGGCCAGAAGCTCGACGCCGTGCTGGCAGTAGCTACCCCGGCCGCGCAGGCGATGCTGCAGAACGTCACCGATACGCCGGTGTTCTTCACCGCTGTCACCGATCCGGTTGAGGCGCAGCTGGTCAACTCCATGGACGCTCCGGGCGGCAACGCCACCGGCACCTCCGACATGACCCCGATCAAGGACCAGTTCGACCTCATCGCAGAGCTCGTGCCCGATGCCAAGAAGGTTGGCATTGTCTACTCCTCCGGCGAGATCAACTCCCAGATCCAGGTGGACAACGCCAAGGAGGAGGCCGCCGGCCGCGGCTGGGACATCAAGTCCCAAACCGTGACCAGCGTCAACGAGATCCCGCAGGCTGTCGAGGCACTGAAGGACGTCGACGTGTTCTACGTGCCCACCGACAACATGGTCGTCTCCGGCATCGCGTCCCTCGTGCAGGCAGCGGAGGAGCGCGGCATCCCGGTAATCGCCGCCGAGGCCGGCACGGTTGAGGGCGGTGCCGCCGCCACCATCGGCATCGACTACAAGCAGCTGGGCTACCAGACGGGCGAGATGGCGCTGAAGGTGCTGCGTGACGGCGAGGACCCGGCCAAGATGCCGGTCGAGACCGCCACCGAGTTCTCCTACGTCATCAACGAAAAGGCCGCCGACAAGCAGGGCATCACCTTCCCGCAGGCGATCCTGGACCAGGCTGAGAAGGTTTAAGCAGCAGCACAATGATTGGCGCGCTCGAACTCGGCATCCTTTACGGCGTGATGGCGCTGGGGGTCTACTTGACCTTCCGCGTCCTTAACTTCGCCGATCTGACGGTGGACGGCTCGTTCACCGCCGGCGGCGGCACCGCAGCCATGCTCATCATCAACGGTGTCAACCCCCTGCTCGCCACCCTGGCGGGCTTCGTGGTGGGCTTCGGCGCAGGCATCATCACAGGTGTCCTGCACACCAAGGGCGGCATCGACGGTCTTTTGGCAGGTATTCTCACCCAGATTGGCCTGTGGTCGATCAACCTGCGCATCATGGGCAGCGCCAACCTGCCGCTGCTGCGCCAAGACACGGTGTTCACGCCGCTGCGTGACCGCGGGCTCATCGGCAGTTGGGGCGGCGTGGCCATCCTGCTTGCGGTGGTGCTCGTGCTTGCGCTGATCGTGTTCTGGTTCCTCTCCACCGATCTCGGGCTGGCCATCCGCGCCACCGGCGACAACGGCCCGATGATCACGTCATTCGGCGTGTCCACGGACAACACCAAGATCCTCACCTTAGCGCTCTCCAACGGCCTGGTGGGCCTCGCCGGTGCGGCAGTTGCGCAGTACCAGGGCTTCGCGGACATCTCGATGGGCATCGGGCTCATCGTGGTCGGCCTCGCTTCCGTGATCGTTGGCCAGGCAATCATCGGCCAGCGCAAGCTGCTGCAAGGCATCCTCGCAGTGGTCGTCGGTGCGATTGTGTACCGCCTCATCATCTTCTTCGCCTTGCAGCTAGGCCTGAACCCGAACGACATGAAGCTGGTGTCCGCCGTGCTGGTGGTCATTGCGCTCCTGCTGCCCAAGTTCCAATCCATGGGTAAAGGCATTGCCAACCCCGGCGGGAAGAAGGTGAAAACCCATGCTTGAGATAAACGGCGTCCACAAGACGTTCTTCCCGGGCACGGCCAATGAGCGCGTGGCCCTCGACGGCGTCACGCTCGCCCTGGCGGAGGGGGACTTCGTCTCCATCATCGGCTCCAACGGCGCCGGCAAGTCGACGCTGCTCAACACCGTCTCCGGCAGGTTGCGCCCCGATCAGGGCACCGTGCGTATCGACGGCACCGATGTCACCAAAATGCACGAACACCAGCGCGCCAAGCTGATCGGCCGCGTGTTCCAAGACCCGCTTGCGGGCACGGCACCGAACCTCACCATCGAGGAAAACCTCTCCCTCGCCTACCTACGCGGCAAGTCGCGCGGCCTGGGGCGGGCCCTGAATCAGCAGCGCCGCGATATCTTCGTCGATCAGCTGAAATCGTTGGAACTGGGGCTGGAGAACCGCCTCACCCACAAGGTGGGCTTGCTCTCCGGCGGCCAGCGTCAAGCGCTCTCGCTGCTCATGGCCGGCTTCACCCAACCGAAGGTGATGCTGCTTGACGAGCACACCGCAGCCCTCGACCCTGAGCGCGCCGCGCTTGTCACCGACTTGACGCACTCCATCGTGGAAGAGGGTGGGCTGACCACGCTCATGGTCACCCACAACATGGAGCAGGCGCTGCGTGTGGGCAACCGCTTAATCATGATGCACGAAGGCAAGATTGTCTGGGAGGCGGACAACGCCACCAAGAAGTCGCTCACCGTCCACGACCTGCTCGCGCAGTTCGCCAAGATCAAGGGCGCGACGCTGTCCGACAAGGCCTTCTTGGGCTAAGCCTCCCGGGCTAGACTTCCCGGGTTGGCGATCCGCCCAGGAAGCCTTACGCCGCAACCCCGCCGATAACGGCTGCCGCGACAACCACCGCCCACGGCGGGAGCTTCCACATGTGCAGCGCCACGAACGCGGCGGCGGCAATCGCCATGGTGACGGGACCGGTGATGCCGGCGGTGAACACTGGGTTGTACAGCGCGGCGGCGAGGATACCCACCACCGCGGCGTTCGCGCCAGCCAACGCCGCGGACGCGAGGCGGTGCTGGCGCAGCTGATCCCAGAACGGCATCACGCCGATGACCAGCAAAGCCGCGGGCAGGAAGATCGCCACCGTAGCCAAAGTGGCACCCCACAGCCAGTTGGTGCCGTTCGCGGATGCACCCAGGAAGGAAGCGAACGTGAACAGCGGACCCGGTACCGCCTGCGCGGCGCCGTAGCCGGCGAGGAACGTGTCGTGGTCGACCAGGCCCGCCGGCACCGTCGCCTGCTCCAGCAGCGGCAGGACGACGTGGCCGCCGCCAAACACTAGCGCACCAGAGCGGTAGAAGCTGTCGAAAATATCCATGCCGGTGGAGCGCGTCATTCCGGCAAGTGCCGGCAGGGCGACCAGCAGCCCGGCAAACGCCGCGAGGGCCGCTGCTCCGACCGCGCGGGATTGGGTGCGCACCTTCGTGCCTACCACGCCGCTCGCCGACTGGGCCCCCTGCTTTTCCCCGAGGCCAAAGAGCGCCACGCCAGCCGCCATGCCGAGCGCAATCACACCGACCTGCGTGAACGGGCTAGCCACGAGCAGCACCAGCACGAATGCCGCGAGCGCGACCGCCGCCCGCTTGCCGTCGGTGACGATGCTCTTGCTCATGCCCAACACCGCCTGCGCTACGACCGCCACGGCCGCGGCCTTCAGGCCGGCCAGCCAGCCGGCGTCGGCAATGTCCCCGAGCTGCCCCACGCCGAGCGCGAAGATCACCAGCGCGATCACCGATGGCATGGTGAAGCCGATCCACGCAGCAAGCATGCCTGCATAGCCTGCTCGCTTCAGGCCGATCGCCATCCCCACCTGGCTCGACGCGGGGCCGGGCATGAATTGACACAGCGCCACCAGGTCTGCGTATTCCTCGTCCGTCATCCACTTGCGCTTCTCCACGAATTCGTCGCGGAAGTAGCCCAGGTGAGCCGTCGGGCCGCCGAAAGAGGTGAGGCCAAGGCGGGTGAAAATACGTAGTACTTCAAGCACAGGTAGGGACTGTACCGAGTGCCCAGCTGAAGTGCCCGGCAGCATTACAGTTGAAGCTGTCTCCTTCCCGCCGTGTCCTGCAAGGTTGGTGCCCACTCGTGCGCTCTTTCGCTTCCCGCTTATCGACGTTCGCCTTCACCGCCACACTCGCCCTCACCCTCTCCTCATGCAGCAGCCAGGATATGGGCTCTACCCGAGAGCCAGGTTTTACTCCTGTTTCCGCTGCGCCGGCGAAACCGGACGTGGACGTGCGTTCCCTCCCGGCGTGGATTCAGGCCTATGACGACGCGCTTGACCATCCGGATTCTTACATCCCGTACCCCACCGTCTCTTACACCCCCACCGGGAAGTACCAATATGCGGTGGTGGAAGCGAACGGAGAGGGCAACCCGGAACTGCTGATCAGAATCGGCACTGAGGACTTTGATCCGGTCGTTGTTTTGGAGTACCGCGAGGTGTACCCCGATGGGCCGGAAGAGCTGGTCTTCTCCGAGAACAGGCCCCTTTTCGCCGGCTACTCGGAGGCGATGGGCACCGAGTCCCGCGTCGAGATGTCGGACCCGGACTCCCTTGTCCCTGGTTTGTTCCAGATGACGCGCTACAACGACGAAACCTTCAGCACCTACTATCTTCTCGGGCAGGAGGGCAGTTGGAAATTTTATGACGTGGCTGACCCAGCTCGTACCCACAAGCTGCAGGAAAAGCATTACGCCATTCAGTGGCACGATGTTAATGATCGCGCTCCGCTCTACGCCGGTGAGCTCACGGCGACCCAGGACAACGGCCCCGACACCCGGAACTTGCAGCCCGGCAGCGGTGCGGTGAAGGCGGGTCCTGGCGAGATGCTGCTAGAGGGTGAGATCCGCATGCTTGACGCCGCCCAAGTGCAGCAGGAAACAAGCGGCATCTTTTTCGACGATGATCTGGCGAGCTACTACTTCCTCTGGCTCGACTCGCCCACCGAGATCAAGGGTCACCAGTACGGGACCCCGATAAGTGGTACTAGCCGATACGTCTACCTCGGCACAGCCTCTGCCGCGCCCTTCGGCGAAGGCCGCGCAGACGGGCTCAACGTTCAGCAGCTTGAAGGTCTGCGGATCAAGGCCGTCATCGCCGAGGATGACGTGGCGTATGCCAGCGACCCGCGGGTACCCGAAGATTCACCAACCTGCGGCAAGCTCACTGACTTTGAAGTGGTGGGCTAGAAAATAAACCTACCTCCCTCTGCAGCAGGCCTTTGACCAAGGACCTGATGTCGTCCACCCTGGTCTCCGAGACCACCGCCGAGACCCTGAGCGAAATCCAGGCGGATCAGATCAGCCGCTACCGCGCCGCGTGGAAGGAGGCGGGCCACGCTCGGACGCCGCGCGTGTCGGTGTCCCGCTCCATCTTCCCCATCGTCGACGGCGCGGACATGCAGATGTTCGGCCGGCAGGCCTCCGGTTCCGACCAGGTGGGTGCGCTGCCTGATGTCGGCTCCACCACCTTCGGCCGCACCTACGCCGCCGAGCCGGACAAGCTCATTGAGCAGTGGACGTCAACGTGAAGATCTTGGAGAACTTCACCACTCACGTCGCTCCCGCACTGGGTTGGCAGACGAACCGCGAAGGACCAGTCACCGGCTATCCCATCGACGAATTCCTGCAGGTCGCAGGCTCCTCACGTTAACCTCAGTTCAGCCCATATTGAAGAGTTCATTATGCGATGTATAGTTCAGCACATGCTGACTATTGCTTCGCGCCTCGACGTCATGAACCGGCTCGGCCGGGCTATGGCCGATCCGACGCGCTCCCGAATCCTGATGACCTTACTAGACGGTCCGAGCTACCCGGCCGTGCTCTCGGAAAGCTTGGATCTGACCCGCTCGAACGTCTCGAACCACCTGTCCTGCCTGCGCGATTGTGGCATTGTCGTCGCCGAGCCGGAGGGCCGCAAGACCCGCTACGAAATCGCCGATCCGCATCTTGCGGCAGCGCTCGACGCGCTGGTAAACGCGACGCTGGCTGTCGACGAAAATGCCCCCTGCATCGACCCTGAGTGCTCGGTACCCGGCTGCGACCAGAAAGGAGCGGACGCATGAGTTCCGCATGTGGATGCGAACACACACCCGCCCCGGAGATCGAAGAGCCCGATCGGCCGTGGTGGAAGGACCCCGAGCTTCTGCTACCGATCTTCTCCGGCGTAGCTCTCTGCATCGGCCTGGCGCTGGATTGGAACGGGCTTGAGACGCCCGCGAAGGTACTGTTTTGGGCCGGCCTGCTGTTGGGTGCGTCCACGTTCGCGCCTGGAGCGATCCAGAACCTTGTCACGAAGCGCAAGCTCGGCATTGGTTTGCTGATGACGATCAGCGCGGTCGGCGCGGTGATCCTCGGCTTCGTCGGAGAGGCCGCGGCGCTAGCGTTCCTGTACTCGATCGCTGAGGCGCTGGAGGACAAGGCAATGGACCGGGCCCAGGGCGGACTGCGGGCACTGTTGAAGTTGGTACCGCAGACCGCGACGGTGCTGCGCGACGGCACGGCGGTCGAGGTCGCAGCGAAGAACCTCATGGTTGGCGAGCTAATGCTCGTGCGCCCCGGGGAGCGGATTGCCACGGACGGCATCATTCGGTCCGGGCGCTCTAGCCTTGACACCTCAGCGATCACCGGAGAATCCATTCCGCAAGAGGTTGCGCCCGGCGACGAGGTTCCCGCGGGAGCGATCAACTCCGCCGGTGTACTGGAGGTCGAGACGACCGCAGCTGGCACGGACAACTCGCTGACCACAATCGTGAACCTGGTCGAGCAAGCGCAGGCGGAAAAGGGCGACCGTGCCCGGATCGCCGACCGGATTGCCCGCCCCTTAGTGCCCGGGGTGATGATCCTGGCGGTGCTGGTCGGCGTGATCGGCTCGCTGCTGGGCGACCCCGAGACGTGGATTACCCGTGCGCTGGTTGTCCTGGTCGCAGCGTCGCCATGCGCGCTGGCAATCTCCGTGCCGCTGACGGTAGTGGCCGCGATCGGCGCGGCCAGCCGGTTCGGAGTCGTCATCAAGTCCGGCGCGGCGTTCGAGCGGCTCGGCGGCATCCGTCACCTGGCGGTGGATAAGACCGGAACCCTCACCCGCAACCAGCCCGAGGTTACCGGCGTAGTCCCGGCAGACGGATTCGATCGGGCGCAGGTGCTTGCCTTCGCGGCGGCAGTTGAGCAGCAATCAACACACCCCCTCGCCGCGGCGATCGCGGCAGCCGGGCCCGAAGTGCCCGCCGCCCTAGACATCACAGAGGAAGCCGGGCACGGCATCGGCGGCACCGTCGACGGTCGACGGGTGCTGGTGGGCAGCCCCCGGTGGATAGACGCCGGGCCGCTGAAAGCAGACGTTGAACGAATGGAGTCCGAGGGTCAGACCTGCGTCCTAGTCACCGTCGATGACACCCTCGCCGGGGCGATCGGGGTCCGCGACGAGCTGCGGCCCGAGGTACCCGAAGCCGTACAGACCCTGCACGCCAACGGCGTGGAAGTGAGCATGCTCACCGGCGACAACATCCGCACCGCTCGGGCACTGGCTGAAATCGCCGGAATCGACGACGTGCGCGCCGAGCTGCGCCCGGAGGACAAAGCAAGCATCGTCGCCGAATTCTCCTCCAAGACACCGACGGCGATGATCGGCGACGGCATCAACGACGCGCCGGCACTGGCGGGCGCAACGGTGGGCATCGCGATGGGGGCGACCGGCTCTGACGCCGCGATCGAGTCCGCTGACGTCGCCTTCACCGGCCACGACCTCCGGCTGATCCCGCAGGCGCTGCAGCACGCCCGCCGAGGCAGCAGGATCATCAACCAGAACATCGTGCTGTCTCTGGCCATCATCATCGTGTTGATGCCGCTGGCGATCAGCGGCGTGTTGGGCCTGGCCGCCGTCGTGTTGGTTCACGAGGTCGCCGAAGTCATCGTGATTTTGAACGGCCTGCGGGCTGCGCAAGCGAAGCGCTGAGTTCATCGACACGGCCCGCGATAACCTGGGCAGTGTGCTTGGCAAAGGGCCCCACACCCATCAGCGTTGCCGAGCCATCGCCGGTCCAATTGCCGTAACCGACGAGATGCAGATTCTTCACCGCGGTTTCGCGGCCGTGCATGAGGTGGCGGAACGGGCCGAGGGCCGGACGGAAACCAGTGCACCAAATCAGGTGGTCGTGGTCGAGCTCGCTCAAGCTGTCGAAGATGGGGGTAGCGGTGAGCTGACCGGAGTTGCGGAGCTCACGTAGATGAGGAAGCGCGACAATGTCTCCCAGGTTCGGGCCGGAATCGCCGCCGAGAATCCGGCGGCGGCTGCGGAGAAAGAGATCGCGGCCATCGACATCGTCAGGCATCCAGCGCGGCGGCTCAAGTGTGAACCATGTGACCTCCGACGTCCCGATGAGGTCAGCGGCGATCTGGGCACCCGAGTTCGCCCCACCGACCACCGCGACCTTCGCGCCGCGGAATGGTTCGGGACCCGGGTAGGTAGACGAGTGCCACTGGCGTCCGTGGAAGGTACCGGGATAGTGGGGCACGAACGGCGCGGACCACGTGCCTGTGGCCGCGACAACATGTTCCGCTGTGAATTGGCCGGCGGTCGAATCTAGGTAGAACATCCCTCCCTCATGGGACACGCTGCGAACGTGCACTGGGCGCCTCACCGGGAGGTCGTACCGTCGTTCGTAGTTTTCGAGATAGTCGATGACATGGCTTGCCGGCGGGTACCCCGGGTATTGCGGCATCGGCCAGCCGGGCAGATTGGAGAACCCCGCGGCGGAGAAAAGCGTCAGTGAGGGCCACGCGTGCAACCACGCTCCCCCAGGTTCCTCATGGTTGTCTAAGACCAAGAAATCCACTTTAAAACGCTGCAGGTAGTATGCCGTGGCTAGGCCGGACTGGCCACCACCGACGACGATGGCCGTGTGATGCTCAGCCAATCGATCATCCCTCCAGAGTCCTTGTCGGCGAGCGATTGGATCACGCTTCAACCTACCCCCATTGCCTGAAGCGTCCTAACGACCCGCGTTACACGTTGCACTTCAACTTGACGGCGTGTCGGCGCAAAGAAACCTTTCTGCTAAAGACAGTAAGTAAATCCAGGGAAGTACCGCAGGATGCGGTCATGGCGCTATCCCCAGGGTGAACGTAGGGTGTGGGGCATGCAGGACCTGACCATCGCACCCGGCCCGGGTATCCCCGGCGGCTTCGTCGTCGCCGCCGCGGATCTGACGGAGCGGTTTGCGAAGGCGTCGGGCCCCGGCGGCCAGGGCGTCAACACCACCGACAGTAAGGTGCAGCTCTCCATCGACATCGCGGCGTGCGCATCGCTTTCCGACGCCCAACGCCGCCGCGCCCTCCACAACCTCGAACACCGCCTAGACGGCACTGTGCTCACCGTGAGCGCGTCGACGCAGCGCTCGCAGGTCCGTAACCGCGCCGAGGCGCGAGAGCGCATGGCCGCCCTATTGCGTGAGGCGCTCGCCCCACCGCCTCCCCCGCGGCGGAAAACGAAGCCGACGCGTGGCTCGGTGCGGCGCCGTCTCGAAGCGAAGAAGCGGCGCTCGGAGCTGAAGTCGACGAGGCGCCGGCCCCGGCTGCCGTAACACCGCTCCTGAAGCACGGGTACGGTGCGGACTATGCGTGACTCAACTTTCGCTATCCGCCAGATAACCTTCGACTGCAACGATCCCTCTCGGCTCGCCGAATTCTGGTCCTCCGCGACAGGGTGCGAGATTGTCGCCGACTACGGAGACTTTGTCATGGTCGGCTCCACCCCGGCACTAGGTTTTCAGCGCGTTGCCGACCCCACCCCCGGTAAAAACCGCGTTCACATCGACGGCGGCGGCACTGAACGCGAAGCCCTAGTGGAGCGCCTCAAGATGTTGGGTGCCACTGAACTCGGCAGTCATGAGGCACCGGGACTCGTTTGGACCG
Source organism: Corynebacterium sp. CNCTC7651 (assembly GCF_021496665.1). NCBI lineage: Bacteria > Bacillati > Actinomycetota > Actinomycetes > Mycobacteriales > Corynebacteriaceae > Corynebacterium > Corynebacterium sp. CNCTC7651. Next base: position 716,476 of record NZ_CP071246.1, on the reverse strand, counting down.
TTATGCAGGATCCAGAAGGCAACGAGTTTTGCGTGGGCAGCCCCGAAGCGTAACTACACGTTGAACTTGAACTCGACGGTGTGTCGGCGCAAAGAAACCTTTTCGCGAAAGACAGTAAGTAAATCCAGAGAAGTACCGCAGGATGCTGTCATGGCGCTATCGCTCCCGGAACATCTAGCAACCCAGGAAGCAACAGGGCACGGAAAGATGCTCGTCAAATGTACATATTTTTCATGCAGCAAGAGTTGGAAGGATTACTGCTCCGTTTCTAACCCCACTGCGGGTTGCCCACATCCACACCTTCGGCCGCCGCGTGGGCGGTGACCAGCTCGAGCAGGTAGTCTTGCGCGCCGCCGTAGGCTTCGTGGAAGCGCGCGTCGTCAACGTACATGCGCGCGAGGATGAGCTGGCGAGCCGGGGTCGCCTCGTACCACTGGGCGATGCTTGCGCGGTGGCGCTCCACCAGTGCTTCGGCTTCCTCGGAGCCGGGTTCCACGCCGGAATCGCGTGCGGCGATCAGATCCGCGGCGAGTGCGTCCTGTTCTTCCTGCAGGCGCTTGAAGTCGCCTTCGCCCATTTGAGCGAGCTTTTCCTGGGACTGCGCCCACTCCGGGGTATCACCCCAGCGCTGCTCAGCCTCCTCCTGGTAGGCGGGCATATCTTCGCCGAGGTACTTCTTCATTGCGTCCATGTCGATAGATCCTTTCGTTGCGTTGTCAATGAGGTGCTGGACAGATGTGAGTTGGGCGTCGAGCGTGCGCCGTCGAGAAGCGAGTGCTTCTTGGTGGTGCTTGAGGGCGCGGGTGAGGTCGGCTCCGGAGGCGTCGAGAAGCTGCGCGATCTGCGCAAGCGGCACGCCGACTCCGCGGTAGAGGGCGATGGCCGCGCCGCGCTTGAGGTCCGCCTCGCTGTAAACGCGGTGGTCGGCCCACGTGCGCGCGGGTGCGATGAGGCCGAGCGTCTCCCAGTGGCGCAGCGCCTTGGTGGAAATGCCGAGGGCTTCTGCGGCCTCGCTGATTGTGTATTCGATACCATCTGCCATGGTTGCGATTGAACAGCTTGCCGCAGGGGCAAGTGCAAGTTGGGAGCGATAATGGACGAAATCCGCGTGGGCGACGCCGAGCGCTCGGACGCGCTGGACCGGCTGGGCACACTGTTCGCAGACGGCTACCTTGATGTGGGAGAGTTCGAAGAACGCACAGGTCAAGCCGCGGTTGCGCGCACTCGCGGGGAGCTTTCAATGCTTTTCAACGACCTCCCGGCCGAACCGGTCGCATTGGAGAAGCGGACGCCGTCCGAGGTCGAACTGGATGAGAAACTTGCAGCGAAGCGGAAGATGGACACCGCGATCTACACCACCCTCATTTGCGGCTTGGCGGTCTATTTGGTGCTGCAGATTGGGCTGGATCTGGACTTCGCCTGGGTGGTGTGGCCGATGATGGGCGCACTCGCGTTCGCTTGGTACGCCGTCTTCGACATCTCCGACGAGGAAGATGAGATCCTCGAGGAACTGCTGGAGAAGGAACGTTCTGATCGCGCCGAGCGGCTGAAACTCGCCGCCGAGCGACGCAAGGAGCTTGGGAAATAGCCGAGAGTTTCCTGCGCCCGCCGGTTAGGCTCCCGGCCACCCGCCAATGAAGGATCAGTTTGTCCCCCTCCTGGTGTGATGGGGCAGGCGCGTAGCGTTTGTGTCATGCGTATTTTCACCGTAGGCCACTCCAATCTCGAGTTTGCAGAGTTTGTGCGGATGCTCCGTACTGCCGGCGTTGAGTCGATCGTTGATGTGCGCAAGCTCCCCGGGTCTCGGAAGTACCCGTGGTTCAACGACGACTACCTCACCGCCCACCTGCCCGAGGACGGCATCGCCTACAGCCGCAGCGCGGGGCTCACCGGCCGCCGCAACGTCTCACGTACCGTTCCCTTCAAGGTCAACGGCAACTGGCGCAACCGCAGTTCCACAACTACGCCGACCACGCCCTTGGCGACGAGTTCGTGGCCACGCTTGATGCCCTTCGAGACCAGGCCGCTGAAACCCCTACCGCGGTGATGTGCTCAGAAGCGGTGTGGTGGCGTTGCCACCGCCGCATCATCGCCGACCACTTGCTTGCGCACGGGGACGAGGTGTTGCATGTGACGGGGCTGGGGGCCGAAGGTGCGTCGATAAGTGAGGCAACCTTGAACGAAGGCGCGGTAATCGGCGACGACCCCTCGTGCGCTACCCCGCACCGCCCGAAACGAGCGGCCAGGGTGACTGACCGCGACTACTGCTGCCGGCGGAGCGCGCCTTTGTAACGGGCCCTCGCAGCCTCGACGTCCTCGGCGTTGTGGGAGGTGGGCACATCCGACCGGTCCGGGAAGACCGCCTTGCCTTGCGGCAAGTTGATGGCAGGCTGGTTCGGCTGCGGGTCCTCATCGGGGCGCAGGTGGGCGTGCGCGTAGTCGGCGCAGTGGTCCAAGAACACGCGCGGCGGAGCAAAGAAGTTGCAGCCCGTCAGCGCCTCGGAGAAGTCCAGGATGCGGTCGTAGTTGCCCTCCGGCTCGCCGATGAACATGCGGCGCAGCATCACTTCGGTGACGCGGGGGTCGCGGGCGTAGCTCATGAAGAAGGTGCCCTGCTTGCCCAGCGCGTCGCCGAACGAGAGGTTGTTGCGCACGATCTCTAGGCCGTTGCCGTCCTCGTCCTCAACCTGATTGACGGCCACGTGGCTGTTCGGGGCCTTCTCATCCAGCTCGATGTCGGAATGCTTCGTGCGGCCGATGACCTGCTCCTGCTCCTCCACCGGCAGGGTGTTCCAGTCCTTGAGGTTGTGCACGTACTTCTGCTCGACGATGTAGCTGCCGCCCTTCCAGATGCCGTCGCGGATGATCGCAACCTCCACGCCCTCCTGGCCGCGGGGGCTCTCGGTGCCATCGACGAAGCCGAGCGGGTCGCGGAAATCCTGGTACTGGAAGGCGTGAACCTCGTCGTGGTAGTCGATGTGGTCCTCCACGATCGCGTTGATGCGGCGGGCGAGCTCGAAGGCGACGTCGAATTCGTCGGACCGGATGTGGAAGAACAGGTCGCCCGGCGTGGACGGCGCGTGGTGCTTCGCGCCGTGGAGCTCGACGAACTCGTGCAGGTGCTCCGGTTTGTCCAGTGCGAAAAGCCGGTCCCACATTGTCGCGCCGATGCCGGCCACCGCGGTCAGGTGCGCCTTCGGGTACCGGAAGCCCACGCCGTTGGTGAGGCTGGACAGGCTGGAAAGTGCCTCGAGCGCGGCCTCCTCGCCGCCTTCCTTGAAGCCGAGGGTAATAAACAGCGCGTCCCGCGACTGCGGGAGAATCACGGTCTGGGTAACTTCTGCCTGGTTCCTGCTTGTCATGGGGAGTAAGTATTCCCTATCGGCGTGAGTTGCGCTTCACAGCTCCCGGACGTACAGGAGCATCCGCGAGCCCTGTGCGATGTTGGTGAAGCCGTGCCGCTCGTAGAATCTCCGGGGTCATCCTCCTCATCATCTCGGTCGTCATCGCCGCGTTCGCAGTCGTGGCGTTTTTCGTGCTGCGTTCCGGAAAAGACGTCACCGAGCGTCCACCTGGCAATCCCGGTGTCGCTGGCCCCGTAGTCAATCAGGGAAGTCCTCGCGAGGCCATCATCAAATTAAAGGAGTCGCGTAAGCAACACCGGCAAGGGCGCATTCCGGAGGAATAGCGCATCAGGCACGGGCGACCTGCAGCGGCTGAATAGCCTCGATCTCGGCCAGAATTCGATCCTCCGCCTCATCGAGGTCGTACTGAGTCTGCAATCCAAGCCAGAATTGCGGGCTCACCCCAAAGAACTTTGCCAAGCGGAGTGCCGTGTCAGCAGTGATCGCACGCTTTCCGTGGGCGATCTCGTTGATCCGGCGCGGGGGAACGCCGATGGAAACGGCGAGCTTGTGCTGGGTGATACCCATTTCATTGAGGAAATCCTCCATGAGGATCTCTCCTGGGTGGACAGGAGGGAGCTTGTCAGTGATAGTCAACTATCTCAACCTCCTCTGGCCCTGCGACGGTCCACCGAAAGCAGATCCTCCACTGGCCGTTGATACGGATACTGTGCTGACCCTGCCTATCACCCTTGAGCGCTTCGAGGCGGTTGCCGGGCGGAATCCGCAGGTCCTCAAGACTCTGCGCGGATCCGAGGATACGCAGCTTGCGCAAAGCCACAGAATGGATACGCGGATCGATCGAGCGAACCCGCTCTCGGTTCCACAACCGTTCGGTGTCTTTGTCAGCGAAAGACTGGATCATGCTTCACCGTACCCCCCATAACGCGAAGCGTCAATAACGCCTCGCGTTACACGTTGAACTTGAACTCGACGGTATGTCGTTGCAAAGTTACCCCCTCTCGTTAACACCATCAAAAGGAGTGTTATCCAATGAAAGCGTTCGGCTTCTTAAGCTTCGGGCATTACGCCTTCGGCAGCTAGTGCGGGCCATCTGCGGAAAAGATCGCCAAGACTCGTCTGGAGATCACCCAGGCTGCGGACGAAATCGGCGTGAACAACGCGTCCTTCCGAGTCCACCACTTCGCGCTGCAGGCCTCCGCCCCGATGCCGCTGCTATGTGCTATCGCGGCCACCACCAAAATCATCGAGGTGGGCACCGGCGGCATCGACATGCGCTAGCGCATATCGGGGTTGTAGCGTTTGAGTCATTGACTCCCGCCATCTACAAGTACCTACACACTTGATCGGTGCTGCACGTTTCAGGATCCGGGTGCGCGGCGTCCTGGCTAAGGTCCGCGATAGTGTCGCGCAGCACGGAGAGCTGCGCGATCTGCTGCTCGATCTCAGCGAGGCGCACGTCAAGCAGGTCGCGCACGTGCTCGCAGGGCGCATGGCCGCCGTCGCGGATGTCGAGGATCTGGCGGATCTGGGCGAGGGTGAGGCCCGCGGCCTGGCCGCGGTGGATGAAGTCGATCCGAGCGACCGTCTCGGGCGCGTAGTCGCGGTATCCGGACGGCGTGCGCTCGGTCGGGGGCAGAAGGCCCTGTTCCTCGTAGAAGCGAAGGGTCTTCGCGGTAGTGCCCGCCCTCTCGGCGAGTTCTCCGATCCACATTGCTGTCTCCCTCCGTGGCCGCGCTTGACCTTCCCCTGCACTGGAAGGTCCAGTATGGCTGAGACAGAGCAGAAAGCCAAGAGTTGACAGGAGTAGCGATGCCTACGAAGTACGATCTCGCCATCATCGGATCGGGAGCCGGCGCGTTCGCCGCTGCGATCCGCGCCAGCACGCTCGGGAAGTCGGTGGTGATGATCGAGCGCGGGACGCTCGGCGGCACCTGCGTGAACACGGGCTGCGTCCCGTCGAAGGCGCTCATTGCCGCGGCCGGCGCGCGGCACGTCGCGGTCGACGCCGCAACCCGGTTCCCCGGGATCGCGACGACGGCGGATCCCGTCGACATGCCCGCGCTGATCGCTGGGAAGCAAGCGTTGGTGGAGTCGCTGCGCGGCGAGAAGTACGCCGACGTCGCCGACTCCTACGGCTGGCAGGCCCTCCGCGGCGACGCCTCGTTCGTGGGCACCCCTGATGCGCCGGTTCTCGATGTTGCCGGATCCGACGGAAGCGTCGAGACCATCGAGGCCCACCACTACCTGGTCGCGACTGGTTCTCGCCCGTGGGCACCGCCGATCGACGGCCTGGAGGAGACCGGATACCTGACCTCGACCACGGCGATGGAGCTGACGGAGGTCCCCGAGTCGCTGCTGGTGCTCGGCGGCGGCTACGTCGCCCTGGAGCAGGCGCAGCTGTTCGCCCGCCTCGGCTCGCAGGTCACGCTGCTCGTGCGGTCCCGGCTCGCCTCGAAGGAGGAGCCGGAGGTGTCGAAGGCGCTCCAGGAGGTGTTCGCCGACGAGGGCATCCGCGTCGTCAGCCGCGCAGTGCCCACCCGGGTCTCCCGCGGCACGGGAGGCGAGGCCGTCGTGACCGCCGCCTTGTCCGGCGGCTCGCAGGAGTTCCGCGCCGACCAGGTCCTGGTCGCCCTCGGACGCCGTCCCGTCACCGATGGCCTGAACCTCGATGCGGTCGGGGTGAATACCGGAGACTCCGGCGAGGTGGTCGTCTCCGATCGGCTGCAGTCCTCGAACCCGCGGGTCTGGGCCGCGGGCGACGTGACCGGGCACCCCGAGTTCGTCTACGTCGCCGCCCACCACGGCACCCTCGTCGCCGAGAACGCGTTCGCCGACGCCGACCGGTCCGTCGACTACGCCCGCCTGCCGCGGGTGACGTTCACCGGGCCCGCGATCGGCGCGGTCGGGATGACCGAGAAGGACGTCCTCGCCGCGGGGATCCGCTGCGACTGCCGCGTCCTGCCCCTGCACCACGTGCCCCGCGCCTTGGTGAACCGCGACACCCGCGGGTTCATCAAGATCGTCGTGAACGCCGAGACGAACGAGATCCTCGGCCTGACCGCCGTCGCCAAGGACGCCGGGGAGCTCGCCGCCGCAGGCGTCCACGTGCTCGGCAGGACCGTCGCCGAGGTCGCCAACGCCTGGGCCCCCTACCTGACCATGGCCGAGGGCATCCGGATCGCCGCGAAGGCCTTCACCACCGACCCGTCGCTGCTGTCGTGCTGCGCATGAACGGCAACACAGGCAATCGGGGAGATCTCATCCTGAAGCAGACGATGAGCGCCGATCAGGACCGCGACGAATGGCGCGCCGGTCCCGTCGTCGCTGCAGTGACCGGGCTGCTCTTGCTGGCATGCTGCGCGCTTCCGTCGCTGCTCTGCTGCGGCCTGCCGTTCATCGCGGCGGGCGGAGCACTCGCAGGCGTCGGTGGGCTCCTCGGTAATCCCTGGATCATCGGTGCCGGGACCGCCGTCGTGATGGCCGTCATGGCGGGGATGCTCGTCAGGCTACGGCGGCGGCACTTGCGCCGCAGGTCCGGCTGCTGCGAAAATCCTTCGACCGCTGATCGGAACCGGTAGTTCGAGCGGATCCAGCGATCACTGCCACCTGCGGAGGCCGCTGAAATCGAAGCCCGACGGGAGAAGGAGGAGCAAAAAGCGTTCGAATCAACCGGTGACGAGGATAATACTGAGGCTGGATCCCGGCCGTCGCGACGCGGTCTCCGCTTCCGCCGAGACGAGAAAGGGTTGTGGGCACCTAGGCTGGGCGGCATGAACGACCTGACCATAGCGCCCGGCCCGGGGATCCCCGACGGTGCGGTCATCGCCGCCGATCTCGCGGAGCGTTTCGCGAAATCGTCGACTCCAGGCGGCCAGGGCGTCAACACGACGGACGGCAAAGTCCAGCTTTCCATCGATGTCGCCGAATGCGCATCGCTTACCGACGCCCAGCGTCACCGTATCTCGCGCAACCTCGAGCACCGCCTAGACGGCTCCGTCTTTACCGTGACTGCGTCGACTCAGCGGTCTGTGTTTCGCTCCTGGTCCTCTCGCTTGCACCTGCGACACAGCCTCGTGCCCCCGGGCCGTAGCGTTCGGGGGAGCACAATAGCCCCAGTCCTCATCACGTCCCGGGATCAAAGAGTTCATCGCAGAGGTTAAGCACTACACGTTAAACTTAAACTCCACCACGTTACGAATCGGATCAACCTCTCCCGCCAGGAGACATTGGCTCCAATGAAACCCGCGGCCCTTTCGAGCGCTATCGGTTATAACCGCTCTGAATCCGTTATGGCCTCACTGATGCCGTACGCGCCAAGCTCTAAGAGAGAGTCCAAAACGTCGAGCAACTCCGCTCGGTGGGTACGATCCCGGCACTGCGCTAGCCCACGCACCACCAGTTCACTGATGTAATGCGCATCTCCCGCTGCGCCGGTGCGAATGTCCGCGGCATCGTGCCCGAAGACATCGACGAACCGTTTTGCAGCTCTCAAGACCAGTTCATCGACCTTATCCGGCGCGTACTGTAGCGTGACCAGCAACTGGGGCGTGGCGTGTTCGTAAGCCGGCGAGTCGATCAAAGCCGCGAGTAGTTTAACGAATGGCTGGAGCGGTTGCTCGCGGAGGTGAAGCGCCACAGTAGCCGCTTCCTTACGCACCCCATCCGCCTCGTCGTTCATAAGCCGGGTTAGGGTCGCCGTGGCCAGTTCGACATTCGAAGTGCGATCGACACACTGAACACAGGTTTCAGCGATGCCCTTTCGGGCGTGAAAGTCTCCCGACAGCGCTTGTTTCATAAGATCGGGGCGGTCCCATTCCATCGCCGCGAACGCCGCGACGGCGCCACCAGCCTCACGAGCTTCGGCATCATCCGATGCCAACATGCGCTGAATTACCGGATCTATAACCTCGGGATTCACGTTGCCGATGTAGACCATCAAATGCTGAACAGATCCGGCGGCGAGGAGACGATCGTCAGTATTGATCAGGGTTGAGAACGCCCTCATGACCTCTGGGCGAGCATGCCGTAGCGCGGCGGCGAGGGTGTAGGCAACGCACGAACGGACACTGAGTACCGGATCACCGGCCATCGCGTTGAGATATGGCGCGACCAGTGCAGTTCTCTTGCCGTCACTGTCGGTGACCAAAAGATCGCCGAGAGCTTCGGCCAAACTCCCTCGTACCGTGTTGATGCCGTTCAATTGCATATCCACGGCACTTGGTGCGTCCGTTCCATCCCGAACGATCACAGGAGAACAATCGGCCGGATCCAGCGCGTTCACAGCGCTGTCTCTAATCAGTTCGACCAGGTCAAGCGGCACTTCGCGGTAGTATTTTTGTAGCGCCATCCCGAGCCACCGATCATTTTCTGCCTGTCCCAGCGAAGCAATGTGACGGACAGCGTCGAAGATCAGCGGCGCGGTGCTATCGCTCGCATCGGCCTCGCCAAAGCCCCTAAGCATCGCACCGGAGTAAGCCGCATTGAACTCTGGGGACAGCCGCAGCGCCAGCCTAGCGAAGCGCTCGGGGTTTGCGGCTACTTGATTGCCCAGCACGCTGGACAATTCATGGGCCCCGCCGGTGAAGGTCGCCCAATTCGTCTTGTCAGTGTCATACTTTGACATAGCCCTCAGCCACTGTGAATCGCTCATTTTCTTTGCGGCACCAAGGCCGATCGGCGAACCGATGGAACCACCGGTAATTCCCTGTGGCTCTGCGGGGGCGTCCTCCCCAAACTTCCGTCGATATTCCCCGAGGAGTCGTTGACCGACCGTAGTAAGCCGCGCTTCTTCCAGGGCGGATAGAAACGTGAAAGCCGAGCGTCCCGAGCCGCAGTTACTCCCCCACTCGCAGGGCAAATCTCGAAACAACTTCTCGAGCCGCTGGTGAATTTCGTCGGACACGTCTGGTGCAATCGCCAGGACAAGCTCCCGTGCAACCCATAGGGAATCGGAGATATAGCCGCAACGGAGACGACGTCCGCCTTGGAGCAAGAGACTCGCCGCCCACCCGGCAAAATGCTCTGCGCCCGCTGACAACGCTCGGTAGAGCAAGAATTGCGATCCGTCGTAGGGATCGGAAGCCAGTTCCTCGAGAAGGAACCGGATCTCCTCAGGGGCGCTCTTTGCCACACTCTCCAGCGCTCGGACCGACGCCGCCAGCAGGATGCCATCAAGCCGGTAGCTGCCGAAGTCATCGTCCTTGATGCGAAAGCTGAAGTGCAGATCGCGAATCAGGCCGTCGACGCCAGGCTCGATCGCGGTCCTCGCCATGACTCGTCGGAGATACGGCACCGTGACCAGCACGAATGCCAACGGTTCAGCATGTGCGGTATACCTAACGAGTTCGGCGGCGCTGTACTCTCGCATGCCGAGCACAGTCACCTTGCCTTCCTCGTTAAGCGTCAGGGCATCCCCGTGATCGATCAGCCGAGCCTGCAACAACTCGATCGCCCAAAGTGGTTCGTGCTTAGGCAGGTTGCGCATCGTTAGCCAAAGTTCATGCTGTGCCCCATCGTAGGCGCCTTCGCGAACTCCTTCGAGCACCAAATCGAACAAATCTCGGTTCTGAAAGACATCCGAAAAACGGCTGACCCAACGCAACCAGCGGTGATATTCCGGCTGGGCCTTGCGGTCCCCTAACAGCTTTGCGATCGATACCGGGTGCTCTTTGACCGCACTAGCCATCATATTCAACGCGTGATTCCGCATGCCCTCGTTCGGGCCATCGAGCCAAGCAGCAATCTGACCATCCTCAAGGAATCGCCTGAACCACTGTGGTCTACTCAACTGCTGCCAGAGCCGGTCTTCAAAGCCCGGATGTCCCGCGGCGATCCGGACCATCACTTCGGCATCGGCAGTCGTCGGCGCAAGAAGATTAGCTACGACGGCAAGGACTGTCTCCTTTATGTGAAATCGGATGTCGTTAGCGGTAAGTACTGATTCGACCTCGGTATGGAAACGATCCGGCGCTCGCTCGTAGAGATGTTGCAGGACCTGGCGAACCTGGGCACGTCGAAAAAGTGCCTGCTCGTCACGGAGCAGGAAGTCAACGAGTGACTCCCCGCGTGACACCCACAGACGTGCGAAGGCGTAGTCGAAAAACGTTTCATGGAAGAACGCGATGCGACCGCCGTCTTGCGCAAGCAAGTGTTCTGAAACGAGGACGTTGGCGTCTTCAATAAGGTCCTCATCGTCCAGAATCTCGATTGGGACAGACAGCGCTTGCAGATCGCTTGCAGCGTTGGCGATCCGACTGACCACGTCGTTGAATCTGACATTCACTCGCCGCGAACGCACTGCTTGTCGCTTGCGCTCCCAAAACGCTTCAAAGAGCGATCCGCGCGAATGAAAGGCCAGCGCTTCAGCCTGAGTCGAAATCGTTTGCAGGAGTACAAGGTGCAGCGGCGTCTGCAGAAGGGCTAGTTGTGATTGATTTAACCGCGCTGGGTCGAGTCCCATTCTTGTCACTGCCGCTTCGACTTCCTCCTTCGACAATCGGTCGACTTCCACCGTTGTTACGTCGGTACGAGACGCAAATGCGCGGATACGGTGATCATTATCGATGTCGAACTGGCGACATGCCATAACAACACGGATTCCGCACACTGACAGTGCTTCGTCGATGAGATCCATAACGACATCGAAACTCTCCGGCATACGTCCGGAGGCAAGACTCACCGCGTCGAGTTGGTCGATAATCAGGAAGGCGTCGCGATCGTCAGCCGCCCTCGCCAAAGCGGCTGCGGGAGAGACTTCGAACCCGAACTGATGCCCCAACTCGACAGTCGACGCGAACGGACCACATCGGTCCAATCGTAGCGCCAGCACCTCGGCACCAGCCGATTCAAGAGTGGCAGCAGTTTGTTCGAGAACGGAACTCTTCCCACCTCCCGCCGTACCTGCGACGAGCCCGATCCGATATTTATCAAGCGCCTCCACTAGGTGGGCGGCCTCTGCACGCTTAATCGGTGGTTGCAAGAGTTCACGTTCAACGGACTGACGCCAGCTTTTCGTGATCTTAAACACCTGCTGGTGCGACGTCAGATGCGACCCAGGTTCCAGTGGCTTGATGCCCCTTTGAGCGAGAAGAGCAAAAAGTTCAGTTCGAGTCAACCGCTTACCGAGGTTGTCGAGAAGGATATCCCCTATAGCAAGAGATATGAGGTCGCCGCTAGCTCCCCTCAGACTGCACACAGCAAGCATACTGTTCGTGCGGACGATGTCGAGTTCATCTTGAACTAAGAACCGCATTCCGCGAAGTGTGTTCCAGGCCACTTGGGGATTGCCTAGGATTTCGGCCGCCGCCAATTGGTTAAAGACCGGTGTTAGCTCTTTAGAAAGCCAGCAGTCGGTGAAACTCGTTAGATCATCTGACTTGCGAGCACGATCGGACAATTCTTGTAAGGGCCGGCACGGCACCAGGGAGACAAAATGGTAACTTCGGCCCGCCGCCACATGCTCCGCAGCCGCCTCGAAGATCTTTTGATCGGCGAGAGCCTTGACTGTCCAACTGTTACTAGTGCCGTTCTGTCGTTTTAACTGGTGCACTTCGGTAACGAGACCGTCGTCGTAAGTGAACTCGGAACCTCGATTTAGCTCGGCGTCGATGTCTTCCGCAGTCAACGCCCGTCTATCGTCGACGATGCAATATAAGGCATGGCGGATAGCCCATGCGAGCTCGTACCTATTTCCAAGTTTGTCTGTTTCTCCGCCAGGTCTAGGCGACATCAGACCTCCGAGATCACTTTCAACGTGGGATGCCGTATGGCGACACTCATAGCAGACTAGTGCAGGCTCGGCCGAGTGTGGGCACCGAGTGTGAGGCACTTGCGTCTATTTAAGTACACTCAAACGACTACGGGCCAAAATGCGATTACAACTAAAAGTAACCCTGTCCAGGAACTACACGTTGAACTTGAATTCAACGTCGTGTCGGCGCAAAGAAACCTTTCCGCTAAAGACGCCGCCAGCTTCATCACCCCGACCGCCCTGCTGATGGTGCAGACGGTCGAGGCCTCCCCCGTCTGGCCGATGCTGGTCGCCCGCACCGCAGCAAGTCGATCGAAAGCACTTCGAGATCACTATCGGGGTGTGTGATCTCCAGGCGCTGGGTGCGGTGGTCGTAGCTGATGGTGCCGCTGAGCTGGACGTCGCCCAGGCGCAGCAAGACGTCTGAATAGGTGGTCATGGACATGGTGAAGCCACCTAACGGTCATGTGATCGCTGTCAGGAGGGCTCCCGGCACCGCCTCAGCGGTGCTTCTCCTGGGGTTCCAGGGATATCTGGAGGTCGAGGGCCTTGGCGAGCTTCAGCAGGCTCGTGGACGAGACCCCACGTCCCGTTTCGAGTCGGGCGATGGTGGGGCGCGAGACACCGGAGCGCTCGGCCAAGGCGGACTGGCTCCAGCCAAGGGCTCTCCGGGCGTCGCGGACAGCGTTGCCGAAGAGGGTCCGATCCGTGACGTCGGCCACGGTCACCTCCTCGATGAGTCGCGTACCGTTCCGAGCAGTGGGGTGGCCGTGTCAGTCATTGACAGCTCCCATGGTCGTCACGTTTCCGTGCCTGTTGGTGAGGAGGGCGATGGCCATCTCCGCGGCGCGAACGGCGGCTGTCTCTAGACGGTCGGCTTCCGCCGAGAGAGCCGTGGCCTCATCGGAAAGGTCGGCGATCTCGTCCTCCTGCGCCTGGCTGAATCTGGGCACCAGTACGTCACGGATGTCAGGCGGGTCAAGGTGAGGGACGGAGGTGCCTGACGCGTAACGGACGACGCGTGGTCGCCCATAGTCCACGTGGTTCAGCACGGTCTGCAGGTAACCGGTGCGCGCCTTGGTCTCGTCGGGCACGATCCGAATGAGGTCGTCGCTACCGAACACGCCTTCATGGTTCTCGGTGAGCACCATGGTCCGTCCCAGCAGGCCGTAGGTCTGGCCTGAGCGCGCCGTGATGATCCAACCTGGTTGGAGCATGTAGCGGTCGGGGTCGGGCAGCAACGCTGAATAGATACGCTTTGTCACCGGCGGGTTCACGTCGAACAGTTCGCTCGCGGAGCGGTACGGGGTGCCATTGGGGCCGAAGTATCGCTTGAATCTTGAACCGAGCGAGATGGATTCGACGAGATCGTCGAGCGGCTGAACGGATAATCCGGCAGCCTGGACCATGTCCTCGACCTGGCGCACGTCCGCGCGGTGGAACTGGCCCTCCATGCGTCGCCTGCCGGTCAACAGCTCAGAGCAGCTCACCGTGGTGTAGGGGCTTGCGGTCGGGACGAGTCCCTGAGGGTTGACCAAGCCTGCGTAGAGGTCGTCGGCCTGCCCTTGCAGCCGCCGGGCGTGCTGCCTCATCTCTAAGGCATTCTTCGCGTCCTGCCCGATGTCACGGCGGACGTCCAGGCTCGGCATCGCCACGGGCATCTGCTGGACGTGCTCGGGTTCCAGGTGCTTGATCATGTGACCGTACTGGGCGCTGCGAGCGATGGCGAAGAACGTAGGCGTCTTCATGTAGGCGTAGAGCCAGCCGTAGTCGGCGGGATCATGAGCGTCGATCCGAAGGAGGTCGTGCGTGATGACCTTGTCAAGATGCTCGTCGTAAACGGCGGTGACTCGGCCGACCTCGCCGGAGCAAGACAGGAGCAGCGAACCGACGTCGAGGTACCGGGTCTCGACAGCCGGGATCATGGCTTCAGCCAGCCACTTCCGCACGCGAGGTTGGCTCTCGAAGACCTGCCCGGCAGAGAGGAAGGGTAGCCCCTTGCCGTCGTTGACCGGAAATCCCTTGAGCCGCGAGGGCTGCCACACCTTAGCGAGCTCAGCCATCTCAACCGTGGAGTCGAGCGCTTCGAGACCCTGTCGCAGACCGAACCCGTCAGTGAGGAACGTGGAGGCTTCCAGCCTCCGTTCGCCGCTCGTGAGGAGCTTCGAGCTGACCGGTGCCCAGAGGACGCCGGAGTCGAGCTCTTTGGTTAGTTCCTCAGAACCCAGTTGCCGGGCTAGAGCGTCCGCAGCCATGATCTGAACTGCTCGGCGATCTCCTGGGTGTTGTCGTCGAGCACCCTCTCCTTGGCCAGATGGGTCTGCTCGTTGTCGTCACCATCGGCCGCGGTGGTGACCGCGTCCTCGGTTTCTCGAACGATCTCGTAGCCCTGGTCATCGCGCATATAGACAGCGTTACCACGCTTGTCATGACCGATGTGGTCACAGATCGCCATGAAGACCTCGTAGTCGTCGATCTTACCCGCAGCCATCTCGTCTCGGATCTGACGGTCGGACTTGCGCTGCAGAATGAGCACCGAAGTCTGAACGCTGGTCCCCGGCTGGAAGGTGTCCGGGTGGAGGTCCACTGACGCCAGGACGGTGGTATGCGTCAGGATCCACTGCCGCACGTAACCAAGCCCGGGGCTGCCGAGGATGCCATCAGGCAGGACCAGCGCGGCGCGGCCGGTGCCGGTCTTGAGGAGCTGGACGCAGCGCTCGATGAACAGGATCTCTGGCGGGCGCGCCGAGGTCTTGGTGGTCCTCGACCAGCGGTCCGAGTCTTCGTCGTACTCCCAGTGGTGGCCGAGATCGAACTGCTCCAAGATGGCTGGATCGTCAATCGGGATCTTGGAACCGAAAGGCGGGTTGGTCAAAATCACGTCCACAGTACCGAGCAGGTTCCGGGCGCGGAGGTCCTCGGTCCATCGCATGGGGTTGTCCAGGGAGTTGGCCTGGAACAGCCCACCTGAACCGTCGTTGTTCATGACCATGTTCATCTTGGTCGCGCGAACGAGGTTGGGATTGAAGTCGAGCCCGACGAGGTTGTTCTCCAGGAAGTAGCGCTTCCGGTCACGGATGGAGTCATCCTGGAGCTGGCGGCTGCGCCCTGAGGCCCGAACCTCGCGCTTTACCCCGGCGATCACGTGGTTCATGGCGGAGATGAGGAATCCGCCGGTGCCGCAGGCCGGGTCGAGGATCAGGTCCTTGTCGGTGGGGTCGAGCATCCCGACCATCATGTTGCAGACGTTACGCGGGGTGAAGAACTCGCCCCTGTCGCCGCGGAGGTTGGAGCCCACAACCTCCTCGTAGGCTTTGCCCTTGACGTCAACGTCGGAGTCCAGGAGCGAGAACATTTGGAGCTGGGTAACGATGTAGGCCAGAACCTTCGGCTCCAGCTCGATCTCCTCGTTGGCCTTGAAAATCTGGGGGTACTGCTTCTTGACGCCGGCGAAGAGCTTGCCGATGCGGCTGGTACAGCGCATCAGACCGGTGATGTTCTGGCGCTCCTTGGGCGTAGCGTAGAACTGCGGAGAGCTTGAGTCACGCTCGTCTTGGATCTTGCAGAAGATCAACTTCAGCAGCTCCCAGAACGCCTCAGGCTTTTGCATGCCCTGGTTGCCGGCGATGTAGCTGTGGGCGCGGCGGAAGGCGAAAAGGAGTGAGTCCGACGCCGCGGGACGCAACTGCTCGAAGCGAGGAGTACCGGCCTCGACGGTGTCTCCACAGTACGGAATGTCCGGGATCTCGACGGAGACTCGGTGACCATCGTCGTTGGTCTCGAAGGCGTAGGTCGCCATGTCCTCGCCATTAGTCCACATTCCGACCTCGACGTTGGGGCAGGCAGCCATGTAGCTGAGCATTTGCTCGACGCCATCCTTCTTCATGGACGGGCGAACCTTAGAGCTCTTGCACTCGATGATCAGCCAGGCGTTGGCTTGGGTCTGCTCGACAGCACGTAGTCCGGGCGGGAAGATCACGATGTCGACTCGGACGCGGCGGCTCCCGAACTTGATCGGAACCTCGACGCGAATGTCCTTCTTGTCGTAGCCGTACTCACGGACCAGCGACTTGAGGATCTCTTGCCTGACGTATTCCTCAGGAGTGTCCTGCCGTAAGGTGGCCCCGTCGATGAAGTCGAGGACTTTACCCGGCGGGACGATGGCCACGCCTCCATGCGGGGCATCAACTTGCAGCGGCACGTTCGAGTCCTCTCACCTGTGGGGCCTCGTCTGAGGCCCGAGCTTTGAGGATCCATAGCAACCACACGCACGACCCTAGTTCGCCTGGCCCGTCAGCGTGAACGCCATGACACCCTCGCCATCCATTGTATCAGTTTTGATACATTTTGCCAGCCTCAGAAGGCACGGCGAGATGCTCAGGACCCGCTGCGCCCTGGACGGGTTGGGCACGACGAGCGCTACTCGGCAAAGACGGAGATCGCGACCTGGTCGCCGAAGTCGACGTCGACCGAGGCGGGATCGAAGCCCTTGCGCCCGCGGGGTTGCGGCCACAGGCGCACGGTGGCCAGCACCTCGATCGTGGTGCCGGATGTTCAGATCGGCGTCGAGGAAGTGCTGGGCGGGGTTCTCGACGGCGAGCACGGGGATGTGCACTGCGCCGCGCGGCAGTGACCTGATCTTGGCTTCCAGCCGGGCGATGGCCTCTTTCGAGATCGACTGATCCACATAGGTGTGTACGACCGTCCAGCCACGCTGCTTTGCGATGGCTTTGCAGTCTTCTCGCTGACGCTCGATGGCAAGACCGTCCATTGCAGCATCGAGCGAGATGCGAACGAAAATGGCAGCACGTGTTGCCATACAACTAGCACTAGCTCGCCTTAGGTTACGTTGAACTTGAACTCGACCACGTCGCCGTCAACCATCACGTAGTCCTTGCCTTCTTGGCGCACCTTGCCTTTGGCGCGGGCCTCGGCCATGGTGCCCAACTCGTCGAGGTCGTCGAACGCCACAATCTCGGCCTTGATGAAGCCCTTCTCAAAGTCGGAGTGGATCACACCCGCAGCCTTCGGCGCGGTGTCGCCCTTGCGGATCGTCCACGCACGGGCCTCCTTCGGGCCGGCGGTCAGGTACGTCTGCAGGCCGAGGGTGTCAAAGCCGGCCTTCGCCAGCGTCTGCAGGCCCGGCTCATCCTGGCCCACCGCGGCGAGCAGCTCGGCAGCGTCTTCCTCATCCAGTTCAAGCAGCTCGGTCTCGGTCTGGGCGTCGAGGAACACGGCCTCCGCCGGTGCTACGAGGTCGCGCAGCTCTTGCTTGCGGTCCTGATCCGTCAGCACGGCCTCGTCGGAGTTGAACACGTAGAGGAACGGCTTCGCCGTCATCAAGTGCAGGTGGTGCAGCAGCGGCAGGTCCACCTCCCCGCTCTTGGATGCCGCGAACAGCGTGCGCCCGTCTTCCAGCACTGCCTGCGCCTTCTTCGCCTCTGCCACTTGGGCCGCGATGTCCTTATCCTTGCGCGCCTCCTTCTCCAGACGCGGCAGGGCCTTCTCGATGGTCTGCAGGTCGGCGAGGATCAGCTCGGTGTTGATCACGTCGATGTCAGTCGCCGGATCGACGCGGCCGTCCACGTGAATCACGTTATCGTCCGAAAACGCGCGCACCACCTGGCAAATCGCGTCGGCCTCGCGAATGTTCGCCAAAAAGGCGTTACCCATGCCCTCACCCTCGGACGCGCCCTTCACAATGCCCGCGATATCCACGAAGGACACCGTGGCCGGCAGGATGCGCTCAGAGGAAAAAATCTCGGCGAGTCGCGTCAGACGCGGATCCGGCAGTTCCACCAACCCCACGTTGGGCTCGATAGTGGCGAACGGGTAGTTGGCCGCCAGCACCTCATTGCGCGTCAGCGCGTTGAAAAGGGTGGATTTACCAACGTTGGGCAGACCGACGATTCCAAGAGTAAGGCTCACGCTGGGCAAGTGTAGTGCACTGCTTTTCGACGCTTGCTTGCGAGCGTCGCAAAGCATCAGCCCATCGGGCACAATGGTGCGGGTGAATGCCTCCGCACCGTCTTCGAAGCGAGACCCGTACACCCCGGACGCACCGGTGCGGCCCGGATCACCCGAGGACCGGGTGGACCGCGGGATAGTGATGAACCAGTGGGTGAAATCCACCGCGAAGTTCACTCTGCAGATCCTTGTAGTCGCGGTGTTCCTCTACGCGTTGGGCAAGCTGATTGGGGCGTTCTGGGCCGGCGTGCTGCCGCTCGTCCTGGCGCTGATCATCTGTACCGTGCTCGCCCCGATCTCGACGTGGATGCGCAAGCGTGGCCTGCCCTCCGGGCTCGCAGCCTTCATCACCATGCTCGGGTTTGTTGCGCTGCTGGCCGCAATCTTTCTGCTCATCGCGCCGGATGTGGTCTCGCACTCCCGCCTGCTCTACCTCCAGGCTCTGGAGGGTATCCAGCGCCTCCAGCTCTGGCTGCAGGGGCCGCCACTGAACCTGGATCCGGAGGACCTCAACGAGGCAGTCAACGAGGTCGCGCAATGGATGCAGAACCAGGCCGGAGCGATTGCGGGAGGCGTGTTCTCCGGCATCGGCACCGCGGCGGGTCTCATGGTCACGCTCGTGGTCATCCTGGTGCTGATCTTCTTCTTCCTCAAAGACGGCCACCGGTTCCTCCCCTGGCTGCGCTCCGCCACGGGAGGCCGCAGCGGCCTCCACGCCACTGAGCTGCTTACCCGCGCGTGGAACACGCTCAGCGGGTACATCCGCGCACAGGCAATTGTGTCCTTCATCGACGCGATGCTGATCGGCGGCGGCATCTGGCTCTTGGGCGTGCCCATGGCGTTCACGCTGTCGGTGATCACATTTATCGCCGGCTTCATCCCCATCGTCGGTGCGGTGGTAGCCGGCGCCCTGGCGGTCCTAGTTGCACTGGTGTCGCTGGGTTTCACCAAGGCGCTGATTACGCTCGGCATCGTCATCGTGGTGCAGCAGCTTGAGGGCAACATCCTCTCCCCCATGCTGCAGTCCCGCGCAATGGACCTCCACCCCGTGATTGTGCTGATCTCGGTGACTATCGGCGGCGGCCTCTTCGGGCTGGTGGGCGCCTTCCTTGCAGTTCCGGTCGCGGCCATGATCGCCGTTGCGTACCGCTACCTGCTAGATATGCTGCGCATCCACTCAGGTGAGCGCACCGCGGATGAGCTGGACTTTTTCACCCCAGAAGGCCTCGCCATCGCCCAGATCGAGGAGGAAGAGGCGGTGTACGAGCGCAAGCGGTGGCGCGAAGACCGCGAATTCACCGCGGCGCCGGTAATGGATGAAGTGGTGGAGCAGCCGAAGCGCGGCCCGGGTGCAACCAGCTGGAGCAAGTTGCGCCAGCGCAGCGCCAAATTGCGGCGCATGCGGGGCAAGACTGCCGACACGACGGAGAAGACAGTGAAGAACCCGCCGAACTCCGGCGACTAAGGTTGATCAACGTGACTCATACGCCGAACCGCGCCCGCGCGGCAGCCCCAACGACTTTTGCTGGCCTGCCCACCGGTTCCGCAATCGGCATTATTTTTGCCGCGCTGTTCACGGGTGCCCTGATCGCCATCTACACCGGCCAAGTTGGCTGGCCTCTGCTGGCGCTATTTGCCACCGCCGTGGTGCTCACCACCACGCTTGTGAACCCGCGCGGCATTTTCTTGACAGTGGCATCCTCCCCATTGCTTTTTGTCGCTGCCGTGGTTGCTACCGGCTACGTATTGGGGCGCGAGCAGATTGCAAGCGGCGGCGCATCCGCCAAGACAGCTCAGCTGCTGGTGGTATACCCGCTCGTGGAAGTTTTTCCGGTCCTGCTCACGGTTACCCTCGGCGCCATAGTCATCGGTGTGCTGCGCATCTGGCTGATCAAGCGCCAGAACAAAGCAGTGCAGCGGTACGAGGTGAGTGAGCGCAGCCGCGCAGCGGCGAGTAACCGGCGCACCAACACGCAGGGTCGCCGAGCACGCGAGCGTTCCGGCGGCATCGGCGTTGATGAGCTAGTTCGCCGCGAGAAAGCCGCCCGGGCTTCCAAGGCTGCGAGGTCGGTGAAGCAGTCGTCGAAAAGCGTGAAGCCCCAGCGGCAGAACCGCGGAGGATCAACCCGCATCGCGGGCAGGCTGGGCGACGACCTGTACGGCGACAGCTAGGCGCTACGCGTCTACCTTGCGCGGCGGCATGCGCAGGTCGCGCGGGAGAGCAAACGTGATGGTCTCCACGGTGGTGGTCACTTCCTCCACGTCCGTGTAACCGCGCTCACCGAGATGCGCGACTACTTCCTGCACCAGAATCTCCGGCACCGAGGCACCGGAAGACAGGCCGATCGTGTCCGCGTTCTCCAGCCAAGACTCCTCAATCTGGTGTGCGTAGTCCACCAAGTGAGCTTCACGCGCACCCGCCTCCAACGCGACCTCCACGAGGCGCTTGGAGTTGGAGGAATTCTGGGAGCCGACCACAATCACCAGATCGCAGCGCGGCGCAATGTTCTTCACAGCCGCCTGGCGGTTCTGGGTGGCGTAGCAAATATCGTCGCTCGGCGGATCCTGCAGGTGCGGGAAGCGCTCTTTCAGCTTTGCGACGATTTCCAAGGTCTCATCCACCGACAGCGTCGTCTGAGAAAGCCACACCAGCGGCTGGTCCTCCGGGAAATCCGGCAGGGCATCCACGCCCTCAACGCCGTCCACGAGGTGGGTCACCTCCGGAGCCTCGCCGGATGTGCCCTCGACCTCCTCGTGCCCCTCATGGCCCACCAGCAGGATCTGGAACCCGTCGCGAGCGAAGCGCTTCGCCTCGTTGTGCACCTTGGTCACCAGCGGGCAGGACGCGTCGAGCGTGAGCAGATTGCGCTGGGCGGCGGCGTCGCGCACCGCCGGGGAGACACCGTGGGCGGAGAAGACGACGTGCGCGCCCTCCGGTACCTCGTCCGTTTCGTCCACGAAGACGGCACCGCGTTCTTCCAACGTCTTCACCACGTACTTGTTGTGCACGATCTCTTTGCGCACGTACACGGGCGATCCGTACTTCTCCAGCGCCTTCTCCACGGTCTCAACCGCACGGTCTACGCCCGCGCAGTACCCGCGCGGGGAGGCCAATAACAGGTTTTTAGCGCCATCAGTCATGGAACCGACCCTACCTAAGCAGCGTCTAAAAGGATAGAAGGATCAAGGCGGGCATACTCGTTGATGCGCGCGCGACAGCAAGGAGGAACGTGGTTATGGAATCAAGCGCTGGGGCATCCCCAGCACCGAAGAGCACAGCCGAGGCGCCGTGGAGCGTCTCCCGGCTGAACACCAGCGTCAAGGGGTGGATTGAACGCCTCGGCTGGCTGTGGGTGGAGGGCCAGCTCACCCAGGTGAACACGAAGCCGAACTGGGCGAACTCCTATCTGACGTTGCGCGACACACAAGCAGAGGCCAGCGTTGAGTTGATCATGGATACCCGCCAGCTCATGGCAATGCCCTCCCCGCCCAAAGACGGGGACCATGTTGTCGTTCACGGCAAACCCAACTTCCACCAGCAGCGCGGCTCCTTCAAAATGCGCGTGGTGGAGATCCGCCACGTAGGCGAAGGCGAACTGCTGGCGCGGATTGAGGAGCTGCGGCGGAAACTCGCCGCGGAAGGTCTCTTCGCCCCGGCGCGCAAGCGGCCGCTGCCCGTGCTGCCGCAGAAGGTGGGATTGATCACCGGCAAGGGCTCTGCGGCAGAGCGGGATGTCATGGCTGTTGCCCAATCGCGCTGGCCGGCGGTGCGCTTCGAGGTGGTTAAAACCGCGGTCCAAGGCGCAAAAGCGGTGCCCGAGGTGATCCGCGCCCTGGAGATCTTGGACGCAAACCCAGACGTTGAAGTGATCATCATCGCGCGCGGCGGCGGGTCTGTGGAGGATCTGCTCCCGTTCTCCGAGGAGGCGCTGCAGCGCGCCGTCGCCGCCGCGGGCACGCCAGTGGTGTCCGCGATTGGGCACGAGCCGGATAACCCGGTGCTGGACAACGTTGCCGACGTTCGCGCCGCCACCCCGACGGATGCCGCCAAGCGCGTTGTCCCCGACATGGCGGAAGAAATGGCTGGAGTGAACCAAATGCGCCAGCGCAGCGCGGCGGCCTTACGCGGCTGGGTGCGGCGGGAAGCCCAGATTGTGCAGGCAGCGCGCTCACGCCCAGCATTGGCGAACCCGCTGGCCTCAATCCACCAGCGGCAGGACGAGGTGGCCCGAGAGGTGCAGCGGATGCGCCGCGAAGTCACGCATGCGGTGAGCCGCCAAGAGGCAGTGATCTCGTCGCTGCGGTCACAGGTTTCTGCGCTGGGGCCATCGGCGACGCTTGCCCGCGGATACGCCGTCGTCCAGGTCCTGCCGCGGGACGGATCCGGGCCAGACGTGGTGACCAGCATTGAGCAATCACCACCAGGCTCCCAGCTGCGCATCCGCGTGGCGGACGGTTCCATTGCCGCCGCAGCGATGGGTACCACCCCGGCGGACTAACAACGACACATTGCCCACACATTCCCACCTATTTTTCAAAACTCAGAAGGAGCAGACATGGCAGAGAACACATTCGGCGCGGGCCAGGCAGGCGAGAACGCATTCCCAGATCCGGAGACCTTAAGCTACGAGCGGGCCCGCGACGAGCTGATTGAAACCGTCAAGATTCTGGAGCTCGGTCAGATGAGCTTGGATGAATCACTGAAGTACTGGGAGCGCGGCGAGGCGCTGGCCAAGCGGTGCGAGGTGCTCCTGCAGGGTGCCGCCCAGCGCGTCGAGGCTGTGATTAGCGAGCACTCCCGCACCCCCAACCAGGGCGAGTAGTTACTGGTTCTCGTTCGGGTCAATGGGCGCTGCGGCGAGGGCGGCGGCGATCAGCTCTCGGAACTCGTCGTCAGTCCCCGCCCCGGTGAGCACCATGCGCACATCACCCGCGTCCAGCGCCCAGATGTCGCGGACTTTTTGATCGTTCGAGTGGAGAACGCGGACCTCGCGGCCGGCGACGTTCTCGGTGCGCTCATCCGGGCGGTCGTGGTTGTCTTGCGCTGCGATAGCGTCCTCGAGCGAGGCTCCGGTTTGCGTGAGCTGCAGGAAGCCCCCGTCCGGGCTGACCCAGCCAACCACCGGCGCGGGCTGCTGGTTGATCATGGTGCGGCGCGCTGAGTTAGTCACCCAGCCATCAGGCATCTCGGGGTAGCGCACGGGGAAGCCCACGGCGCGGGATTCCAAGCTCAGGAAGGTGCGGGCATCCACTTCCTGCACCGGCCCCTGCTCAGGGCGGCCGGGGTTGTATGTGCACAAGCCGGTCGCGCCAACTCCCACCAGCATGAGCACGACCACGACGATGACATTGAGAAGCATGTCGCGGCCATCTTGGAACACCCGGGGTTTGCTGTCCTTTGCCACGGGCACAAGTATGGCACGGGCCCTCACCGCAGCTCGAATCCTCCCGCGCCCGGGCCGATGAACGCACTGAAGCGAGTTGTGCCCCTTTTAAGGTGTGAAAACTCAGGTTCCGGGCCCCAGAAAGTGCCACAATGGAGGTGTGCTGTGCCGTGCGCGCAGCATGCACGACGAACGCTTCAAATGCCCTCAGGAGGCCCTCGATGACTGAATCGCCCGAATACTTCCCGGATCGCAACCTCGCGATGGAACTCGTCCGCGTGACCG
This sequence comes from Corynebacterium sp. CNCTC7651, assembly GCF_021496665.1. Classification (NCBI taxonomy): domain Bacteria; kingdom Bacillati; phylum Actinomycetota; class Actinomycetes; order Mycobacteriales; family Corynebacteriaceae; genus Corynebacterium; species Corynebacterium sp. CNCTC7651. The sequence goes on along the minus strand of NZ_CP071246.1, from coordinate 692,723 downwards.
AGGCGGCAGCGCTGGCCTCCGGCCGTTGGGTCGGCCGCGGCAAGAAGAACGAGGGCGACGGCGCCGCGGTGGACGCGATGCGCAAGATGATCAACTCCGTGAACATGGACGGCGTCATCGTGATCGGCGAGGGCGAGAAGGATGAAGCGCCCATGCTCTACAACGGTGAGCAGGTTGGTAACGGCGAGGGCGCGCAGGTGGACCTCGCGGTTGACCCGGTTGACGGCACCCGCCTGATGGCGGAGGGCCGTCCGAACGCCATCTCCGTGATCGCGGCGGCTGACCGCGGCTCCATGTTCAACCCGCGCGACGCGTTCTACATGAACAAGATCGCCGTCGGTCCCGAGGCGAAGGGCGTCATCGACATCACCGCGCCGGTCTCCGCCAACATCAAGGCTGTGGCGATGGCGAAGGGCATCCGCCCGTCCGACGTCACCGTGGTGGTGCTGGACCGCCCGCGCCACGTGCAGCTGGTGGATGAGATCCGCAAGGCAGGCGCCAAGGTCCGCTTCATCATGGACGGCGATGTCGCGGGCGCCATTGCCGCGGCGCAGGACACCAACTCCATCGACATCGCCATGGGCGTCGGCGGCACCCCGGAGGGCGTCGTCGTGGCCTGCGCCATGAAGTGCCTGGGCGGCGAGATCCAGGGCCAGCTCGCCCCGCAGTCGGACGAGGAGCGCGAAGCCGTCCTCGCTGCAGGCCACGACCTGGACCGCGTGCTCACCCTCGACGACCTGGTTGCTTCTGACAACTGCTACTTCGCCGCAACCGGCGTGACCAACGGCGACATGCTGCGCGGCGTGTCCTACCGCAAGAACGGCGCCACCACCCGCTCCCTGGTGATGCGCTCCAAGTCCGGCACGGTTCGCTACGTGGAGTCCATCCACAAGCTGTCCAAGCTGCAGGAGTACTCCGTGGTGGATTACTCCGAGCCGCACGCCTAACCGGCCAATTGTGTGAACAGCGCCGCGAACACGCCCAGGCTGCTCACGGTGTTGTTCACTAGATGCGCGATCAAGCTGCCTGTGATGCCGCTGTGCAGCCGCGCCAGCCACGCCAGGCCGATGCCGAAGAAGAAGGTGTAGATGATCGCTGGCGGCGCGACGTGCGCGACTCCGAAGATCGCCGAGGTCAGAAGGATACTCGCCCATCCGGGCATGCGGGTGTCGAAGTAGTTCAACAGGACGCGGCGGAAGACCAGTTCCTCAATGAACGGGCCGAGCAGCAGGTAGCCAGCCAGCACGAGCAGTATCGGCATGGCATTCGTCGCCTCGCCGGCGATCGACTCCGCCGCCGTGTCCGCGCCCGGTGAGATTCCAAGCAGTGGCGCTACCACCCCGGTCGCTAACCCTGCAGCGAGCATTATTGCGGGGACCCGCCACAACAGGTGCCACCCGTCTCTCCCCAGCGGCGTCAGCCCAAGCTCCAGCCCGCGGCCGCGCATGTAGCGGATGAGTAACCAGGTGGGCACTACCAACGAAACTAGAATTATCGCCGGTAGGGCCATTACCGCCACATCGCGCGGGGGCTGCGCCTTGATCAGCACCCAACCCTGCCCAATCAGCAGCAGATATACCGCCGCAATCGCCCCGGCTGCCATCAAGGTGTCTTTGGCGCGTGGCGGGGTGAGTTGCTGCACATCGGCTCCTTCGAGGTGACCCATCAGGCATAATAGAGGGCTGTAAGTGTCTCTTGCAACGGAAAGCAAAGGATGATCATGGCTGATCAGGAATACCGTATTGAACACGACACCATGGGCGAGGTCAAGGTCCCGGTCAACGCCCTGTGGCGCGCGCAGACCCAGCGCGCAGTGGAGAACTTCCCGATCTCCGGCCGCGGCCTCGAGGCGCAGCAGATCCGCGCACTCGGCCTGCTGAAGGCAGCTTGCGCGCAGGTGAACAAGGACCTGGGCAACCTGGACGCCGAAAAGGCTGACGCCATCATCGCCGCCGCCAAGGAGATCGCGGACGGCAAGCACAATGACGAGTTCCCGATCGATGTGTTCCAGACCGGTTCCGGCACCTCCTCGAACATGAACACCAACGAGGTCATCGCCTCCATCGCCAAGGCCAACGGCGTTGAGGTCCACCCGAACGACCACGTGAACATGGGCCAGTCCTCCAACGACACGTTCCCGACCGCAACCCACGTGGCTGCTACCGAGGCCGCGGCGAACGACCTCATCCCGGCCCTGAAGGTGCTGCACGAGTCCCTGGACAAGAAGGCAAACGAGTGGCACGAGGTGGTCAAGTCCGGCCGCACCCACCTGATGGACGCAACCCCGATCACCCTGGGCCAGGAGTTCTCCGGCTACGCACGCCAAATCGAGCTGGGCATCGAGCGCGTGCAGAACACGCTGGTCCACCTGGGCGAGCTGGCCATCGGCGGCACCGCCGTGGGCACCGGCATTAACACCCCGGCCGAGTTCGGCGCCAAGGTCACCGAGGAGCTGAAGAAGCTCACCGGCGTTGAGCAGCTGTCTGAGGCGAAGAACCACTTCGAGGCTCAGGCGAACCGCGACGGCTTGGTCGAGTTCTCCGGCGCGATGCGTTCCGTCGCTGTCTCCCTCTACAAGATCGCCAACGACATCCGCCTGATGGGCTCCGGCCCGCTCGCCGGCCTCGCCGAGATCCACCTGCCGGATCTGCAGCCGGGCTCCTCCATCATGCCGGGCAAGGTCAACCCGGTGCTGTGCGAGACCGCTACCCAGGTCTCCGCGCAGGTCATTGGCAACGATGCAGCTGTCGCGTTCGCCGGCACCCAGGGCCAGTTTGAGCTCAACGTCTTCATCCCGGTCATGGCACGCAACGTGCTCGAGTCTTCCCGCCTGCTGGCCAACACCGCCCGCCAGTTTGCTACCCGCCTGGTGGACGGCATCGAGCCGAACGAGGAGCGCATGCGCACCCTCGCAGAGTCCTCCCCGTCCATCGTGACCCCGCTGAACTCCGCAATCGGCTACGAGAACGCAGCCAAGATTGCCAAGCACGCGGTCAAGGAGGGCATCACCATCCGCCAGGCCACCATTGACCTGGGCTTTGTGGACGGCGAGCAGCTCACCGAGGAGGAGCTGGACAAGCGCCTCAACGTCCTTGCGATGGCGAACACTGACCGCAACTAGCCCCCGCTAGGATCAATCCCCAGCACTATCCACGCGAAGGGCTGGGGATTTTTCATGGCTGATTCATTTTCTGAACTGCGCGGCGCCGGCGGCTCCAACAAACCCTGGATCGCCGCCGGGGTCGGTGCGCTCGCGGTCTCCCTGATCCTCATCGCGCTGGCCGCAGCGTGGTGGTACGCGCAGCCGGAACCCGAGGTGGACACCATCCCGGCCACCGTCACCGTCACCGCAAACCCCGGCCCGCCCGCGGCGGAGCTCGCCCCCGCCGGCACCTACTCCGGCATGCTCAACAGCTTGAGCGAGCACGCACGCACCCCATCCTGGCCCGCCGTCGCCGTCTTCGGCGGGGGCACCGGCACCGTGACGTACCCGGACTCGGGTTGCACCGTGCTTATCGACGACACTTTGAACAACCACCCGCTCACCGATGCCTGCAACACCACCCCTGGCGCGGAGGGAAGGTGGGAAATCGATGCGTCCGATCCTGGCCTCGTACACCTCACCTACCTCGAGCGGGACACCGCACTGGTGGAGGGCACGCTGTCTGCCGGTATGCCTGTGACGTGACAACGGGAGTAGCATTGGCGCGTGCAAGACAACCAAACCGCAGATAATCAGACGCAAGATCAGCCAGCTCCAAACGTCGGCTTGGTGTTTGCCGCGCTGCTCACCACCATGATGATGAGCTCGCTGGGGCAGATGATCTTCTCCACGGCGCTCCCCACTATCGTCGGCGAGCTCGGCGGCGTGAACCACATGAGCTGGGTCATCTCCGCGTTCCTGGTGTGCCAGACGATCGCGATGCCGATCAACGGCAAACTGGGCGACGTCCTCGGCCGCAAGTGGCTGTACATCTTCGGTATCGCCCTGTTTGTCATCGGCTCCACCGTCGGCGGCTTCGCTAACTCGATGGAGCTGCTCATCATCGGCCGCGCCATCCAGGGCTTCGGCGCCGGCGGCATGATGATCAATTCCCAATCCATCATCGCCGAGGTCGTTCCCGCCCGGGAGCGCGGCAAGTACATGGGTGTGATGGGCGCCGTCTTCGGTGTCGCCTCCGTCCTTGGCCCCGTGATGGGTGGTTGGTTCACGGACGGCCCCGGCTGGCGCTGGGCGCTGTGGATGAACATCCCGCTGGGCCTGCTCGCGATGGGCGTGTCCGCCGCTGTGCTGCACCTGCGCCGCGGCTCCGCGAAGGGCATGGACGTGGACTGGCTGGGCACGGTGCTCATGGCCACCGCCACAACCTCGCTCATTCTCACCACCACGTGGGGCGGCACGCAGTACGAGTGGACCTCCCCCACCATCATCGCCACCGCAAGCATTGCCGCGGTCGCCTCCGTGGCGTTTGTGATCGTGGAGCTGCGGGCTGACGATCCGCTCATCCCGCTGGGCCTGTTTCGCAACCGGAACATGGTGCTTACCACCCTGGCCGGTACGGTCCTCGGTTTCGCCATGACGTCCGGCCTTGCATACCTGCCCACCTACCTCCAGATGGTGCACGAGATGAGCCCGACCGCAGCCGGCCTCATGATGCTGCCGATGGTTATCGGCATGCTGGCCACAGGCATGGGCGTGGGATTCATCATTTCGCGCACCGGCAAGTACAAGATCTACCCGATTGTCGGCATGGCTGTGACCACCGTGGGCCTCTACCTCTTCTCCACACTCACCCCGGAGACGACGCTGACCACCCTGGGTGTCTACATGTTCATCTTCGGGTTCGGCTTGGGCTTGGTCATGCAGGTGCTTGTGCTCATTGTGCAGAACTCCTTCCCTATCGCCGTAGTGGGCACCGCCACGTCCACCAACAACTTTTTCCGCCAAATCGGTTCCGCCATCGGCGCATCCCTTTCCGGTTCGCTCTTCATCCACGGCATGCGCACCCGCCTCGAGGAGCGGTTGCCGGAGGCACTCGCCAACATGGGCCCGGAGGGCGCCGCGTACGCCGAGACGTTCAACGAGGGCGCCGCCAACAGCCTTACCCCGGAGCTGGTGAGCCAGCTGCCGCCGGAACTCAAAGCAGTGGTGCTCAGCAGCTACAACGACGGACTGACCCCCGTGTTCCTCCTCATGGTCCCGCTGGCAGTCCTCTCCCTGCTGCTCCTTCTCCCCGTGAAGGAAGAAAAACTCAAGGAGGACCTGAGCTAACGCTTTCCCACCGCACACGAAAAGGCCCCGTCCGCACTGGACGAGGCCTTCCCTTTTGCGCGCTACTGAACGCGCTACACGCTTACTTTGCGTTCACGGTTGCCTTGAACGGAGCGTCTGCAGCGCCGTCGCGGGACCAGTCGATGGTGCCGTTCTCGAACTCCTGGTTCCAGCCAGAACCGTCGGTGTTCGGGGTCTCCGGCATCAGCGGGAAGCCAACGGTGCGTGCGCCGCGCACGTCGTTCAGCCAGGAGTTCGCGATCTCGCCCCAGATCGGGGAGCCGCCGGTGGACTCCTTCCAGGTGATGTAGTGCTCGCCGTCGTAGGTGACAACCCAGCCGCCGTCGATCTCCTCGACTGCGGTCGGCTCGCCCCACTCAGACTCGGCGTACTTGTCCATGGTGTCCACAACACCCTGCGGAACAAGCGCGGTCTTGCCGTCTGCCAGGGTGATCTCCTGGGTGGCGTCCGCGCCAGCAGCTGCGGCGCCGGAAGCGGAAGAGGTCACGGTCTCGGTAGCGGTGGAGGAAGCGGTCTCGGTCTCCGCAGGCACGGTTGCCGTAGCGGTGTCGGTCGCGGTTGCCGTCTCGGTCACGACCTCGGTGGCCTGCTCATCGTTAGAGCAAGCAACCAGGCCGGTTGCAAGTGCGAGTGCAGTAGCGGAAGCAACAATCTTACGGTTCATCTTAGTAATACCTTTCATCGTTCTTTTGAGCCGTTGCCCATTATGCAGAAAATTGTCGTGTCGACGTTTTTCCGACACACCCATCCGGGGGCACTAGCGCCGCTTCCGGTTGCGCGCCACTGCACCTTGGGGTTGCTTCCGCACCCGCTTTTGAGCAGGCTTTTTCGCCGCACGCTTCGCCGGGGCTTGAGAGCTTCTCGACGATCGCGGGGAGCGCCCCTTCGCAATCCCCACAAAATCTTGAATCTCGTCGCCGTCGCGCTCCTTCAGCCACACGAGAGCAACCTCGGTGTCAACACCGTCACTGCCCACCAGCCCAAGCGGGACCACCTGCTTCTTGCTCAGCGCTTTCAGCACAGGCAGGGGCGCGTACGCGACACCCACGTTCGCGGCGACCACCTGCAGCGCGCCACGCAGCTCATCGATGTCCGCGCCAGGCGCGTAGGAGAAGTTCACGATCTCGTCTGCCAGTTCCCCCGCCTCGACAGCCTCGCCCACCTCCGCGTATACGGAGTCCTTGGGCACCGCGACACCACGCGCCTCCTCGTAGAGCCGCACAACGTGGTGTTCCTCCCCCACGCGCGCATCCGGTAGCCGGGTGAGCACAATGTCGGCGCGGCCTGCTTCGCCTTCGGCGCTGAGGAGGGGAACTGGGTCGTCTGAAGGGACCGTCGTCAAGCGTGCGCCCGAGAATTCCTCATAGCGCCGGAACCATTTGCCGGGCTCTGTGCCGGTGACAAACCCAATGGTGAGCATGGAAGAAAATGCTACCGTTTTCCCCATGACTGACCAGATGCCTTCCGGCACCGCCATGAAGCCCGCCACCGCCGCGAAGAAGCTGGGGATCTACCTCCCCGCCGCCCCGGAGGAGTTCCAGCAGGGCGCTGTGACCCACGCTGAGCTGCGCGAATTGCAGGATAACCCGCCGGAGTGGTTGGCCGAGCTGCGCCGCAACGGGCCGCACCCACGCCCGGAGGTCGCGCGCAAGCTCGGCATCACCATCACCGCACTGAAGAACAACGGGATGGATGAGCCGCTGACCACAGAGGAGATCAAGGCGCTCTTGGCCGATCAGCCCGAATGGTTGCGAAAGGCCCGCACCTCCCTGGCGGAAGAGCGCGGGCCTGCGGCGGACGCGTAGATGCGTTAGAGCATCTTCCAATCCTCAATACCCGGGTAGAGCGGGTACTTCTCGCCAAGCGCAGCGGAGCGCGCGTGCAGCGCGGCCATGTCTGCGTCCTTGCCCTTGATCAGCGTCTCCGCGATGATCTCCGCAACCTCGCGGAAATCCTCCTCCCCGAAGCCGCGAGTGGCCAGCGCGGAGGTGCCGATGCGCAGGCCGGAGGTGACGGCCGGCGGACGCGGGTCGAACGGCACGGCATTGCGGTTGACGGTGATGCCTGCCTCGTGCAGCAGATCCTCCGCTTGCTGACCATCCATCTCGGAATTGCGCAGGTCCACCAGCACCAGGTGCACGTCGGTGCCGCCGGAAACGACGCCGACGCCTGCCTCGCGGGCGTCGTCCTGCATCAGGCGCTCCGCCAGGATGCGCGCGCCGTCCAGCGTGCGCTGCTGGCGGTCCTTGAACTCATCCATCGCCGCGATCTTGAACGCGGTCGCCTTCGCGGCCACCGCGTGCATGAGTGGGCCGCCCTGCTGGCCCGGGAAGACCGCGGAGTTGAGCTTCTTGTGCAGCTCCAGATCGTTGGTGAGGATGAAGCCGGAGCGCGGGCCGCCCAGGGTCTTGTGCACGGTGGAAGACACCACGTGCGCGTGCGGGACCGGGGACGGGTGCAGGCCGGCAGCAACCAGGCCAGCGAAGTGGGCCATATCCACCCACAGGTAAGCGCCGACCTCATCCGCGATGGAGCGGAATTCCGCGAAATCCTCGTGGCGCGGGTACGCGGACCAGCCGGCGATGATCACCTTCGGCTTCACCTCGCGCGCCTGCTCGCGCAGCTTGGCCATGTCGATCAGGTGCGTATCCTCTTCAACCTCGTACGCCGCGACGTTGTACAGCCGGCCGGAGAAGTTGATCTTCATGCCGTGGGTGAGGTGGCCGCCGTGGGCCAGGGAGAGGCCCAGGATGGTGTCGCCCGGCTCTGCCAGTGCCATCAGCACAGCCGCGTTTGCCTGTGCGCCGGAGTGCGGCTGCACGTTCGCATACTGCGCACCAAACACTGCCTTCGCACGTTCACGAGCCAGGTCCTCCACAACGTCGGCGTGCTCGCAGCCGCCGTAGTAGCGGCGACCCGGGTAGCCCTCCGCGTACTTGTTGGTGAACACGGAACCCTGCGCCTGCAGCACCGAGCGCGGCACGAAGTTCTCGGAGGCGATCATCTCCAGGGTGCCTCGCTGGCGGTCCAGCTCGCCGACGATCGCGGCATGCACCTCAGGGTCAAAGGATGCGAGATCCTGGTAGCGGAAATCTTCAGACACGTGCACCGGGTCCTTTCACGGTATTGCTTGTCGTGGTTCAGCCCAAGTATAAGCGGGTATGGAGCGTGCCCCAGCGCAGCCCGCTTATCGACGAATGCAACAATGGCGCCTATGTCCAAAGCACACCGCGGCGCCGACTCGAGCCCGTACCTTGACTTCCATCGCAACGATTGGAAGCAGCGCCGCGCCGCGATGCCCCAGGTGCTCACAGAAGAAGAGGTGGCGGAGCTCAGCGGCATCGGCGAGAACCTCGACCTGAAAGAGGTCGAAGACATCTACCTGCCGATCTCCCGCCTCATCCACCTGCAGGTGAGCGCACGTCAGCAGCTCATCTCCTCCACCGAAAGCTTTATCGGCGGCGACCCGGGCCACGTCCCTTTTGTTATCGGCCTCGCCGGGTCCGTCGCCGTGGGCAAGTCCACCACCGCCCGCGTGCTCCAGGTGCTATTGCAGCGCTGGGAATCCCACCCTCGCGTGGACCTGATCACCACTGACGGGTTCCTCTACCCCACCGAGGTGCTGAAAGAGCGCGGCCTGATGCAGCGCAAGGGCTTCCCGGAGTCCTACGACCGGCGTAACCTCATGCGCTTTGTCACCGAGGTGAAATCCGGCCAGCCGCTGGTCACCGCGCCCATTTACTCCCACAAGGCCTACGACATCCTTCCCGGCGAGCACATTGAGGTGCGCAAGCCGGACATCTTGATCCTCGAGGGCTTGAACGTGCTGCAGACCGGCCCCACCCTCATGGTGTCGGACCTGTTCGACTTCTCCATCTACGTGGACGCGAAGACCGAGGACATTGAGCGCTGGTACATCGACCGCTTCCTCAAACTGCGCCAGACAGCGTTCCGGGAGCCCGGCGCCCACTTTGCCAACTACGCGGACTTGGACGATTCCCAAGCCACGCTCAAAGCCCGCGAGCTCTGGCAGACCATCAACCTGCCGAACCTGGTGGAAAACATTCTGCCCACGCGCGTCCGCGCGTCGCTGGTACTGCGTAAGGGCCACGACCACACGGTGCAGCGGGTGCGGATGCGCAAAATCTAACGTCGTAAAGCGAAAAGCCCCTACTTGCCAAAGCGACGGTTGCGCTGCGAGTAGTCGCGCAGCGCGCGCAGGAAGTCGATCTTGCGGAAGGCCGGCCAGTACGTGTCGGTGAACCAGATCTCGGAGTAGGCGGCTTGCCAGATCAAGAACCCGGAGAGGCGCTGTTCGCCGGAGGTGCGGATCACCAGGTCCGGGTCCGGCTGGCCGGAGGTGTAGAGGTGCTCGCCGATGGATTCCACGGTGACGCGGTCCGCCAGGCCTGCGGCGGGCGTGCCCGCGTCGGCCTCGCGCTCAATCAGCGCGCGCACGGCATCCACGATTTCCTGACGGCCGCCGTAGCCCACGGCGATGTTGACGGTCAGGCCTGCCTTGCCCGTCGTGGCATCGGCAGAAGCCTGCATCCGCTGCGCAACCTCCGGCGGGAGCAGGTTGAGGTGGCCGACCAATCGCACGCGGCAGGAATAGTGCTCCGCAGCCAAGTCATCGATCACATCCGAGATGATGGCGAAGAGGAGCTCCACCTCCTCAGATGTGCGCTTCAAGTTCTCGGTGGACAGGAGGTAGATGGTGACTACATCCACATCCATCTCTGCGGACCAGCGCACCAACTCGCCGATCTTCGCGGCGCCCGCGCGGTGGCCATGAGAAATATCGGTAAAGCCGGACTCCCGCGCCCAGCGACGGTTGCCATCCGCCATCACCGCGATGTGGCGTGGCCGAGGCTTACCGCGCAGTTCGCGTTTCAGCCGCGCCTCATAGAGCGGGTACAGGAGAGTCTCAAGCACAGCCACGCCCCCAATATTACTGGCGCGACCGCCTAGAGGAACCCCTTCTTGCGACGGTCCAGCACGCCAGCCTCTGCCATTGCACGCGTCACGGCCTCCTCATCGAACGGGTCGATGCCGTGCATTTCCGCAAACACCTGGCGGCGGCGGAAGCGGGAATAGCGGCGGTGGAAGGCATAGCCGAGGGAGAGCACCACAACGGCCAGCGCGACGATGAGCAGCAACCCGACCGGCGAGGCTTTGCCGAAGTCCGGGCCCACCGGCGTCTGCGCCGGCTGCTGCGCAAGAACGAACCCGCTGGCGTTGATCACTGCGGTGTTCAGTTGGGCGATCATGCGTCTGCCTCCTTCATGCCGGTCTCCTCGGGGGTAATACCGGCGAACAGGTCATCTTCCGGCAGCGTGGTTTCCACCCGGCTGCGGGCAAGCTCAAACTCTTCCGTGGGCCACACGCGCTGCTGGTCCTCTACAGGGCTGGCCAAAAACGCGCCCGCCGGGTCAATCTGCGTGGCGTGGGCCGCAAGTGCACGTGCGCGGTTTTCAAAGTAGTCCGCGCAGTTCACCCGCGTGGTCACCCGCTCCATCACATCCGCCTTGTTCTCTTTCCACCGCTTAATCATCAGCTCGTAGGGGCTGGGCTTCCCAGCTTCCAGAAGCAGCTCCTGCAAAAGCACCATGCGCTGCATGATGAAGCCGTGGGTGTAGTAGAGCTTCAGCGGCGTCCACGGCTCACCGGCCTCCGGGGCAAAGGTGGGGTCCCCGGCCTTTTCCCAGGCGACCATGGAGATAGCGTGCACCATCAGGTGGTCCGGGTGCGGGTAGCCGCCGTTTTCGTCGTACGTGATGATGACGTGGGGGCGGAACTCCCGGATGGACGCGACGATGCGCTTCGCCACCTCCTCCACCGGCTGGAGTGCAAAGCACCCCTCAGGCAGCGGGGGCAGCGGGTCACCCTGCGGCAGGCCGGAATCTTCGTACCCCAGCCATTCGTGCTCCACGCCCAGCGCATCCACGGCGCGGGCCATTTCATCCTTGCGCACGTCGTAGATGTTCTCCAGGACGCCGGGGCGGTCCATGGCCGGATTCAAAATATCGCCCCTGCGCCCGTCGGTGCAGGTCACCACCTTGACGCGGTGCCCCTCAGCGGCGTACTTGGCCATGGTGGCGGCACCTTTTGAGGATTCATCGTCCGGATGCGCGTGGATTGCCATGAGGCGCAAACCAGTCACTCGATCTCCAACTTCCTGTCTTCGGGGTTGACTTAGTTGACGTGGGGGTGATGCAGGATCACCGCGCCATCTTAGTACCATCGTTGTCAGATCAACCCCACCGTCCCCGGAGGTTCCAACGCCGTGTCCACGTCCTCCCCTTCGCCCCGCTCGCGCTACGGCTCTACCGCGGCGAATACCGGCAGCAGTGTGAGTGGCAAGGTGGTGGCGATTTTCGCCGTCGCCATGTTGGCGCTGGTGGTGTTCATGGGCATCCGCGCATTCACCCAGGCGCAGTCCCGCCCAATCACTGCGGAATTCATTTCCCAGGAGCGGGTGGATGATTCGACGGCTCGGCTGTGGATTGAGGTAGACCGCAAGGACGTGGAGCAGGATGCATACTGCATTGTCTTCGCGGTGGATTATGAGCACAACGAGATCGGCCGCCGCGAGGTTGTCATCCCCGCCGGCGGGGAAAAACTGCAGCGCCTCGCAGTAGAGCTGCCAACGCGCAGCCCGGTAGCGTCCGGGCGCATCTACGGGTGTTCGCAGCAGATCCCGTTCTATATGGACACCGGCACCACCTACCTCAGCGCGCGCTGATAAGCTTCGCTGAAGGAAAACCCGACGATGCCTGGCCCTCCCACTTTGGGCGGGCTCGTTTGACGTATGAGGGAAGGTTTGAGACCCCATGGCTGAGACTCAGCAGCAGTACATCACCCCGGAAATGAAGGCCAAGCTGGAGAAGGAACTCCAGCAGCTGATTGATAACCGCCCGGTGATCGCGGCCGAGATCAATGAGCGCCGCGAAGAAGGCGACCTGAAGGAGAACGCGGGCTACGACGCTGCTCGTGAGCAGCAGGATCAGGAAGAGGCCCGCATTAAGCAGATCTCCGAGATCCTGGCTAACTCCACGACGGAGCGCTCCGGCGTCATCGAGGGTGTCGCACACGTCGGTTCCGTGGTGCACGTGTACTACGACGGGGATGAGAATGACCGCGAGACGTTCCTGATTGGTACCCGCGCCGCCTCCACCGACAACAAGGACTTGGAAACCTACTCCGAGAACTCTCCGCTGGGTGCCGCTGTGGTCGGCGCCGCTGAGGGCGAGACCCGCACCTACACCGCGCCGAATGGTCGCGAGATTTCGGTGACGGTGATCTCCGCTGAGCCTTATGATTCTGATAAGGCCTCCACGCCGCGCGCGAAGTAGCGTCGCTTATTGCCTTGCACGTACTGAAGATTGAAGGATAGAACCCGTGACTTCCTCCCCCGCACGTAAAACTGCCGCCGCCGCCCTCGCAGCGCTCGCAGCCCTCGGCATCGCTGCCTGCTCCCCGCCGAACCAGAACGATTCTGACCAGAAGATCGACACCGCGACGAGCCAGAACCCGAGCGCTCTCGCATCCTCCGGCCTGAGCGGCGAGACCTCCGCAGCTGCAGCTACCAACGTTGCTGAGGCTTCCTCCGTGCGCGCTTCCGAGACGGCGAGCGAGACCGCGACCGCGCTGAAGGCTGCGGACGGCACCCCGCAGTTCAACAACTGCGACCAGCTGGGCTTGGAGCGCCCGACCTCCTTGAGCCTGGATTGCAAGGACAACCGCGAGTACCTCGAGGACATCGTGTGGGATTCCTGGGACGCGAACGGCGCGAAGGGCACCGCAACCCGCATCACCGTTGACCCGGACCGCGTCATCGAGGGCGAGACCGTGACCCTCGGCGCACCGAAGGAGGTTGACGGCCGCCTGGTCTTCACCGTCATCTCCGTCGGCGGCAACTCCATCAACCCGGAGTCCAACTACTAAAAGCGGACACGAAATAAGCCCTGCACGCACTGTGCAGGGCTTTTTGCTTGCCGACGTTCGCTTGTTAGCGATCCGACAGCAGCGACAGCAGTCGCAGGATCTCGGTGTAGAGCCACACCAGGGTCACCGCGAGGCCCAGGGCCACGCCCCACGCTGCCTCCTGCGGTGCGTTGGTGCGCACGAGCTTGTCAGCCAGGTCGAAGTCCTGCAGGAATGCAAGAGCTGCGAGGACCACGCAGAAGACGCCGAACAGGATGGACATGGTGCCGCCGCCGCGCAGCGGGGACAGGCCGGTGAACAGGTACAGCAGGAAGTTGCCCAGCGCCATGATGAAGGCACCGAAGATCACGCCGGTGAGGATGCGGTTGAAGCGCGGGGTCACGCGGATCGCGCCGGTGCGGTACACAACCAGCATGCCGATGAACACGCCGATGGTGCCCAGGATGGCCTGGCCGATCATCATGCCGGCATCCGCGCCGCCAACGCTGAAGGCGCCGGACACGGCGAAGGAGAAGCCGCCGAGGAACAGGCCCTCAAACACGGCGTAGAGCAGGGTGATGGTGGGGGAGCCGAACTTCTTGCCAAAGGAGTGGACCAGAACGGTGATGAAGGCTGCGATGGCGCCGCCGAACGTCAGCACCGCGGCGAGCGGCTGCACACCTGCGCCCCACAGACCGAAGGACACGACGGCGGCGGCGATGATCACCGCGAGGGTGATGCCGGTCTTCGCCGTGACATCATCAATCGTCATCGGGCGGGACACCGGCTGCCCCATCGGGGCGCCGTACTGGTCGTATCCGTATTCGTAGCCGGGCTGGTACGGCTGACCGCCGCGCGAATTCTGAACCTCTGCCCCCGGCAAATTCTTCAAAACAGGGTTAGTGCTGCTCACGTACCCTCGTTCCTTTCATTGTCGGTGATGTAACTCACCTCTACCAACGCTTCGGCCGCCAGATTAGTTCCCAGATTGTTGAAAATGGTAGTTCGCAACGCCACCCGGCGTAGATTTGGGCGCATGCGGTGGATTTCGGACTATGCGGCGCGCCTGCGCCAAGGCCCGCGCCTAGGCGGGCACGTGGTGCGCGAGCACATCGCGGAGGCGACAGGCGACGCAAACGCGGCGGCAGACCCGTTCATTTTCCGCTTCGACGAGTTCGAGGTCCACGCCTACCACGCGGAGCTGCCGCTGCCCCACACCCTGTACGCCACGTACGGCCTATCCCGCGTGAATTCGACAGTCCCTGTCGCCGGCACACAGACCGAGCTGACCATGCGCGTGCCGGCGGACACCCCTGTCCCCTACGCGTGGCCCGCGGAACAGCTCGCGGCCATGGTCGCCTTGATCCGCCGGACCGGCAACGAAATTGCGCCGGGCCACCACCTGCGCCTCGCCGCGCCAGTGACCGAGGATGCGACGATCTGCGGCTTCACCTTTGTCACGGACCCGATCCTGGGTGTTATTGAGACGCCGACAGGAGTCGTCCGCTTCACCTACGCCGTAGGCGTGACGGCACAAGAGTTGGACGCAGCACTGTCCTGGGACCCGACCAAGTTCACCGGGGTGCTCGGCGATTATGTGCCGCTGGGTATCACGGACCCCGCGCGGGAAACCATTCTGTCCTACCCCGACGCCCGCGCGCGGGTGGAGGCGGGGACGTTGGAGGATGGATCGTCGATAAGCGCGGCCCACGCCAAGCTGCTGGCGGTGGACAGCAAGGGCCGCATCGACATGGACACTCGCGCGGCGCAGGCGCTTCTGCGCGCGGCTCGGCACCGTCTGGGGCGCGGCCGCTCCTTCGCCCTGGTGCGCGACGAGACGTGGCTGCTGCTCGGCCCGGACGCGCCGTTCGAGGCCGGCGCCACACACCTGCAGGTCCCCGCGACGCGCCCGCTTATCGACGAACTCCTAGCCACCTTCGACACCACCCCCGGCGTGTACCGCCTTCGGACCGTGCCGGTGGAGATCCACGTGGTGGGTGACCGTTAATGCCGCACTCGCAAACACCCACTCTGGTCTGGTTCCGCGACGATCGCCGCCTGACGGACAACGCCGCGCTTGCCTGGGCAGCCGAGCGAGGTCCTGTTGTGGGCCTCACGATCGATGAAACCGTCGGCCGGCCGCTCGGGGCGGCTGCTCGGTGGTGGAGGGCGCGCAGTGAGGCGTCGTTAAGCACGAAGCTCCCGCTGATCCGCGCGAAAGGTGACCCTCGGGAGGTGGTGCCGCGAATCGCCGCCGAGCTCGGTGCGCGGGTGACGTGGAACCGGTGAACACCGGCTCCGGCACCCCGTTTCGCGTGTTCACGCCCTTCTCCAAAGCGGTGCAGGCCTTGCTTGCCGACGTTCCCCCACAGCCCCTCCCCGCCCCCGACATCACCCCATCTTCAACCCATTACTGCAGCAGGAGAAGTTCGACCCGGAGGGAACGTACACCACCCGCTGGGTGCCCGAGGCGTTCACCCCGCTCTACCCAGAACCGATGGTGGACGTGAAAGAATCTCGCAGGCAAGCGTTGGAAAGTTACAAGGAAATGCGCGGGGGCATGTAGGTTCGACCGTATGCAACGCCAAGGTACGTCCCACGCTGCCGCCATCGTAGTGGTGCTGTGCACTTTCCTGCTGGGTCTCGCAGGCATCGCAGCGCCCGCGGCCCAGGCCCAGCAGGGCAACGTGGTGGTCTTCGGTGACTCCTTCCCGGCAAACCCGGACCAGCACCGCAACAGGATTGCAAAGATCCCCGGCTCCTCCAACCTGCCGTACATCGCGGACTACCCGCGCACCGGCAACTGCATCCAGGGCCCGGATAACTACCCGCGCCAGCTGGGCCTTATCACCGGTTACGACGTACGCGATTGGTCCTGCTCCGGCATCGCCTCGCGGCACATGATGAAGCGGGTCGACATGCCGATCGAGGCGGGCGACCTGAACCCGGGTACCCGCGCGGTAGTCCTCGCCGTCGGGTTCAACGATTTCTGGCCCACCGGCCTCCACGAGATCGGGCCGGGTTTTGATCCTGGGCGCATCCACGATGAGTACGCGGCCAACATGCGCGCCGTCGCAGCCCGGATCCGCACGGTGGCCCCGTACACCAAACTGATCATGCCGGGCATGCTCTCCATCTCCGAGCCGTACGGCCTCAACAGCGTCTGCGTCCTCAACGTTGTGCCGAACGTGCCGTTGGGCGTTCCGCTGCCGCTGCTGCAGGATGTGGAATCCTGGGTCCGCGACAACCAGGAGGATGCGGCGCGGGAGATCGGCGCCCACTTCATCGACATCAAGAGCCAGACCACGGGCAACAACACCTGCGCGCGCGACCGCGACCGCTGGGTCTCCGGATACGTTGACACCACCACCGCCCACTACCAAATGCCGTTCCACCCGGCGCGCGCCGGCTCCATCTACGTAGCCCAGCAGATCGCCCAGGTGCTGTAGTTCCCCGTGACCGACACTTTCCTAAAGCGCTACGACCGCATGTGCGACCATGCGGCCGCCCAGGTGATCGAAGGGTACTCCACGAGTTTCTCGCTGGCATCGAAGTTCCTGGCGCCGCCGGTACGCCGCGACATTGCCAACCTGTACGCAATGGTGCGCATCGCGGACGAAATCGTAGATGGGACAGCATCCGCTGCAGGTGTCGATCCAGCCGATGCACTCAGCGCGTACGAGGCGCAGGTGCTCGCCGCGCCGAGCACGCGCTTCCACACCGATCCGGTGCTCCACGCCTACGCGGCCACCGCGCGGCGCTGCGGATTCGATCCGGAACACGTGGGGGCATTCTTTGCGACGATGCGCAGCGACCTCACCCAAACCGACTACGCCGATGGCGATCTGGAGACATACGTCTACGGCTCCGCGGAAGTCATCGGCCTGCTGTGCTTGGGCGTTTTCCTGGCCGGCCGCGACACCGACCCCGCCGCCCGCGCCGAGATGGAGGCCGGGGCCCGCGCCCTCGGGTCAGCGTTCCAGAAAATCAACTTCCTGCGCGACTACGGCGAGGACCGAGACACCCTGGGCCGCCGCTACTACGATCTCGACGACGCGACGAAAGCCGCGGTCATCGACGAAATCCGCGCCGAACTCGCCCAGGCGAACGAAGCTATTCCCTTGCTGCCTCGTTCTGCACGCGCTGGCGTCGCCGCGGCTGCTGCCCTGTTCACTGAGCTGACCGATATCGCCGACCGCACCCCCGCCGCCGTGCTGGCCACCACCCGCATCAGCGTCCCCACCCACCGCAAGCTCGTGCTCACTGCCCGGGCGGTAACGGGGCGGCCATGACACAGCAGACACAGCACGCCATCATCATCGGCGCCGGTGTTGCGGGCCTTGCCACCGCGGGACTGTTAAGCCGCGAGGGCTACCGGGTCACGGTGCTCGAGCGCCTAGACACCATCGGGGGCCGCGCCGGGGAAGAAACCATCGAGGGCTTCCGCTTCGACACCGGCCCGTCCTGGTACCTCATGCCAGACGCGTTCGACCACTTCTTCGAGCTCATGGGCACGTCCACCGCGGCGGAGCTGGACCTCGTCGACCTCTTCCCCGCATACCGGCTCTTCCCGGAGCACCGGGCGCCTATCGACGTTCCCTCCGGCCGCGCAGAAGCCCAGGCACTGTTCGAATCGATCGAGCCGGGCGCCGGAGCAGCATTGGCCGACTACCTCGATTCAGCCGCACAGACCTACGACATCGCCGTCGACCGGTTCTTGTATACGAACTTTGACAGCGTGAAATCTTTCGTCGATAAGCGGATGCTCCCCCGATACCGTGAGCTGGCGAAGTTCCTCGCGGTGCCCTTGGATCGCTTCGTGGAGGCGCGGTTCGCGGATACGCGGCTGCGGCAGATGCTGACGTATCCTGCGGTGTTCCTGTCGTCGCGGCCGTCGCGCACGCCATCGCTGTACCACCTGATGAGCCACACGGACCTCACCCAGGGCGTGCAGTATCCGCAGGGCGGGTTCGCCGCTGTGACGGATGCGCTCTACCGGCTCGCGGTGGCGAACGGCGCGCAGATCCGCTGCGGCGCCGACGTTGCCGCGATCACCTACGCCGGCCCGCGCGCAACCGGCGTGCGCCTGACCAACGGCGAGGAACTCGCGGCCGACATCGTCGTCTCCTGCGCCGACCTCCCCTTCACCGAGACGCGCCTGCTGCCGAAATCGAAGCGCACCTACGATGAGGCCTACTTCGCCCCCCGCGATCCCGGCCTGGGCACGGTGTTGGTGATGCTCGGCGTGCGCGGCGAGCTGCCGCAGCTCGAGCACCACAATCTGCTGTTCAGTGAGGACTGGGAGGACGATTTCGACGCCGTGTTCAACGCGCCGGCAGCCGCCCGTCCGCTCGGCTCCTCGCGCTCCATCTACGTGTCTAAGCCCTCCGCGACCGACCCGTCGACCGCCCCGGACGGCTGCGAGAACCTGTTCGTGCTGGTCCCGGTCGCAGCCGCCGAATCACTCGGGCACGGCACCATGTATCGCGGCGACGGTTCCGAAGCCGTCGAGCGCATTGCGGACGCGGCGGTGGCGCAGATCGGCCAGTGGTGCGGCATCGAGGACCTGGCTGAGCGAGTGGTGGTGCGACGCACCCTCGGCCCCGCCGACTTCGCCGAACGCTATCACGCCTGGTCCGGTGGCTCGATCGGTCCCGCCCACACCCTGCGCCAATCCGCATTCCTACGCGGCTCGAACCGCTCAAAGAAGTTGAAGAACCTGTACTACGCCGGCGCAACGACGGCGCCGGGTGTCGGCGTTCCCATGTGCCTCATCTCCGCCGAGAACGTGCTCAAGCGCTTGCGCGGCGACCGCTCTCACGGGCCGCTGGAATCGGTGCCCCCAGTCGGACTCGAACCGACACTTGGCGGATTTTAAGTCCGCTGCCTCTGCCAATTGGGCTATAGGGGCCTTTGCTTATCGACGAAACTCCATGCAGCATACGGCACCCCACCCCGCGCCCTGCAATATGCCACCGAAAGGCCCGCCAGGCGAATCGGTTAGATCACGTAGAGTGGCTCCAACTTTGACATATCCGAATCTTCCACTTTCCGTGATCGAAATTCTTAGCCAATTATTACCCTACTTACCTTGCTAACAACTCTGATGTCGAATACATTATCTAGTAACGTTAAACGTGCTGGACGAAACGGAGGTGGATCGTGCACTTCACCACAGAGATGAACAATGACCTTTGCAAGGTCGGCCAGGCGATGCGCGATGCCGAGTTTGCCGTTTTTGGCCGCTTCGCGGAACCCGGGTGGGAGCTCGCAGACCTTGAGCAGGAAGCGCTGCTCATTGCCACTTCCTTAGGACGCAGCACACGCTGGGCGGAAGGCTGCATCATGGCGTACCACGCCCTGCAGATCTTTCCCCGCCTAGTTGCGTTGCAGCGCGACACCCGCCGCCTTGACATCTCCCGCGTTGAAGCCATTGCAGAAACTGCACTTATCCTGTTCAACCTGAACGAGGCAGAGATTTGGCAGGAGTTCGACCAGGTGCTGGTGGACATGTTCACCCCCACCAAAGTGGCACAAGCAATGCCTTCCCCTGCCGCCATCCGCCGTCGCCTCAACATGCGGTTGCGCCGCATTGATGCCGCACTCGCCCCAAACCCCAGGAAGAAGAAGGAACGCAAGGAAGCTCAGGAACGCGAGTTCCCCACCAGTTCGATCGACTTCTTCGGTTTCAACGAGCTCGAATCTTCCATGACGTTCACCAGCGATGCAGGCACCCTCGAACAGGTCCACACCTACATCAACGATGTCGCCAGAGCCCTCAACTTGCCTCTCGCCGAGGCCGCCAAGACCGTGTTCACCGGCCGGGGCGGTACCGCCCCCAAGGTGGTTCTCCACGTCTTCGCGCCGAAGGACGACCGCTCCTCCTACTACCTCCCCAACTTCGGGTGGACCGATAGCAGCGGCACGGCGGAGCTGGATGCCCTCATGGAGGAGCGCCCGCCAAAGATCGTTGACTTAGACGTCGCAGCCGAAGCCACCACGGAGTCCTACACGCCCACGGCGGCGATGAAAGCCTTCGTTCAGGCCCGTGACGGCCACTGCATCTATCCAAACTGCGATAAACCGGCAACGAAGTGCCAACTGGACCACAGGATCCCCTTCGGGGCTGGCGGCCCCACCACCGCATCAAACCTCTTCTGCCTCTGTGCAACACATCACAACAGGAAAACCGATAAAAAGGCGTTCTACCTGCCCGATCCCGCCACCGGAGACATCGTGTGGCTCTTCGCGGACGGCACCTACGCCACCACACAACCCGAAGGCATTCTCACCAGATTCACCGCCCCCACGTCACCACGATGGGCCACCACCCTTGCCCAAAAGCAGCAGAGACTCGCGGACGCTGCAGAGTTCGATGCGCGTTGCCATGCTGCCGTCGAAAAGTACGAGCACTCCCGGGACCTCTGGGAGTGCTACACGGAGCTCGACGCGCTGGAGAAGCAGTTTGGCAAGCGCTTCGACTACTGGCCACTCGGCCCCGACGAGGACGACCCG
Organism: Corynebacterium sp. CNCTC7651; assembly: GCF_021496665.1. Lineage (NCBI taxonomy): Bacteria > Bacillati > Actinomycetota > Actinomycetes > Mycobacteriales > Corynebacteriaceae > Corynebacterium > Corynebacterium sp. CNCTC7651. The sequence goes on along the minus strand of NZ_CP071246.1, from coordinate 671,989 downwards.
TACTGGGACACCCTGGAAGCTGCAGAAGACGCAGAGAACCCCGAGGGCGCAGTCCCGTTTTAAGTACTACGGTGGGGGTGGCTTCAACCCACTTAAGGAGTGCGCAATATGAATGCTCGCAATGATCGCGAACGCTTCGGCTTCATGGTCAACCCGGATTTGACCTACCGCCGAATCATCTTCAACACCGATGCTGCGAACCAGTTCCTCGGACCGGTGGTCCACGAGACGGTCCGCGTCGCTTTCGTCCAGCAGGACAACCAGTTCGATGCCGTCTTCTCTCCGGAAGCGCGCGAAAACTGCGCGCTGCCGAACCCGCTCGCCTCCATGGCACTGAACACCGCGACCACCGATAACCCGGACTTCCTCACCGACCCGACGAATGCCATCTCCGGCCCGGTGATCTTCCTGGGCCGCGGCGGCAAGAGCATCGACGACGACATCGTAGAGCAGATTAAGCAGGCCATCCGCGCGGTGCGCAATTACCGCGAGGACAACCCGGAGGAGTTCCAGCTCTGGCAGAACGCGGTGCTGAACATGGGCAGCCACCAGGAGTAACTACTCACTGAAGCTGAACACCTTCCCGCCGCCCTCGCCGACGGCCGTCGAACCACCGACGGCCACGGCGGGGGCGTCGAACATGTCGGTGAGGAAATCGGCCACCCACTGCACCAACTCCGTATCGCGCAGGTTCGGGCTGTTGATGGCTTTGGACTCGCGCGGCATCGGGACCTGCAGCGTCTTCGCCGCGGCACGGAAGTTCGCGCCCGGGTACAGGCGCTTCAAACGCACCTGCTTGGAGTCCGGCAGCTCCACCGGGTGGAACTTAATGCGCGTGCCCTGGCTCAGAATATCCGCAACCCCCACCGCACGTGCCTGGTGGCGCAGGCGCGCCACAGCCATGAGGTGCTCCACCTCCGTCGGCAAGGGGCCGAAGCGGTCCACCATCTCGTCGGCCACCTTCTGCAGGTCATCTTCGCTGCGGGCCTCCGCAAGCTTGCGGTACACCTCGAGGCGCAGCCGCTCCGCGCTGATGAAGCCCTCCGGAATGTGCGCGTCAACGGGCAGGTCGATGCGGATTTCCTTGGGGGCTTGATCGGTAGCGTCGACAAGCGTGCCCTGCATCAAAGCCTTGTAGGCCTCCACCGCCTCGCCGACAAGGCGCACGTACATGTCGAAACCGACACCGGCGATGTGGCCGGACTGCTCCGCGCCCAGCACGTTGCCGGCGCCGCGCATCTCAAGATCCTTCTGCGCAACGGCAATACCGGCGCCGAGGTCGTTGTTCTGGGCGATGGTGGCTAGGCGGTCATAGCTCGTCTCCGTGAGCGTCTTGTCCTTCGGGTACAAGAAGTAGGCGTATGCGCGCTCGCGGGAGCGGCCCACACGGCCGCGCAGCTGGTGCAGCTGGCTCAGGCCCATGTTCTGCGCGTTTTCCACGATTAAGGTGTTCGCGTTAGCGATATCCAGGCCGGTTTCCACGATGGTGGTGCACACCAGCACGTCGTACTCGCGGTCCCAGAAACCCTGCACCGTCTGCTCCAGCAGCTGCTCGCTCATCTGGCCGTGCGCCACCACCACGCGCGCCTCCGGCACCAATTCTCGCAGCTGACGCGCGGTTTTTTCAATGTCGGAGACCTTGTTGTGGATGTAGAAGACCTGGCCGTCGCGCAACAGCTCGCGGCGGATCGCGGCAGCCACCTGCTTGTCCTCGTAGGGGGCCCACGTAGGTGAGCACGGGGTGGCGGTCCTCCGGTGGGGTGGTGATGGAGGTCATCTCGCGGATGCCCGTCAAGCTCATCTCGAGGGTGCGCGGGATCGGCGTCGCGGTCATGGTCAGCACGTCCACGTGGCTCTTCAGCGCCTTGATGTGCTCCTTGTGCTCCACGCCGAAGCGCTGCTCCTCATCCACCACAATCAGGCCGAGGTTCTTCCACTGCACGCCAGTTGCCAAGAGGCGGTGGGTGCCAATCACCACGTCGACGGAGCCGTCCGCCAGCCCCTTGATGATCTCCTTCGACTCCGTCGCAGAAGTAAAACGGGACAGTTCGCGCACCGTGACGCCGAAACCGTCCATGCGCTCGGAGAATGTGGCGTAGTGCTGCTGGGCCAAGAGCGTCGTCGGTACGAGCACCGCGACTTGCATGCCGTCCTGCACCGCCTTGAACGCGGCGCGCACCGCCACCTCGGTCTTGCCGAAGCCGACGTCGCCCACGATCACCCGGTCCATCGGCACCGGCTTCTCCATGTCTTCCTTCACGGCCTCGATGGCGGCGAGCTGGTCCTCCGTCTCCACAAACGGGAACGCATCCTCCATCTCGTGCTGCCACGGCGTATCCGGGGCGAATGCGTGCCCCGGCGCCGCTTGGCGCTTCGCGTACAGCTCCACGAGCTCGCCGGCGATCTCCCGCACCGCCGCACGCGCCTTGCGCTTGGTGTTCTTCCAGTCGCTTCCGCCCATTTTGCTTAACGACGGCTGCTCCCCACCCGAATACTTCGACAGCAGGTCCAGCGACTCCATGGGCACCCACAGCTGGTCGCCCGGCTGCCCGCGCTTGGCGGGCTGGTACTCCAGCACAATGTATTCGCGGCGGGAATCTGCGATGGTGCGCTCCGCCATCTTCACAAACTTGCCGATGCCGTGCGTTTCATGCACCACGTAATCCCCCGGCGTGAGCGCCAGCGGGTCGACGCGGTTGCGGCGGCGCGGGGCGCGGCGCTTGGCTCCGGCGATGTCGCCGACGCGGTTGCCGGTGACATCGGTCTCGGTCACCACCACCAGGCCCGGGCCGCCGAACACAACACCGCTGTGGGATAGCGCCTGGTACAGGGTGACTGCGCCCTCCACGGGCTCAAGGCCCGGGGTGGCAACGCGGGCAGAGATCCCGTGCTCGCGCAGGCGCTCCGCAGTGCGGTCAATGGTGCCCTTCGCCGGGGCGATGAAGGCGACCTTGCCGTGGTTGTCCTGCACGTGCAGCTTCAGGGTGGCGTAGAGCTGCTCGATCGCCTTCGGCTCGCCCTTCGGTGCGGGCGCGGATTCGAATTCCAACGGCAGCGTCTGCGTATCGTCCGCCACGAACATGCCCGGTGGCGCGTACGTCCACCAGGCGTTGCCGGCCTTGCGGGCGGAGACCTGCAGGGACTCGTAGGAACGGTAGGAGGACGCGGAAACGTCGAGGCCCTCCACTGCCACTGGCCCCTCCGCGCCCATTGCCGCAGCCTCCCAACCGGCCTCGAGGAATTCGCGGTCGGTGGACTGCAGGTCCTCAATGCGGGCGCGCACCTTCTCCGGTGCGGTCACCAGCACCACGGACCCGGACGGCATGAGCTCCGGCAGCACACTCCACGCCTCGTTGGTCAGCGCAGGAAGCAGGGCCTCTTCGCCGTCCGCATGGGTGGATTCGCTGATCCTGGTCAGCAGACTGACAAGCGTGGGGTTGGAGGGGAATTGGCGGGCGAGTTCGTCGGCGCGGCGGGCAACGGAATCGTCGATAAGCAATTGCCTCGCGGGGAAGAGCTCGACGGTGCCGACCTCTTCGATCGTGCGCTGGTCCGCCACCGCGAAGCTGCGGATGTCGGTGACCTCGTCGCCCCAGAATTCAATGCGCACCGGGTTGGAGGCGGTGGTGGGAAAGACGTCGATAATGCCGCGGGTGGCAAATTCGCCGCGCTTGGCCACCATGTCCACATGCTCGTAAGCGAAGCGCTCGATGCGGCGGATCAGCGCCTCGAAGTCCTGCTCCTGGTCTAACGCAACCGTGATCGGCTCAACTGGGGGCAGCGCAGGCTGGCACACGGCGCGGGCCGGCGCGACGATGACGCGCGGCATCTCCCACGCAACCTTGGCGCGGCGGCCCACCACGTCCGCGGCCGGGGAAAGGCGCTCGTGCGGCAGGGTCTCAATCGCCGGGTAGTGGCCGACGTTGTCCTCGCCAGCGATGGCGCACAACTCGCCGGCAAGATCCTCCGCCTCGTGGCTGGTGGGCGTGACCACAAGGACCGGTGTCTCGCGTGCAATGGCGCCCGCCACCCAGGCGCGTGCCTGATCGATGGCGGTGATGTGCAGCGCCTCGTCCCCAACACGGGCGCGGACACCCTTGAGCTTCGGATCCGTCAGCGCGGCGGTGAGTACCCCGGCAAGCGGCGGGATGTCCTGCGGTGTGCGTGTGGTCATGCGTCCTTCTCGGTCTCAACATCTGCGACGTGCGGCAGCGCCTCCAGCCCGCGCAGCCCGTTCCAGCACAGGTTAGCGATGTGCTGGGCCGTGGAATACTTGTCCGGCTTACGCTCATCCAACCACCACAATGCAGTGTTGGACACGGTGCCAACGAGGGCCTGACCGTACAGCGTGGCCGCGCCCTCATCCAATCCGCGGTGCTGGAAGGCCTGCGCCAGGAGGTAGGACACCTGCGCGGTGACCATGTTCAAGATGGTGGAGTACGTCCGCTCCTCCCCCGGCAGCTGGCCGTGGGCCAGGATGATGAAGCCGTCCGTCTCCTCTTCGACGAACGTCAGCAGCGCCAGCACGCCGTTCTCAATGCGCTCGCGCCAGCGTCCCTCCTGGATCACGTCCACAATAGCGTCGTGCAAGCGCTGCATCTCACGCTCCACCACGGCGCGGTAGAGGCCCTCCTTGCCGCCGAAGTGCTCGTACACCACCGGCTTGGATACCCCCGCCCGGGCCGCAATCTCCTCCACCGTCGTGCCTTCGAACCCGCGTTCCGCGAAGGTGGCGCGGCCGATAAGGATGAGTTGCTCCCGGCGCTGCGCACCGGTCATTCGCTGACGGGCCATGACACACAAGCTTACGTCCCAGTTCATGTACCGCTGCTTGGGGTTCACCTGAGGATCGGATACACTGACCAACTGTTCTTTCCCCATGGTGTAATTGGCAACACTACGGTTTTTGGTACCGTCATTCATGGTTCGAGTCCATGTGGGGAAGCCAACACACTTTCACCCCCGCGGGGGTATTTTTCGGGCAACTTTTCGGCCTATTTCGCGCTACTTTCGGCAGGTGAGGTACCCAATCTCGCAACAAGCACGGAAAGGAAGCGCCATGTCCACCGCAACCCCGAACCCGAACGATCCGAAGCGCACCGGCGACGCTGCACAGACCCGCGCCACCGACTCGAACACTGAAGAGCACGTGAGCACCAACGCCGGCGGCGGCTCCAACAGGTGGCTGTGGTGGGTTGGCCTGCTGCTCGCCGCGATCCTGCTGTTCTTCGGCTTCCGCTCCTGCAGCGGCGGCGATCAGGAGCAGCCGACCTCCCCCACCGCGGAGGTGACCGCCACCGCAGGCGAGACCACCACCGCCGCGAACTAGTGCTTCTGTAGCGCCGGCTGCTGCCCCGGCTCGACCACGACGAACTGGCCCATCATGCCGGAGTCCTCGTGGAAGAGCATGTGGCAGTGGTACATGTAGGCCAAGGTGGGATCCGGGTAGTAGCCGATCTCAACCAGCAGGGTCACCGTCGCCAGCGGCGGGATGACGATGGTGTCGTGCCAGCCGTCGGGCAAGGCAATTGCGCCGCCTTCCACCTCAACCACCGCGAAGCGGGCGTTGTGGATGTGGAAGTTGTGCGGCCAATCGTCGTTTTCATTGGCCACTCGCCAGAGCTCGCGCCCCGCATGGTCCACCACAAAGTCCACGCGGTTCATGTCCATCGTCTGCTCGTTGATCTGGAAGCCGTTCAGGCGGAACTCGCGCTCCTCCACGGCGCCGTCCAAGGTGACCGCTTCGGCGCTCAATGTTTCCGGCAGCGGGGCCGGCTCGGCGGTGTCGGCGAGCGGGGCCTTAATTTCGAGCAAGTCGAAGGTGTCCGCGAAGCCGAACCCCTTCGCCGCCTCCGCCGGCAAACCGCCCCGGCGGGGGATGCCCACGCTGCGGAGCATGAGATCCTTGCCCGGTTCCAGGTCCACGATGATCTCGGCGCGCTCCCCGGGGCTGAGCAGGATCTCATCCACCTCCACAGGCGCGGGCAGCAGGCCCTGATCCGTCGCCACCACGTTAAACGGCACACCCAGCGCCAGATTGTGGAAGCGCATCGTCGCGCCGTTGACTAGGCGCAGGCGCACCCGGCGCGTGGCAGCGTCGAACCGCGGCTGCGTGATGCCGTTAACTACCGGCGTGTCCCCCAACAGGCCGTACGTGGGGTCGATCGTTTCGTCGAGGTGGCCGTCCGCGGTGAACTTCGCGTCGGTGATGATGACGGGGATGTCGTCCACCCCGTAATGTTGCGGCAGCCCCAGCGCGTCCGAGGGATCGTCCGCCACAATAATGCCGCCCGCCAACCCGCGGTACGCGTGCAGCGCGGACATTGCGTGCGGGTGCGGGTGGTACCAGCAGGTTGCGGCGGGCTGATCCACGTCCCATGCCGGCTCCCAGGTCTCGCCCGGACCGAAAGCGAGCGCCGGGCCGCCGTCCGCCGCCGCCGGCAAGTGCAGGCCGTGCCAGTGCACCACCGTCGGCTCATCCACGCCGTTGCGCACGCGCATCTCGATGCGCTCCCCGCGGCGCATGTACAGCGTCGGGCCGAGCCAGGCACCGTTGAAACCCCAGGTCGGCGTGTGCTTGCCTGGCAGAATCTCGTGCTCGCCGGCCTGCGCCGTCAGTTCGAAGCGGCGGGTGGCGCCGTCCAACTCCCCCTCCTCCAGCGGTGGGATGGGCAGCGGCCGCGGCTGCTCGAATGACGTGCGCGGGGCCGCGCAGCCTGCAAGGACGGCGGCCGCAGTCAGCACCGCCCCTTTCACGAACGTCCGCCTGCTGAACTGAGCCACGTAGAACCTCCCGGTAAGCCGACACTTATAAAGCACAAGGCTACGCCAGACCCTACTATCCGGAAGTTGTGTCGAAGCTGCCCAACGAAGACCGCAACGCGCGCCGGTTCATCTGGTCGAACGGCCTGCAGAACATCGGCGGCCAGATCGTCGCCCCGAAAACCGTGCTGCCGTGGCTGTTCACCGCCGCAGGCGTGCCCGCAATCTTCACCTCCTTCCTCGTCCCCATCCGCGAATCCGGCTCCATGCTCCCCCAGGCCGCGCTCACCCCGTGGGTGACATCGCAGCGCTCCCGCAAACGCGTGTGGCTCATCGGCTCCTGGGGGCAGGCCGCGGCCGCCGCAGGTATCGCCCTGAGTGCCCTGCTTTTCGACGGCACCTTGCTCGGCCTCCTCGTCCTTTTCCTGCTCGCGGTCTTGGCCGTCTTTCGCGCTCTATGCTCCATCGCCGGCAAGGACGTCCAGGGCCGCACGATTTCCAAGGGCCGCCGCGGGGAGATCACCGGCCGGGCTACGGCTCTCGCGGGAGCGTTCACCCTGGTAATCGGTCTTGTCCTGACGTTTCTGCCCAACGAGCTGCCCCAGTGGGCTGCCGCCGCCCTCCTCGCGGCGGGCGCCTCGACGTGGGCCTTCGCCTCCCTCCTCGTATTCCGAGGCATCAAAGAACCTGAGGCGGAGACCGACGGCACCAAGGGCGGGGGCAGCAGCCTGCGCGACACATGGGAACTGGTCAAAAGCGACAGCGACCTGCAGCGCTTCCTGCTTGTGCGTTCCCTGATGCTGGTCACGGGCTGTCCACGCCGTTCATCGTGGTGCTGGCCAGCGCGGAGGGGGCAGACCTGACCGGCCTCGGCGCATTCATCATCGCCTCGGGCGGCGCATCGCTTTTGGGTGGGCGGATTTCGGGGCTGTGGTCGGATCGATCGTCGAAAAGCACGATGGCCTGGGCTGCGGGCGTGGCCTCCGTGGTGCTCGTGCTTCTAGTGCTCAGCGCGCGCCTGGCACCGGAAGGGGTCAACGCGTGGGTGTTCCCGCTCGGGTTCTTCCTTGTCAACCTCGCACACACCGCTGTGCGGGTGAGCCGCAAGACGTACCTGGTTGATATGGCGGAGGGGGATCGCCGCACCGTGATTACCGGCGCGTCCAACACCGTGATGGGCGTGGTGCTGCTGGTGGTGGGCGCGGTTTCGTCGGCGGTTTCCATGCTCGGCCCGCAGGCTGCGCTACTCTTCCTCGCGGCGATCGGTTTCGCCGGAGTTGTCGGCGCGTCGCGGCTCAAGGACGTCTCGGCCGACACTGCCTAAGCGTTATGCTGGTGGGCATGCCTACCCATTCAGAACGCGCCGTTGTGGTGCTCGCCGCGGGTGCGGGTACCCGCATGAAATCGGACCGCCAAAAGACGCTGCACGAAATCGGCGGGCGCAGCCTACTGTCCCACTCCCTCCACGCCGCGGCCGGTGTTTCGCCGGATTATCTGGTTGCCGTGGTTGGCCACCAGCGCGACCAGGTCTCCCCTGCCGTAGACAGCATCGCAGAGGCTATGCACGTGACCATCCTGCAGGCGGTGCAGGAGGAGCAGAACGGCACCGGCCACGCAGTGCAGGTGGGCCTTTCCGCGATTCCGGACTTCCAGGGCACCGTGGTGGTGACCAACGCGGACGTGCCGCTGCTGCAGCCTGAGACAATCCAAGCGCTCGTGGAAAAGCACGAGCTCGAGGAAGCGGCCGTGACGGTGCTCTCCCTCGAGTTTTCCAACCCCACCGGCTACGGGCGCATCATCCGCGACGCGGACGGCAACGTCCAAGAGATCGTGGAGGAAAAGGACGCGAACGAAGAGCAGCGCCGCGTGCGCGAGGTCAACTCCGGCGTCTTCGCGTTCGACGGCGCCGTGCTGCGTGACGCACTGACCCGCATCACCACCGACAACGCGCAGGGCGAGCTCTACATCACGGACGTGTTGGGCATTGCGCGTGCCGACGGCAAGAAGGTCGCCGCCTTCACCGCCCCCGATGCGCGCGAGCTCGCCGGCGTGAACGACCGCGTGCAGCTCGCCGCCGCGGGCAAGGAACTCAACCGCCGCCTGGTGGAGCGCGCGATGCGCGCCGGCGCGACGGTGATTGATCCGGCGACCACCTGGATCGGCGTCGAGGTGGAGATTGGCCGCGACGTTATCATCCACCCGAACACCCAGCTGTGGGGTTCCACCGTGATTGGCGACGGCGCGGTCATCGGCCCGGACACCACGCTCACCGACATGGAGGTCGGTGCCCGCGCCAAGGTCGTACGTACGCAGGGCGAGCTGGGCGTTATCGGCGAGGAAGCATCCGTCGGCCCGTTCACCTACATCCGCCCCGGCACCGAGCTGGGCGCGCGCGGCAAGCTCGGCGGCTTCGTGGAGTCCAAGAACGCAAAGATCGGCGAGGGCTCCAAGGTGCCGCACCTGACCTACGTGGGCGACGCGACGATTGGCAAGGAAACCAACATCGGCGCCTCCAGCGTGTTTGCGAACTACGACGGCGTGAAGAAGCACCACACCGTCATCGGCGATTACTGCCGCACCGGCTCCGACACCATGTTCGTTGCACCCGTGACCGTGGGTGATGGCGCCTACACCGGCGCGGGTACAGTGTTGACTCAGGATGTTCCGCCGGGAGCCCTGGCTATCAAGGAGGGCCGCCAGCGCAACATTGAAGGCTGGGTGGAAGCCAACCGCCCCGGCACCGACGCGGCTGAGGCCGCACGAAAAGCACGAGAAAGTTAGGCAGGATACGCATGACTGGTTACTCGACTGAAAGCCACAAGGACCTCAAGGTCTTCTCCGGCCGCGCTCACCCAGAGCTCGCGGAGGCGGTTGCCAAGGAGTTGGGCATTGACCTTGTGCCGACCACGGCGCGGGACTTCGCCAACGGCGAAATCTTCATCCGCTTCGAGGAGTCTGTCCGCGGATCCGACTGCTTTGTCATGCAGTCCCACGCGCAGCCGCTGAACAAGTGGCTGGTGGAGCAACTCATCATGATTGATGCGCTGAAACGCGGTTCCGCCAAGCGCATCACCGCGATCCTGCCGTTCTACCCCTACGCCCGCCAGGACAAGAAGCACCGCGGCCGCGAGCCGATTTCCGCCCGCCTCATCGCCGACCTGCTCACCGCGGCCGGCGCGGACCGCATTGTCTCCGTGGACCTGCACACGGACCAGATCCAGGGCTTCTTCGACGGCCCGGTGGACCACATGCACGCAATGCCGATCTTGGTGGACTACATCAAGTCCAAGTACCCGCTGGACAACCTCGTGGTGGTCTCCCCGGACGCCGGCCGCGTGAAGTCCGCGGAGAAGTGGGCGAACTCGCTGGGCGACGCCCCGATGGCGTTCGTGCACAAGACCCGCGACATCGACGCCGCGAACAAGGTCGTGTCCAACCGCGTGGTCGGTGAGGTCGAGGGCAAGGACTGCATCCTCATGGATGACATGATTGACACCGGCGGCACCATCGCCGGCGCCGTCGGCGTGCTGAAGGAGGCCGGTGCCAAGTCCGTCGTCATCGCCTGCACCCACGGCGTGTTCTCCGACCCGGCGCGCGAGCGCTTGAACGACTGCGGCGCGGAGGAAGTCATCACCACCGACACCCTGCCGCAGGACACCGAGGGCTGGAAGAACCTCACGGTGCTCTCCATCGCCCCGCTTCTGGCGAAGACCATCCGCGAGATCTTCGAGAACGGCTCCGTGACCACCCTGTTTGAGGGCCAGGCGTAACACACGTGGCCCGGTTACGCCGGCCCCGGCGTGCTGGTGGCGTTCCTTGTCGCGCCGTACGATAGGGCGCATGTTCCGCCCCGATCTCGACCAGCTGCCGGCCTATGTTCCCGGCGCGCGCAATGAGCAAGCCGTCAAACTTTCCTCCAACGAATGCGCCGAGGCACCCCTGCCAACCGTGACGCAGGCGATGGTGGACGCACTCGCGGACGTGAACCGCTACCCGGACATGGGTGTCGCCGAGCTCCGCACTGCGCTCGCGGAGCACCTTGGCGTTAGCTTCGATCAGGTGGCCGTGGGCACCGGCTCCTCGGCCCTGTGCCAGCAGCTGGTCACCGCCGCCGCGGGCCCGGGGGACGAGGTGGTGTTCCCCTGGCGCTCCTTCGAGGCGTACCCCATCTTCGCCCGCATCGCCGGCGCGACCCCGGTGCCAGTTCCGCTTGGCAGCGACCACGGGCTCGACCTCCCCGCCATGGCCGCCGCCATCACGGAGCAAACCCGCCTGGTATTCGTCTGCAACCCGAACAACCCCACCGGCACCACCATCTCCACACAGGTGTGGAACGAGTTCATGGCGCAGGTTCCGGCAGACGTGATCGTCGCTCTGGATGAGGCCTACTTCGAGTACAACCGGGCTGAGGACACGCCCGTCGCTACGCAAGAGATCACCCGCTACCCCAACGTGGTGGGGCTCCGCACGTTTTCCAAGGCGTACGGCCTCGCCGGCGCGCGCGTGGGCTACGCCTTTGGCCCGGAGCCCATCATCGCAGCCCTGAACAAGGTGGCCGTGCCGTTTTCCGTCAGCACCGCGGCGCAGGCGGGTGCGCTGGCATCGCTGCCGCTTGAGAGCGAGCTCGCCGCCCGCGTCGACGCCACCTGCGCGCAGCGCGACCGCTTGGAGGAGTTCTTCGCCGCCTCCGGCACCCCGCACTCGGAGACCAACTTCGTGTGGGTGCCGGCAGGCGCGCTGAACACCACGCCGCAGGAGTTCGCCGCCGCGCTTGCGGATGCGGGCGTGCTCGTGCGCGCTTTTGACGAGGGTATCCGCATCACCGTGACCAACGAAGCTGAGGCGGACGCCTGCATGGCGGCGTGGGAGAAGACGCAATGAAAATGACTATCGGCGAGTTCCTCATCGACCGCCTCAAGGCCATCGGCATCACCGAGATCATCGGCGTGCCGGGCGATTTCAACCTGAGCTGGCTGGAGCAGATCGAGGAAGCGGACGGCATCCGCTTCGTCGGCGCCTGCAACGAGCTCAACGCCGCGTACGCGGCAGACGGCTACGCCCGCCAGCGCGGTGTGGGCGCGCTGCTCACCACCTACGGCGTGGGCGAGCTCTCCGCCCTGAACGGCATCGCGGGTTCGCGCGCGGAGCACGTGCCGGTGGTGTCTATCGCCGGCGCTCCCCCGCAGTACGCCACCGAATACCGCTGGAACTTGCACCACTCCCTAGCAAACGGCGACTACACCAACATGCTGGACGCCATCAGCCCCTTCACCGAGGTGGCTACCCGCCTCTTCCCCATGAACGCGGTCGAGGAGGTGGACCGCGCGCTGCGCGCCTGCCTGCGCGAGAAGCGCCCGGTGCACATCCAGATCCCTTCGGACATCACGCACCTCGAGATCGAGGCCCCGGACGCACCGTTTGATTGGGAGCTGCCGGGTAGTGATAGTGAGCGTCGGCAAGCAGCAGTGCACAAGATCCTCGCGCTGCTGGACGCCGCGGAACGCCCCGTGCTGCTCCTGGACCAGGATGCGGACCGCCACGGGTTCCTGCCGCTGCTGGAAGCCCTGGTAGAGCGCGGGATCCCCTACGCACACATGTCGTCCGGCAAGGGGCTGCTCAGCGAGCGCCACCCGCTGTGCCTAGGCACCTACAACGGCGAAGCGTCCTCCCCCGGCGTGCGCGAGCGGGTGGAAAACTCGGACTTCCTGGTCACCTTCAACCCGCGCTTCATTGAGGCGAATTCCGGCAGCTTCACCCACCAACTCCCGGAGGATCACGTGGTGAACATCGGCAACCAGCACATCAGCATGGACGGTGAGTTCTACGTGGGCATCAACTCCCTCGACGTGCTGCAGGATGTGGTTGCGGCGCTGCCCGTTCAGCCCATCGAAGGTGCATCTTTCCAGCCCGAACCCTTCCACCCGCAGCCCGATGCCCCGCTCACCCAGGCGCGCGTGTGGCAGCAGATCGGCGAATTCATCCGCGAGGGCGACGTCGTCATCGCTGAGGCCGGCACGTCCAACATCGGCCTCGGGCCCATCCGCTTGCCGGACGGCGTGCAGTACATCAACTCTCCGATCTGGGGCTCGATCGGCTTCACCCTCCCCGCACTCCTGGGCAGCCAGATGGCGGCACCAAAACGCCGGCACCTGCTCTTTATCGGCGACGGCTCCTTCCAGCTCACCGTCCAAGAGCTCTCCACGATCCTGCGCGAGGGCCAAGAACCGATCATCTTCCTGGTGAACAACCGCGGCTACACCATCGAGCGCTTCATCCTCGGCATGAAGCGCGAGTACAACGACGTCGCCAATTGGAAGTACGCCGACTTGGTGGAAGTTTTCGCGCCGGGCTCCGGGATGCAGACATTCCAGGCGCGCACCGAGGGCGAGCTGGAGCAGGTGCTTGCCGACGTTCGCGGGGGCGCCTTCATCGAACTCCACCTCGACCCGTTCGACGCACCCGCCGGACTGCAGAAGTTCGGGCCCGCAACGGCCGAGTTCGACTTCGGTCCGCGCGGGCCCCGCAACCCCTAGTTGATCGTGATCACGTGCGGCTGGCCGAGGGCCTTCAAGCCCTCGACGCCGAACTCCACGCCGTAGCCGGAGCTCTTGGCGCCGCGACCTCGAGGGCCCGCTCGCGGTCGGAGGAAGCCATGGTCACTCCTTACTTGGTAACTCTCGCGTAGGGGTCGCGCACACCGATCATCTGCACCTCGGTGTACTCGAGCATGCCCTCGCGGGCGCCCTCACGGCCCAGGCCCGATGCCTTCACGCCGCCGAACGGCACCGACGCATCCGAGATCACACCCGAGTTGAAGCCGAGCAGACCAAACTCCAAGTTGTCGGACGCGCGCCACAGCATGTCCGGGTCCTCCGAGAACACGTAGGAGGCCAGGCCGTACTCCGTATCGTTGGCCATCTCCCACGCCTCCTCTTCGGTAGCGAAGGTGAAGATCGGCGCGATCGGGCCGAAGATCTCCTCGGTGAACACGCGGGCTTCGCGGGAGGCACCGCGGATCACGGTCGGCTCGAAGAAGAAGCCGTCGCCCTCGATGCGCTTGCCGCCGGTGAGAATCTCGCCGCCCCGGGCAACCGCGTCAGCCACCAGCTCTTCCATCCGGTCCACGGCGCTGGCCTCGACCAAGGGGCCGACCTCCACTCCTTCCTCCAGCCCGTTTCCCACCTTCATCGCGCTCACCGCTGCGGTGAATTTATCCGCGAACTCATCCACCACCGATTCGTGCACCAGAATGCGGTTCGCCGCCGTGCATGCCTCGCCGATGTTGCGCATCTTGGCCGCCTTCACGCCCTCAACCGCAAGATCAATATCCGCGTCGGCGAACACAATCGCCGGCGCGTTGCCGCCGAGTTCGAGAGAAATGCGCAGAATGTGCTCCGCCGCCTGCTCCATCAGCTTCGAGCCCACCGGTGTCGACCCGGTAAATGACACCTTGCGGCAACGCGGATCCGCCATGATCGGGCCAGACACGTCGGAGGCGGACTTGGCCGAAACGATGTTGATCACGCCGTCCGGCACCCCGGCCTCCACCATCGTCTGCACAAAGTACTGCATGGTCAGCGGAGTAAGCTTCGCCGGCTTGATCACCACCGTGTTGCCAGCCGCGAGCGCGGGCGCGATCTTGCGGGTGGCCATGGACAGCGGGAAGTTCCACGGCGTGATCAACAGGCACGGGCCGACCGGCTTGCGCACCGTCAGCATCCGGTTCGGCTTGGCCGGGTAGTGGTTCGTGTCTCCGAAGAAGTGGTTCGCCTCCTCCGAGAACCACAGCAGGTAATCCGCGCCGTAATCCACCTCTCCCTTGGCCTCGGTGAGGGACTTGCCCATCTCCATGGTCATCAGCGCAGCGAACTCATCCTTGCGTTCTTTCACCAGGTCATAGCCCTTACGCAGGATCTCCGCACGCGTGCGCGGGGCGGTGCGCTCCCACTCGCGGCGCGCGGCAACCGCGGCGTCGAGGGCCTTCACCGCGTCTTCTTTCGTGCCGGAAGCCATAACGGCCAACAGCTCGCCGGTAGCGGGGTTGTGGACCTCGTAGGTTTCCCCATCCGTACCGTTTACCCACTCGCCGCCGATAAACAGTCGAGTCTCTACTTTGCTCAGAAGTGCTTTGGTATCCATTCCTCCGTTTTACCAGGGCATTATGCTTTCCGACGTTCCTTCGAAACCGAAAGGCCGCCATGACAGCCACTACATCCAGCAGCGAACGCCGCCGCGTCGTCGCCGCTACCACCATCGGCACCGCCATTGAGTGGTACGACTACTTCCTTTACGCTGCCGTTGCCGGCTTGGTGTTCAAGTCCGTCATGTTCGGCCCACTCGGCCCCGCGGCGGCCACCATTGTCAGCTTCCTCACCGTCGGCCTGTCCTTCCTGTTCCGCCCCCTCGGCGCGATTCTGGCCGGCCACTTCGCCGACAAGGTGGGCCGCCGCACCGTGCTGATGGTGACGCTGTTCTCCATGGGCCTGGCCACCACGCTCATCGGCCTGCTGCCCACGTACGCGCAAATCGGCTGGCTCGCTCCAGCTGCCCTTGTGCTGCTGCGCATCATCCAGGGCATTTCGGCCGGAGGTGAATGGGGTTCGGCTGTGCTCATGTCGGTGGAACATGCGCCCGTCGATAAGCGTGGGCTCTACGGTGCAGGACCGCAGGTGGGCGCGCCTGCCGGTCTCCTGCTGTCCTCCGGTGCCCTTGCCGTGATGAATATGGTGGCGCCTGGCGATGCCTTCGTGGAGTGGGGGTGGCGCGTGCCGTTCCTGTTCTCCTTCCTGCTGATGCTGCTGGGCTGGTGGATTCGCACCGGTGTCGAGGAATCCCCCGTGTACGCCGAGATGGCGCAGGACCGCTCACACGAGACCACCAACCCCGTGGGCGCGCTGTTCAAGCGGCACTTCCCGCTCGTGCTGGCAGCCGCGCTGGCCTTCGCGGCGAACAATGCGGTGGGTTACATGACTACCGGCGGCTACGTGCAGAATTACGTGACCAATCCGGACGGACTGGCGGTCCCGCGCGGCGACATCCTCTGGGCGGTCACCGCCTCGGCCGCGACGTGGATGCTTAGCACCGCCTTTGCCGGCTGGCTGTCCGACCGCATGGGGCGCACCCGCACCCTCACCCTGGGCTTCATCGTGCAGGCTATTGGCGTGGCGGTGCTGTTCCCGCTGGTGGATACCGGCGAAGTACCTAAGATCTACGTTGCACTGATCTTCCTGTCGCTGGGTCTAGGCCTGTCCTACGGTCAGATCGCGGCGCTGTACGCGGAGTTCTTCCCTGCATCAGTCCGCGCCTCGGGCGCCTCTATCAGCTACGCGCTCGGTGCAATCCTCGGCGGCGCGTTCGCCCCGACGATCGCCGCCAGCCTGTACGAGGCCACCGGCAGCACTCGAGCGATCACGGTGTACCTAATGGCGATGACCCTTATCGGCCTCGCGGTCTCCCTGCTCATGCGCGAACGCAAGGGCATCCCGCTCGGCCACGAGCACGAGGCGCTGCAGGCCCAAGGACATTTTGTGTGGCAACAGCCCGCTGTTAGGATGTAGCAGTCTCGGCGAGGGCCCTTGACTGGGCCGTTATCGGCGCGATTCTTGCATCACAGACCTGCGTATTCTTTGCGGCCTGCGATCACTCGACGAGCACAGAACCGTTAAGTGGTCGCAGGCTTTCGTCGTAAAGCAAGCGGCCCTTCGAAACCAAGAAGGAGACCATTATGGCTACCACCCCTCCCGTTATTAAGGCAGAGAAGCGCGAAGAGTTCGGTAAGGGTTCCGCCCGCCGCCTGCGCCGCGACGGCAAGATCCCGGGCGTGCTGTACGAGTCCGGTATGGAGAACGTGCACTTCGCCGTGGACCGCATCGAGATGACCGCGCTTGTGCGTAACGACGGCGCAAACGCCATCCTCGAGCTCGAGGTTGACGGCGACAAGCTGCTGTCCATGGTGAAGTACATCGACCAGAACGTGCTCACCTTGGAGATCGACCACATCGACCTGCTGGGCATCAAGCGCGGCGAGAAGGTCACCGTCTCCGTCCCGGTTGTCACCGAGGGCGAGGCCGCTGACGACGCTGTGGTGCTGCAGGAAGTCACCGAGCTCGAGATCGAGGTCGACGCGCTGCAGATTCCGGACGAGATCACCGTTTCCATCGAGGGCAAGGAGATCGGCGACCAGATCTTCGCATCCGACATCACCATGCCGGCTGGCGCAGAGCTGCTCTCCGACCCGGAGACCCTGCTGGTCAACGTCACCTTCGAGCAGGTTGACGAGGAGCTCGAGGCCGCTGCAGAGGACGCTGAGGAAGGCGGCGCTGAGGCTGGTGCTGACGCCGACAACCCGCACGACGTTGAGATCGCCGATGGTGGCGAGGGCGACGAGGGCGCTTCCGAGTAAGCGCTAGCATGGGGAGCCATGTCTGACTCCCCCGCGCTCATCGTTGGCCTGGGTAACCCGGGCCCCCAATACGAGGCCACGCGCCACAATGCCGGTGTGGTGGTGATCCAGGAGCTGTGCTCCCGAGTCACCCCCATGCCGGCTTTGCTGTCTGCGCATAAGCGCACAAATACTGAGGTGGCGGAGCTGGCTGCAGGCCGCTTGGTGCCTGGGCGTCAGGTGGTGCTCGCGCGGACGCGGGCGTTTATGAACTTGTCCGGGGGGCCAGTGAAGGCACTGATGGATTATTTCCGCGTCGCGCCTGGTGATCTGTACGTGGTGTACGACGAGTTGGATTTGGAGCTTGGCGAAGTGAAGCTCCGCCTGGGCGGGGGCGATCATGGCCATAACGGGCTGAAGTCCGTGACCAAGTCCCTTGGCGGGAAGCCGTACCACAAGGTGGCGGTGGGGATCGGCCGCCCGCCTGGGCGGATGGCACCGGCAGACTATGTGCTGAAACCCTTCGGTGCGAAAGAGCAGGTGGATTTGGCGATCGCTGTGGCGGACGCGGCCGATGTGCTGGTCGGCGAGGTTTCGCGTTAGGCCGCCCAACCCGGGTGTTTGTACAGTAAGCGCGCCAGGAGTTCCTCCACGTTGCTTTCCGGCGGTAGCGACTCCGGATCGTGCAATTGGCGGTCCGGGTACGGCGGTTCCTCAAAGTCAGGTTCCTCCGGGATTGGGGGAACTTCCGGCAGCGTGGCTTTGATTGGAAAGTCCATCCCGTATTCCTTTTCCAGTGCCGCGATACGCTGTTCCGCGCGCCCTAGGTCAAGGTCCACCTCAAAATCATCGAGGATCTTGTGTCCTTTCGCGTGGAATTCTGCAGATAGAGCGCGGTTGCGGCGCGCACCTTCCAGGCTGGTGCGCCACTGCGGGCAGGTCGGCGTGACTTGGTCCAGGATTCCATCGGGTTTGACGATTTCGTAGGTGCCGTCCGCAAAGAGCCACACCACTTCACCCGTTTCCGGGTCCCGGATGTAATACGCACGATGATCGGTTTTGCAGTTATGGTGCGTCTGGCACAGGGCAAACAGGTTGGACGGCGTGGTGGCGCCGCCTTCATCGAAGGGGATCCGGTGGTCAAGCTGGCAGTTCTCGGCTGGCCGCCGACAGCCTGGGAAAATGCACGTACCGTCTCGTGCGACGACAGCTGCGCGCATTGCAGGTGTGGGTTTGTACGCCTCGGTGGTCTGCTGAGATATCTCGTCCAGGTCCACAACTTTCGGGTTAACCCTGTTCAGCCACTCATCCAGCACAACAGTGTCGTCCGGACCTGTCCATCCAAAGCCGGGAATATACGCTGGCTCGCCGGCTTTCCTGTCCCTCGGCGCGAAGATTTGGAGCGCCACGCGTGACGACGCTTCAATCTCACCCGTCAGCAACTTGATCGCCGCCTCCGGCATTGACACCGAATGCTCGCGAGCCGTGGCCAGGAGGTGTTGCTTGATGCGGTACGCGCTCACCGAGTTGGTGAGCAGCTGCATCATTCCGCGCGCGGCCCCGCCGGCGATGAAGGTTTCGAAAGTTACTTCGTCCGCTGCCTCGCCGGTGCGACGCTTACGCTTTTTCGGGTCATAGGCGCGGGAGGGATCGAGGCGTTTGATGATGTCCCGCATGCGCTTTGTCACCGTGGCGCGGTGCGGCAGCTCTTGGTCAACGCGCGTGGGGGTGAACGTGCGCGCCAGCATGACATCGAACTCCTGGAGGGTCTCCTCCGTCACGTCCGGGCCAAGCTCATTCAAGACCCCATCGATAGCGCACAGGTGACTGAAGTCGAGCACCTTTGTTTCTGCCTGGAGCTCCCGAAGCAGCGGCAGGGACTGCAGGCGGCTGTGCGAAAGAATCCCCTGCTCAATCATGCCTTTGCCCCAGCGGGTGGCGGACATGATGCGGGCAACTTCAAGCTCCAGGTCTTCTACAGTGGCGCCGGGTTGCGCGTAACGGGAGAAGACGGCCCAGTGGGCATCACGCGCCAGTTGCCCAGCCGCAGCTTCCGCGTCTCCTGGGCGCTGCGTGCGAAAGCGCGGCGCCAGTTTCACTGTGGTGACCATACAATCCCCCCTTTCCGTTACCACACATCATATAGATATAGTGTTCGACACGCAATACTCCAGCCATATTTTTTCTTACTCGTTTAGATACTACGTTCTACGTCTCCACCACTAGGCCGGGCACGATATCCAGAACTCTAGAACACGTCCCCAACCCGCCATCGGCGCAACAATCGAACACACGCGCTACGCTGAGTTGGCATGAGACTTGCAACACTTCGCACCGCCACAGGCACCACCGCCGCCCGCATGACCAGCGATGGGACGGCGATCGCGCTTAATTATCCGGACGTCGGCACGCTCCTTGCCCAAGATTCTTGGCAGGAGCTCGCGCTTGTCGACGGCACGGAGCTGACCCCCTCCCCCAGGGATTTCGCGCCGGTGATTCCCCGGCCGGGCAAGATCATTTGTGTCGGATTGAATTATGCGAAGCACATCGATGAGATGGGGCACGAGAGGCCGGATGTGCCGACGCTGTTCATCAAGTTTCCCGAGGCGCTGATCGGCCCGTACGACAATGTCGAGGTGCCCGCGTTCAATGCGGATACGTTGGACTTTGAAGGTGAGCTTGCGGTGATCGTCGGCAAGCGGGCGCGGCACGTGGCTGAGGCGGATGCGGCGGAATACATCGCTGGGTACGCCGTAATCAACGACTACACGCAGCGCGGGTACCAGAAGCGCACGCAGCAGTGGCACCAGGGCAAATCGCTGGAAAAGACGGCTGGGTTCGGCCCGTGGCTGGATACGGAATGGCAGCCGGGTCCCGCGATCACGACGACGCTGGAGGGCACAATCATGCAGCACTCCCCCACCGATGACCTGGTATTTAGCCCCGCGAAGCTGATCGAGTTCATCTCGCACATCTACCCGCTGGAGCCGGGCGATGTGATTGCCACGGGCACGCCGGACGGCGTTGGGCACGCGCGCGACCCGAAGCGCTACATCCAGAACGGCGAGACGGTGCGGGTGGAGATCGACGGACTGGGCGCGATCGAGAACACCACGCGCGTGGTTTAGTAACCACTCAACATGGTCTCGATGTCCGCTGCCGGCGCCTCCATGAGTTCGCCGCGGTCCGCGCCGACGAGGCAGTAGTCATTCTCCGAGGTCATCGGCCGCAAATAGGGGTACACCCAGGGCAAGTCCGGGTGCGTGCGCGTGAACTCGGTTTCGATTCCGCGGGCCCAACGTCCAGAGAACGCCCGGCTCAGCACGTCGGGACGGCTGGAACGCAGCAGTTCGCGGTTCCTCGCGGAGGTCCCCGCTTCCCGCGCGAGCAGGAAGGCAGTCCCGCATGCGACGCTCGTCGCACCGAGGGCAAGAAGCTTATCGACGTCCGCTTTAGACCTCACCCCGCCCGCAGCAATCACCGGTTTGCCCAGCGGGATGATTGAACCGAGCAGGGTCTCGAGGCTATCCGTACCCGGCTCGGCGGTAGGCGACCACGTGCCGCGGTGGCCGCCAGCGAGCGGCCCTTGGACGATGAGGCCGTCAATGCCGCGGGTGATTGCGGTTTCCGCTTCCTCGGTGGTGGTCACGGTCGCCCACGCCTCTGATCCGAACTCGTGCAGCTGCGCAATCTGCGCATCCGTGAAGCAGCCGAACGTGGAGGAGACGATGGCAGGGGCCACCTCGAGAACCGCAGCGAACTTCTCGGCAAAACCAGAGGTCGCATCAGCTTTGGGGATGTCTTTGTTGAGCTTGGTGGCGGTGGAGTGAACGTCGGCAAGCAAGGGCTCCGGCTGCGGAAGGAAGAGGTTCGCGCCGAACGGTGCGCGGCAGGCGGCGAGCCACTCCCGGGCTTCGGCGGCGGAGCAGGTGCCGAGGGCGAGGAAGCCGAAGGTGACGGCATTGACCAGTGCGGGCGTAGTGGGGCCGCCGGCCATGGGCGCGGCGACGGCGCGGGGCAGAGTTACGGGCATGGGTACATTATGGGGCGTGTTCGGATTCTTGCGACGACAAAAGCCCCAGCCCATCGACGCGGAGTGGCTGGTGGTTGGCCTGGGCAACCCCGGCGCCAAGTACGAGGCCACGAAGCACAACGTGGGCTACATGACGGTGGATCAGCTGCTGGATGGTTTGACGCTTGAGCGAGTGCGCGGCGTGCCGGTGCAGGTGGCGGTGCGTGACGGAGTGGCGTACGCGAGGTCGACGACCTACATGAACACCTCCGGCGAGGCGATCGCGCCGCTGGGGATCGCGCCGGAGCGCATCATTGTGGTGCACGACGAGCTAGATCTGCCTGCGGGCAAGGTGCGCGTGAAGCTCGGCGGGAACGAGAACGGCCACAACGGGCTGAAGTCGCTGACGGAGCAGCTGGGCACGCGCGACTACGTGCGGGTGCGCGTCGGCATCGGGCGGCCGCCGCAAGGGGTGGCAGTGCCGGATTGGGTGCTGGGGCCGGTGAGCGGCGAGGAAAACATTGACCTCGCCGCCGAGGCGGTGCGCCTGATCGTCAGCGAGGGGCTCACTAAGGCGCAGAACGAGATCCACGCAGCGCGTTAGCTGAGCTGACGAACGCCACAGGCTTGGCCAGCCATTCGCTGTAAAAGGAGTCGAACGCGTTCTTCCTGGTGCCCGGCAGAGGGTGTCAGGAGTTTTGTGTGTGAGGCTCTGATCTGAATGGAGTTTCACCGATAATGACTACGGTGTCACCAAAGAAAGGCTATGACCCGTCGAGGGTCAACGCGATCAGCGAGAAGCTGATGAATAACCCCGAGCTCGCTAAGCTCATCGGGGAGCTCTCCACCTCCACCGATGACGCCAGCGAGCTGGTGAAGGGTCTTCTACAAGCATCGATCAACGCTGGCCTGCAGGCGGAGATGGATGCTCATTTGGGCTACGAGCACTCCGACCGCAAAGCCAAAGCCCAGGTCGATGCCCGGGGTGGTGGTAACCACCGCAATGGGTCGTACACCAAGACCGTGGATTCCGGCTACGGTCCGCTGGAAGTGACCGTGCCCAGGGATCGGGCGGGCACGTTCCGGCCGCAGATGGTGCCCAAGGGCGCTCGCCGGCTCACCGAGCTCGATGACATGATCATCTCCCTGTACGCGGGTGGGATGACCGTGCGCGATATCCAGCATCACCTTGCAACCACCCTGGGTGTGGATATGAGCCCGGATACCATCAGCACGATCACCGACGCGGTGCTCGATGAGGTGATGATCTGGCAGAACCGCCAGTTAGATGAGTTCTACCCGGTGATCTTCCTCGACGCGTTGCGGGTCAAGATCCGCGACGGCCACCGCGTGGTCAACAAGTCCTGCTACATGGCCGTCGGTGTGGACATGGACGGCATCAAACACATCCTGGGCTTGTGGATCGCCGATACCGAAGGTGCCGCATTCTGGGCGTCCGTGTGCGCTGACCTTGCAAACCGTGGGGTGCAGGACGTGTTCATCGTCTGCTGCGACGGGCTCAAGGGCCTGCCCGAGGCGGTGGAGGCAACCTGGCCGAGTTCCATGGTGCAGACCTGAATCGTGCACCTGATTCGGGCGGCGAACAGGTGGGTGTCCTACCAGGACCGCAAACCCGTCTCCAGCGCACTGCGGGAGGTCTACACCGCACCCAACGAAGACACCGCGCGCGCCGCCCTAGACGCGTTCGAAGCATCTGAACTTGGGCGGCGCTACCCCCAGTCGGTGAAGGTATGGCGCGACGCGTGGGATCGGTTCGTGCCGTTTCTGCAGTTCCCGCCGGCAGCCCGCCGGGTGCTCTACACCACGAACTCCATCGAGTCGCTCAACGCGGAATTGCGGAAAGCCACCCGCAACCGGGGCCAGTTCCCGAACGACACTGCGGCGCTGAAGACGCTGTGGTTGATGATCTGCAACATCGAAGACAAGCGTGCCGCCCAGCGTGCGAAGAAGGCGAAACGGGCAACTGAGTGCAACGGCTATATTGAAGGGGCGAAAGCCACCGGGTGGAAACAAGCCATCAACCAACTAGCCGTGGCATACCCCGACCGATTCGCGGACTACGTGTAAACCAAGCCCCCGCACACAAACAATCGGACACTCTCGCCCGGCACGGAGTGGTTGTACTACTGCGCCACGGACTCGCCAAATCGGCCGTCGCGCACGGAACCAAGAAATACACCGATAACAGCCATGCGGCCGATGGTACGTAGAATCGCAAGGTTATGAGCACCCTCGCCGAAGCCAACCGCCGCCGCACGTTCGCCGTCATCGCCCACCCGGACGCCGGTAAGTCGACGTTGACGGAGGCGCTGGCGCTGCACGCGCACATGATTTCAGAGGCCGGAGCGGTGCACGGCAAGGCTGGGCGCAAGTCCACGGTGTCGGACTGGATGGAAATGGAGAAAGACCGCGGTATCTCAATCGCGTCGTCCGCCCTGCAGTTCGAGTACTCACCGGAGGGCCACGAGGGCGAGCCGTTTGTGATCAACCTGGTTGATACCCCGGGCCACGCCGACTTCTCCGAGGACACCTACCGCGTGCTCTCCGCCGTCGACGCCGCCGTGATGCTGATTGACGCGGCGAAGGGCCTCGAGCCGCAGACCCTCAAGTTGTTCCGCGTGTGCAAGGCGCGCGGCTTGCCGATTGTCACGGTGATTAACAAGTGGGACCGCATCGGCCGCGAGCCGTTGGAGCTGGTGGATGAAATTGTTACCGAAATCGACCTCCAGCCCACCCCGCTCTACTGGCCGGTGGGCGAGGCCGGCGATTTCCGCGGGCTGGCCCACGTCAGCGAGGACGGTGAGGTGGACGGGTACGTGCACTTTATCCGCACCGCGGGCGGCTCCACCATCGCACCCGAGGAGCACTTCTCCCCCGACGAAGCCGCCGCGAAGGAGGGTGACGCGTGGGACACCGCAGTCGAGGAAGCTGCACTTTTGCTTGACGACGGCGCCGTGCACGACCAGCAGCTCTTCGAGCAGTGCATCACCTCCCCCATCATCTTCGCTTCCGCGATGCTGAACTTTGGCGTGCACCAGATCCTGGACACGCTCTGCGCCATCGCCCCGGCACCGCAGTCGCGCGAGGGCCGCTCGCTTGACGACGATTTCTCCGGAGTCGTCTTCAAAGTCCAAGCAGGCATGGACCGCAACCACCGCGACACCCTCGCGTTCATGCGCGTGGTGTCCGGCGAGTTCGACCGGGGCATGCAGGTGACGCACGCGCAGTCCGGCCGTGGCTTTTCCACGAAGTACGCCCTGACCGTCTTCGGCCGCACCCGCGATACCGTGGAGACGGCCTACCCGGGCGACATCATCGGCCTGGTGAACGCGGGTGCGCTTGCACCTGGCGACACGATTTACGCGGGCAAGAAGGTGCAGTACCCACCGATGCCGCAGTTCGCGCCGGAGCACTTCCGCACGCTGCGCGCGAAGTCCCTGGGCAAGTACAAGCAGTTCCGCAAGGGCCTCGACCAGCTGGACGCGGAAGGCGTGGTGCAGATCCTGCGTAACGACGCACGCGGCGATGCCGCACCGATCATGGCTGCCGTCGGCCCCATGCAGTTCGAGGTCATGCAGGCGCGCATGGAGCTGGAGTACAACGTGGAGACCATTACGGAGCCCGTACCCTACTCCGTCGCCCGCCGCACGGATGCGGAGAGCGCGCCCGAACTCGGGCGCCAGCGCGGCGTGGAGATCTTCACGCGCTCGGACGGCGAGCTCATCGCGCTCTTCGGCGATAAGTGGAAGCTAGCTTTCGTCGAAAAGGAGCACCCCGAGCTCACCATGGAGCCGCTGGTAGCGGACTAGGCGCTACGGCGTGAGGCGGCCTCCGGTGACGGCGAGGGTCTCGCCGGAGATGTAAGACGCGTCCTCGGAAGCGAGGAACACGTACGCACCTGCGAGCTCCGCGGGCTGGCCGGGGCGACCCATGTCGGAGTCTTGGCCGAACTTGTCCACCTTCTCCTGCGGCTGGCCTTCCGCCGGTTGGATGACGGTCCAGATCGGGCCCGGTGCCACGGCGTTGACGCGGATGCCCTTCTCCTTCAGCAGCTCGCCGGACAGGCCCTTAGCGAAGTTGTTGAACGCCGCCTTCGTGATGGCGTAGTCAAGCAGGGGCTGCGACGGGTCGTACGCCTGGATGGACGTGGAGAAGATGATGGACGATCCCGGCGGCATGTGCGGCACGGCTTGCTTGGTCACGTAGAAGGCCGAGTAGATGTTGGTCTTCATGGTGGCGTCGAAGTCTTCGTCGGAAATGTCCAGCAGCCCCTCGTTGTACACCTGGCGGGAGGCGTTGTTGACCAGGAGGTCCAGGCCGCCCAGCTCCTCGACAGCGCGCTCGACGGTGGTCCTGCAGGTTTCGCGGTCCGTAAGGTCGCCCGGAATGCCGACTGCCTTCTGGCCGGCCTCTTCGATCGCGGCGATGATGCGGTCTGCGTCTTCCTGCTCCTCCGGGAGGTACGCGATGGCGACGTCAGCGCCCTCGCGAGCAAACGC
The DNA here is from genome assembly GCF_021496665.1 of Corynebacterium sp. CNCTC7651. Classification (NCBI taxonomy): domain Bacteria; kingdom Bacillati; phylum Actinomycetota; class Actinomycetes; order Mycobacteriales; family Corynebacteriaceae; genus Corynebacterium; species Corynebacterium sp. CNCTC7651. Next base: position 646,314 of record NZ_CP071246.1, on the reverse strand, counting down.
GATGGCGGTGGCGGCGCCGATGCCGGAATCGCCGCCGGTGATGAGGGCGCGGCGGCCGGCAAGCTTGCCGGAGCCCTTGTAGGTAGAAAGACCGAGGTCAGGCTCGGTGGTCATTGCTACATCGAGGCCCGGGTTTTCCTGGCGGTCTTCCTTGGGAAACTCTGCTGGGTACTTCGTGCGGGGATCAATAAGTGCCATGCGGCCACACTACTCGTGCTGGTCGCGGCGTGCCTCCAGCTCTTTGACGGACTTACCAATCCACCGCTCAAGCTGGAGACGCCACGCGGCACCCGCGTTGGAACGCGGGGCTGCGTGGATGACGCGGGAGGAATCGATGCCAGCCTGGATTTCTTTGGCGCGCAGCACCTCCGCGTCGATCTTCACGCCTTCCAGGAGCACGATGTTCATCACCCAGACAAGGCCCAGGATGGCCAGCACGGTTCCGAACGCGCCGTAGGTGGAGCGGATGCCGACGTAGCTGAGGTACCAGCTGAAAGCCACCCAGATGAGGATCACTACGGTCAGCGCGAGGGTGGAGCCAAGCGTGAGCAGCCGGAACTTGCCCGGCTTCACGTTCGGCGCAAGGTAGTAGAGCACGCTGACCAGAGCAATCGCGGTGAAGAGGATCACCGGGCCGCGCAGGTACGCCCATACCGGGAGGAAGATGCCGGTGAGGTAGTCCAGCGTGCCCTGGAGCTTCAACGGTTCAGCAATTGGGCCCAATACCGCTTGAACAATGTTGTCGGTGAGCAGCGCGCCGAGGAGGATGATGACGGCGCCGACCACCATCACCAGCGTGATCACCCACATGGTGAGCCACGTGATGACGATGTTGCGGCCCTCGGTGCGGCCGTAGATCAAGTTGGCGTTGCGGGAGAAGGAGCGCACGTATGCAGAAGCGGACAGCAGCGAAATGAGCAGTGACACCACCAGGGCGACCGTGCTTTGCGCCGCGGTGCCGACAATGTTTGAAAACAGCTCAAAAGCTTGGGGCTGCAGCTCTTCCGGGACGTACGTGTGGATCACGTCCGCCATCAGCGAGCTGGCGGCATCCTCCTCGCGCCGCAACAGGAGTGTGGCGATTGAATATGCCGCAAGCAGCATCGGCGCGACGGAAAGCACGGAGTAATACGTCAAGGTGGCGCCGCGGTCCACCATGCCGTCCGTGCCCCAATCCGCCACCAGCCGCTTGAACACCAGCTTCCACCCCGGCCACGACAGTCGGTTGCCGCGAGCGAGCGGGTCCACCGTCTTCGCCTCGGGCGGCACAAGGTCCACCTCGCCCACGCCGTAGGGCATGATGAGCTCGGCGCGATAGGAGATGGATTCTTGGGGTTGGTCGGGCTGTGGTTCCGGCATGACCATTACTTTAGGGGGCTGGTGGCTACACTCGCGCGCATGGGTTTTATGGACTGGCTGCGGGGCACTGGGCGCGAACAACTGGTGGAGATGCCGACACAGTTCGAGCGTGTGGAAGTGCAAGAATTGCACGTCCACACCGCGAACCTCTCCCCGGATACGGACGAGAAGCTTGTCATTCTCTCCACCACGCCGGCGGCGCTGGAAGAGATCAGGTACCTGCGGGGCGCGGTGCAGTTGGTGTCAGAGGGCGAACGGGCTGTGACCTTTGTGCCGTCGAAAAGCGCGATAGCCCCGGTGCTGGATCCGCACCAGGGCTGGATCATCCCAGTCTCCCCTGCCACGGCTCACGAGCTGCAGGCGCTGCCGGCGGGGCCGGGTGAGCACGAGCTGGGGAGTATTCACCTGGGGCTGGTGCTGGGCTAGCTAGACCAGCCCGATCCAGTTCCAATACGTTGCGGACAGGAGCAGAATCAGCAGGTAGCCCACGATGGTCAGCGGGATACCGGTGCGCAGGAACTGCTGCGGCGTGAACGCGCCCGTACCGTAGGCCAGCATGTTCTGCGGCGCGGACACCGGGAGCAGGAAGCCGAAGCAGATCACGAACTGCTGGATGATCACGAAGCCGACGCCGCCGTTGGGCGCATCCAGCGTCGCGGCCAGCGCGATGAACACCGGGATCAGCGCGGACGCGAGCGAGGTGGCGGAGGCGAAGCCCAGGTGGATGATGATGTTGAAGAGGGAGACCAGCGCGATCGTCGCCAGGATCGGCAGGTTGTCCAAGCCGATGGCGCCGAACGTGACCTCGGACAGCCACGCTGCCGCGCCCGTCTTCAGCAGGAACGAGCCGAGCGAGATGCCGGCGGCAAACACGATGAGCGTGCCCCAGTTGATCTTCTCCTGAGCGTACTTCCACGTCATCACACCGATGCCCGGCAGCAGCATGATGCCGACGGCGACCAAGGTGATGATGGCGGAGCTGATCGGGTGCAGCACGTCCTCGGTGGCCCAGAAGAACAGCAGGGCAACGGCGATGGCGGTGAGGCGCTTCTCCGCGCCGGTCATCGGCCCCATCTCCGCAATTTGCTTTTCGACGAGCTCTTTTCCGCCCGTAATGGACTCAGTTTCCGGCTTGATGGCCCAGCGCATGATGAAGTAGAGCGCGATGGACATGAGCACGGACCACGGTGCCGCCCAGAGGAACCACTGGCCCCACGAGATGGTTTGCCCCATCTGATCCTCGATAAAGCCGACGGCGACGAGGTTCTGCGCGGCGGCGGTCTTGATACCGACGTTCCAGATCGAGACAGCCTGCGTGGCGGTGATGATGAGGAGGGCGGAGAGCTTCGAGTCCGTGGGCAGGCCGAAGGCTGCGACCATGCCCAGAAGGATCGGGACGACGGCGCCGGCGCGAGCGGTGGCCGATGGGACGAAGAACGCCAGGATGATCGAGATCACGATCGCGCCAATGACGATGTGGGAGACCTTCTCGCCCGCGAACTTCAGCACGTAAAGCGCGAGTCGGCGGTGCAGGCCGGTTGCCTGCATGGCTGTGGCCAGGGCGAGGGCGGCGGCGACAAGCGCGACGGCGGAGGAGGAGAAGCCCGTCATCGCGGTGTTCAGCGCGGTCTTCGAGCCGACGATCTGCCCCGGATTCTCAGGGTCCGGGGCGAATGTCAGGAGCAGTGAGATCAGGCCGACGATCATTACGGCGCTGACCGGGTAAGACACTGCTTCGGACACCCACATGATGACCGCGAAGGCGAGCATGGCGAGCGCGATCTTCCCGGGCCAGTCAAGGCCCGGGATGGGGATAAGCAGCACCGCGATCAAAGCGGCAAAAGAAAGGAAGAACGCGATGTTTTTCCCAGCCGAGCGTTCTTTCGGTTTGTCGGCGGTTGGAGCGGCAGCGGTGGTGGTTGCCGTAGACACGGGGTACCTCCTCGACGAAAAGTGGTGGTACCACCCATTTTAATCGTCCTGACAGGCACGGCAGAGCTTGCTTTAAAGTGAACCACCAGCTGGAGGTTGTGAAAATTCTCAAAAATTAGAACGTTCGTTCCCCGTATGCGAAGGCTTGTCGGTCGATGGTTTTACGCTGCACGGCTATGAGGTACTACAGCGCCACAGTCCAAGTCCCCACCGCCGACGGCCGTCGCTTGAACTCCAACGCCGGTCCCCTGTTCGATGAGCTCGAGCGCTCGTGCTGGGTAGCACTCCGGCGTGTCGACGGTAGCCCTATGCGGCGAGACGAGGATTACACCGTGCCCCTCGGCATTGCGATCCCCCATCCGAACTATGAGATGGGTGCGGACGACGCAGTCGGGGCCGCCATGCGTCAGTGGGGTGTGTCCCGATTTGAGCTCGTCTCCACCAGTCCCGCCACGTCGGCGGATGCTCTATTCGGTGGAGAGACTCTACTTCCGCACCGTCGAGAGATGGCGGATGTGGCGCATGCACTCGATCTTTCTCAGCTCGTCACACTTCACCGCTTCCCGGATCTGTGTTACGAAGAGCTAGCGTCCGAAATCGACCTTCCCACGGCTCAAGCGATTGCCGCCGGCACGACCTACGGCGAACCGCTGGACAACGAGCTTGCGTACATTCTCGCTGACTCCCAACCAAGGGCCTTCCGCCGGGCCGGCGTCCCAGTGCACTACCTCGTGCGAGAAGAAACCGCGGCACCGCGGCGCGATGCGGTACGCGCATTAACTTCCGCGCTCTACAGCGCTGGACGGGTGCCAACCCCGCACGTTTACCACTTCGACCTCAACTACGTGGACCGCACGCTGGATAGCCGAGTGTTCACCGGCGAGCGGCAGAGGGGTGTCACCGCGCAACTTAACAGATCCTTGGTCGAAAGCCTGCTCGGAGGGACTGTGGTTGTGCACTACGGCCACCATGACAATGAGAGCGATTACAGCGCGGACCAGTACCAAGCCGTACGCGCGTTGTTGAGCGCACTGTACGCTGAACCAACCATCCAGGTGGTTTTGGTCGTTCCAGCGGGTAAGAGGAACGTCGAAAAGCGCATGCGAACAAGTTATCCCCGTGCCTTCCTGGGCTTTGAGCCGACCGCTGCCCCGAGCCTTCGCCATGAGCCTGAGGCGACGGTGCTGTGGCTACAGGAGCGCGCTAGGGAGGCGGGGTTGCACCCGGACGAGCGCCTAGACGAATTGGTTGAAGAGAGCTTCGCTACGGGCACCGAACCGCAGGTGTTGTTTGAACAATGGCGCCAAGAGAAGCTGATCCGCGAGGCTTACCCTCAGTACAGCCACCTCGACGTGCCCCAAGGCTCGGAGACTGAGCCGGACGCATCCGCATGGGATCGACTGGATCAGCTCGTTGGATTGGACGACGCGAAACACGTGATTCACGCAACGGTGCAAAAGCACCGCATGCGCCCGCATTACCGAGCGGCTGGGATCGAACTCCCGCCGATGTCATTGCACGCCGCGTTTCTCGGTGCGCCAGGAACAGGAAAGACAGAGGTCGCACGACTGTACGCCGAGATCCTCCGCAGTGAAGGCGTGGTCTCGGAGGGCCGGGTCTTTGAGGTTTCCGGTGCCCATTTGACCAACTTCACCGAGCTTTTCAAGCGCGCGAAAGGATCGGTGATCTTTATCGATGAGGCGTACGGACTCATTGGGAAAAGCGTCACCGATCTGATCGCACAGATGGAGAACAATCGCACTGATACGGTGGTCATCCTTGCAGGGTACAAGGACGAGATGGATGCCCTGTTACGGACAAACCCCGGTTTTAAGTCCCGCATCGGGGTGACGGTGCATTTTCCGGATTACACGCCGGAACAGATGGTGGAGATCTTCCGCGGTTTCGTGTCCGGTGCGGGGCTCCTGCTTGACGACGCCGCACTGCCAGCCGTTCGAGACATCCTGACCCGCACCGGGCGGCCGGAAGACCAAGGCAACGCCCGCCACGTCCGCGATGTATTTGAACAGACAATGGGCAATCTATTGCTACGAATCGAGCGGGAATACCCGGACCCGTCAACCTGCGCCCCGGAGGTTTTGCGGACGGTGATGCCGAAGGATGTGCCTGGCTACGGCGAGTCGGTGGCTTTGGCATCTGCCCCATCTGCGCGCGCAGAGTTGGAAATGTTGATTGGGCTTGAGGAAGTGAAAACCCAGGTGAAAAAGCTTGTGGCCCTTGCATCAGCGCAGAAGCAGCGGCGCGATGCGGGGCTTCCTACCATGCCAATTTCCATGCATATGGCGTTCAAAGGCAATCCGGGAACCGGCAAGACTGAGGTAGCACGGCTGATCGCCCGCATCCTGCGGGAAGAGGGCATTCTGTCGGTGGGCGACCTGGTCGAATGCGGCCGCCAGGACTTAGTCGGCCAGTACGTCGGCCAAACCGCACCGAAAGTACATAGCCTGTTTCGCCGAGCGCGAGGCTCCGTGTTGTTCATCGACGAGGCCTACACCCTCCTAGATATGGGCAACGGCGGCTTCGGCCAAGAAGCAATTGACACCATTGTGAAGGACATGGAGGACTACCGGAACGAGGTTGTAGTGATCTTCGCCGGCTACCCGAAACCCCTCGAGCGTCTCTTCGCAGCCAACCCCGGCTTCAACTCCCGCGTGAAGCACCACATCGCCTTCCCCGATTACAGCACCGACGAACTCATCGAGGTGCTGGACCTCATGGTGGCAGCGAACAAGCTCGATCTGGAACCGGATGTGTATGCGAAAGTTGAGACGATCATCGAAGAGGCGCGTTGCAGCGATAACTTCGGCAACGCCCGGTTCGTACGCCAACTCCTCGAATCTGCTCTGGAAAACCAGGCACTGCGCGGTGGCGGGCAAGTGTTATGCGCACAGGATTTCGAAGCTGAGCCCCGCGGGGTTCAGCGCCACACGCTCGGGTTTCAGTTTTAATAATCTTGGCTCCACTGAAGAAGCAGCGAAACGAGGAAAGACATGCCAGGAAACGAAGTGGACAAGGCGTTTAGGTCCCTCTGCTCATTTTGGGCTGAGCGGTTCCCCCAGGATTCTGCGCCCACTGCCTTCGGCCGGTATCTCGCCTGGGCATCCGAGGTCATCGAGGCCGAGGGTAGCGACATCGACAAATTGGTTTTCCACGAGAAGGACTATGAAGCATTTGGGGAGCGCGGGCTTAGGAAGGAAATGCAGCGGATCCGCAACTTCATGCTCGGTGGGGAGATGAACAAGCCGAACGCTCGACGGGTCTGGCCTAACGTTCCGCAGCATTTTAAGGGCGACCCACGTCGGGCGCGGTTTGTAAGTATCTTGATGAACCCCGGCAGGGATACCCACCTTCAGCGAATTTCGACAGATTCGCTCAATCCCGGTAGCGAGGAAATTCGCTCACTTCTGGATACTGGGGCAACGTTCAGTCTCGAAAATTCGGAACATTACGCGAGTCTCTACAGTGGCAAGCAACTCATAGATTGGCCACCTCCCAGCGAAAAGGAGCAGTTAAACCGCTTGCTCGAGCAGGGCGAAATTCTGGCATCGCTCACCGATGCAGACCTCGCATTTAAGGACCGCTGGAGAAATTGGACTGATCAGGTCAAGCTCTACACCCAAACCGAACCGGACTTGCCTGGATTGACGTTTGAGAATCTGGAATGTTTCGCGGAAATTGAATTGTTCCCGTATCAGTCAGTCAGGTGGCCCGACATCCCGGCTAGCGTGAAAAACCAGTTCGACCACTTCGAGTCGGTAAAAAAGGCGCAGGCCCTAATCATCGCCTTGGCAGAGGACACGCTCGAAGGAGCTGAAGGGGATGTCATAAGACCAGAAAGATCCAGGATCTTTGTGGTTCGCGGAGGTGCACAACTTGATTACTTCCTCAAGCAGACTGCAAACGAGAGGCTTCGTCACTCCATGGGCAGGCTCTTGGATGCTGGCCTTTTATACACGTTCGCCAGTTCCCAAACCCGGGCTTTGAGCGGGAATAACCTCCGGAGGGCTTTCCCGAAGATGAGGGACGAATACCTGGAAGCCGGGGGTGAGGATGGGCCACCGGCTAACAGTAAATTCACGTTCCTCGGTGAGCCCTTCAGCGTTTAACCCCTCCCCCGCGACCAGGCTCCCCAGAGTTTGGCGTAGCGCCCGCCTACGGCAAGGAGTTCTTCGTGTGTGCCGCGCTCCACGATCTCGCCTGCGTCCATCACCAGGATGAGGTCCGCGTCGGCGGCTTGATCGAGGCGGTGGGCGATGACAACGCTGGAGCGACCATCGGTGATCACGCTGGCCGCGTCCTCGAGGGCACCGGCGCCGGCTGAGCCCGCCTCGGCGGTAGCCTCATCCATCACCACGATCGCGGGGTCCATGAGGAAAACGCGCGCGAGCGCGAGCTGCTGCGCCTGCACTGGGTCCAGGCGCTCGCCGCGAGAGCCAACTACGGTGTCCAGCCCGTCCGGGAACTCGCGGTACCACTCCGCTCCGACGGCGTCCAGCGCCTCGCACAGCTCATCGTCGCTGGCATCCGGCTTGGCGACGGTCATATCCTCACGCAACGTTCCCGAAAACACGTGGACGTCCTGGGAAACGAGGGCCAGGCGGGCAACGCGCTCGGAATCGGACAATTGGGTGACTTCGGTGCCGTCGATAAGCACGAGCCCCGAATCGGGGACGCGCAGACCCGCGATGAGGGCGGCGACCGTGCTCTTGCCTGCGCCGGACGCGCCGACGAGCGCGACCTTCTCCCCCGGCGCAACGCGGAGGTCAATGTCGCGGACGGCCCAGTTACCGTCGTAACTGAACCAGACATCCTCGAGGTCGATGCGGCCCTGCGGGGGCGGCGCGCCGCAGTCCGGCACCCGCGGCGGCGGGTTGTGCACCACGCCGACGATGCGGGCCAGCGAGGCATAGCCGGAGTTGAGGGTGTCCAGAGTGTGGATGATGCCCATCATGGGGCGCTTGATGCGGATGATGATCATCATCGCGCCGGTGACTTCGCCGATGGTCAGCTGGCCGCCGCGCACCGCGAGGTAGCTCATGGCAAGACCGGCGACAAGCATGCCCAACTCGATCGCGGCCATTTGGGCCTGCGTGACCATCATGGTGCTGCGGGCGGAGTAGCCGTTCTCCACCACTCGGTAGGACGCGTCGCCGATGCTCGCCTGGGCCCGGTCTTCCCGCTGGAAGGCGTGCAGCGTTTCCAGGCCGTGGATGGATTCGAGCACGCGGGTGGCGCGCTCCGCCATGGAGGCACGCTCCTTGGCGTAGCGTTCAGGCGCGGACTTCAGGTACTGGCGGAAGCTCAAGTAGTACGCCGGCGCGGCGAAGAGCGGGACTACGAGATAGTACGGATCCAAGCCCACCAGCGTGATGGCGGTGGCGATGAGGACAAACACCGCAGACGTGACGGCAGGCAGCGCGTCCGAGATGGAGCTGGAGAGCTCCGCGACATCGTCGGTGGAGCGGGACAACAGGTCCCCGGAGCCGGCCTCCTCGACTCGGTGCGTGGGCAGGTGCAGGGCGGTATCCACCATGTCCTCGCGAAGGTTGGCAATCGCGCGCTCCGCAACGGTGGACAGGATGTAGAACCCGGCCGCGTTGAGTGCGGCGGAGGCGATCGCGGCGAGCGATACTGCGATACCGATCCACAGGATGCGGCCAACAACATCGCCGCCGTCAAGCACCACGTCAACAACGCGTCCGAGCAGGAGCGGCACCGCCATCGAGGCAGCCGCGCCGAGGGAAAGCACCAAGACCGAGAGCCAGAACCGGCTGCGGGCTTGAGGCAGCCCACGCAGCTGGCGGGAGATCTCGTGGCGCACCTCTGCGCCAGTCGCCGTGGGGAAACGCATTACTCCGCCACCGCCTTCCACGCTGGTGAAGAGGTGTAGACCACGGTGGTGCGCCCGGCGCGATGGGTGGCCACGTTCTCCGCAATCGCCTGCTCCGTCACCGAGTCCACGGCCGTGGTGGGATCCTGCAGAATCAGCACGTCTGGGTCCTGCGCGATCGCGCGGGCAAGTGCGACGCGCTGGCGCTGCCCACCTGACAGGCCCGCACCGTGCTCCCCCACCTCGCGTTCCGCGGCGGCGAGGATGTCCTGGCCCGCGGCAACCTCGAGAGCTGCGCGGGCGGCGCTTGGATCATCCGCGACGTTGTTCAGCACCGTGCCCTCGAAAAGGTGGGCGCCGTGCGGTACAACCAAGGCCTGCGCACGGTCGATCTGCGCAAGGTCCGCCGGCGGGGCGCTATCGATGACGGTGAGGCCGGTTGGAAAGGTGGGGGCGGGCAAGTAAGCGCTGAAAAGCGGGGGCTCCAAGAGCAGCCGTGTGATGCGCGCGGCGCTCGCCTGTGCCGGAGCCCAGTTTGCGGCGATGTCTTTGCCCAAGATGGTCATCGGGGTGATGACAAACTGCGTGACGCCGATGATGGTGATCAAGTCCCCGACCGTGATCGTCTCGCGGACCGCGAAAAGCGCCGCGAGGATCGACGCCGCGATGACGTAAATCGTGCCCAGCGCCTCCGTGGTGGCATCCAGCTTCGCGTGGGAGGCGTTGGCACGGATCGTCGCTTGGCGCGCGCGTATCGACGCTTCCTTGTACCTCCCACTGACCACATCCACCGCGCCGAGGCCCTTGATAATGCGCAGGCCCTCCACCACATCGGTGGCTGTGGCGGCAGCCTCGGCGAGGGCCTTTTGCCGCTTACCCGACGTATGCCGCAGCGGTCTGCCTGCTGCGATGGTGCCGAAGACGACGAGGGGCCCGCCGGCGAGAATCGCAATACCCAGCCAGAGATGAATAGAGCCGACCACATACGCCACGTAGGTGATGGTAAGCAGGTACCCCACCGGGAACACCATGAGCATGACAGCGTTTGAGACGCGCTTGACGTCGGTGGACGCGATGGAAAGCAGCTCGCCCGGGGTGTAGCGCTTCCCGCCCACCCCGCGCGGATCCAGAATGCGGCCGGTCACGGCCATGCGCAGGTCGTGCCCAACCGTCAGCATTCCCTTGGACAGCCAACCGCGGCCGAACCAGCCACCCACAGCACCGACGGCCATCACCGCGGCGAGGAGCAGGATGTAGCGCCAGAGGTCCGCCAGGGATTGTGAGGCGATGGCGTTATCGATGGCACGGCCGACAATCACGGGCGCGGAGGCGTTGGTAACCATCATGGCGGTGATGCCGAGCGCTGCCGGGACCGTATAGCGCCACCGGCTGTTGATGGTCTTGATCAGCCAGCGGGGGTCATCGGCGCGGGGCAGCGACGGTGGGGTGTAGTGCAAAACTGGGTTCCTAAAGGGAGCGGATGATGTCAGTGAGACTGTATCCCGTGCGGCCTAGCAGCACTGCTGCTAGTGTTTCGAAGCGAGCAACGCGCGCAGGGGGTGCGCGATGCCTGACTTGGGGGGATTCACCATGCCTTTTATTGCGTACGAATTGTTCTACCGCACCGCCGACTCCATTGCGGATGACGGCGAGAAGGTGGCCATCATCGTCCACGACATCACCACCCAAGAGGTGGATGTGGCACTTGCGAAACCGGGCACGCCATCTGCGCCGAAATGGTTCGGGGACGAGCACGCGGAACGCGTGATCGAACAGCTGCAGGCCATCCTGCAGGGGAAAGACGACCACACCATCGAGATCAACGACCCGACAGATCCCGCGTTCACGCTGCGTCGAGGCGCACCGTTTGAAGCAGAGGACTTGTCTACGGCTACCTACGCCATTGCGAATGACTCGGGTGAAACGAAGCTGTTCCTCGCCTTCATCATTGAGTTCCGCCCGAACCTGCGCTTGCCTAATTGGTTCCCGGTGGCTGTCTTTGTGTACGACCCGCGGGTGAGCCGACTGGTTAGCCACGTGTACGGCCCGGAGAATCCGCTCGCGCCGCGGGGGTACGACCGGAGGCAGCAGAAAATCGTGGGCAAGCGGCTGGACCAGCTGTTCAAGCAGATCGCGACAGCGCACATGGACCCCAGCCCCGGCGTGATCACCCCGTTCAAGAACATGGGGCCGCAATTCCGCTCTATGGGCATTCCCTCCATTGACGCGCCGCATATTCACGACGCACTTGACCAAGCAGTGGAGATGGTGGAGGAATTTGCGGGTCAGCAGGCGTCGTAAAGCACAAGCCCTAAAGCCGGTCCGCTGCCGGATTTTGCGCGAGGGGCCTACCATGGCCCCCATGACCCCTTTGAGCTCTATGTTGAACGTCAACTTCCACTCCGGCGCGGAGGATCTGCGCTCGATCGCCTGGAGCGGGCCGGCTGACCAGTGGTTGCCCACCTCGTGGCAGCAATCGCTCACCGACCTCAGCTACTCCGTGACCGGTTTGTGGGACTCGCTCGTGCGCGCAATCATGCTCTTCTTCTAGTGCTGCGGGGGCGCACTGGCGCGGGTAACGTATCCGGGAAGTTGTTTTGTCTTTGGAAGCTTGGAGCGTTCACGTGAAAATTGCAGTTCTCGGTGGGGATGGTTTTTGTGGTTGGCCCGCATCGCTGCACCTCTCTGACATTGGCCACGACGTGGTCATCGTGGACAACCTCTCCCGCCGCGCCATCGATGAAGAACTCGGCGCAGAATCCCTGACCCCGATCGCGTCCATCGAGGACCGCCTCGCGGCGTGGAAGGAAGTCTCCGGCAAGGAGATCGGCTTCCAGAACATCGACGTGGCCCAGGACTACGAGGGCCTGTACACCTTCATCACCGAGTACCAGCCGGACGCAATCATCCACTTCGCCGAGCAGCGGGCCGCGCCGTACTCCATGAAGAACCACCGCACGAAGCGCTACACGGTGGACAACAACGTCAACGCCACCCACAACCTCCTGGTTGCCGTGGTGGAGTCCGGCCTGGACATCCACATTGTGCACCTGGGCACCATGGGCGTGTACGGCTACGGCACCGCGGGCATGCAGATCCCGGAGGGCTACCTGGACGTGCAGGTGGACGCGGGCGAGAACGGCATTGTTGAGCAGCAGATCCTCTACCCGACCAACCCGGGCTCGGTCTACCACATGACCAAGGTGCTGGATCAGAACATGTTCGCGTACTTTGCCAAGAACGACCAGCTGCGCATCACCGACCTGCACCAGGGCATCATCTGGGGCACCCACACCCCGCAGACGGAGCGCGATGAGCGCCTGATCAACCGCTTCGACTACGACGGCGATTACGGCACCGTGCTCAACCGCTTCCTCATGCAGGCAGCAGTGGGCTACCCGATGACGGTGCACGGCACCGGCGGCCAGACCCGCGCCTTCATCCACATCCGCGACATGGCCAAGTGCATCCAGCTGGCGGTGGAGAACCCGCCGGCGAAGGGTGACCGCGTGATGATCATCAACCAGATGACCGAGACCCACCGCGTGCGCGACCTGGCCAACCTGATCGGCAAGATCTCCGGCGCCGAGGTGCAGATGGTGCCCAATCCGCGAAACGAGGCCGCGGAGAATGAGCTCCACGTAGCAAACGACACCTTCATCGGACTCGGCCTCGAGCCGACCTTCCTCGCAGAGGGCCTGCTCGAAGAGGTGGAGGACGTCGCCCGCAAGTACGCGGACCGCGTGGACCGCTCCAAGATCCCGGCTCGTTCCCTGTGGACGAAGCAGCAGCACGAGGGCGTGCCCGAGGGCGAGAAGTAGTGCGCATCGCGGTTCTCACCGAAGTCTTCCTCCCCAAGATCGACGGCGTAGTCACCCGCACCACCCGCCACCTGGAGCAACTGGCGGAGATGGGCCACGAGGTGCTCATCTTCGCCACCGGTGACGCCCCGAAGGAGTATGCGGGCTTTGAGGTGGTGAAGCTGCCGTCGTTAAGCCTGTGGCCCGTCTACCCCGAGATCAAGTTCGGCCTGCTGGGGCCACGTTTGCCGCGCCGCCTCGCGCAGTTCGAGCCGGATGTGGTGCACGCCGTGAACCCGATCTGGACGGCCGGCTGGTCCACGCTCATTGCGCAGCGGCAGGGCCTGCCTATCGTGGGGTCTTTCCACACCGATGTGCCGGAGTACTGCCTTAAGCTGGGCATTCCGTGGGTGAAGCCGATCTCCGAATGGGGCCTGCGCACCTTCCACGGCACGTGCGAGTACAACCTGGTCACGTCCGGCCCAATGATGGAAAAAGCCGCGCAGTACGGCATCGAGAACGTCGAGCTGTGGCCGAAGGCCGTGGACACGGTGAGCTTCACCCCGGACGCGCGATCCGACGAGATGCGCGCACGCCTCACCGGCGGGCACCCCGATGCGCCGCTGGTGATCTTTGTGGGCCGCATTTCTGCCGAGAAGTCAGTCGAGCGCACGCTGCCCATCTTGGAGGCGCTGCGGGAGCGGGTGCCGGAGGCGCGCCTCGCGCTGATCGGCGCAGGTCCGATGTATGAGGAGCTGCAGCGCCGCTTCGACCGGGACTGGATCACGTTCACCGGCTACCTGTCGGGTGCGGATCTGCACGCGGCCTACGCATCCGGCGACGCGCTGCTCTTCCCGTCAACGACGGAAACGCTGGGGTTCGCGGCGCTCGAGGCCTTCGCGTCCGGCGTGCCGGTGGTTGCGGCAAACGCGGGCGGACTCCCCTTCGTCGTCGCGGACGGTGAGACCGGGTCCTGCTAGCCGCGGGTTGCCACCTCGGCCCAGTTCGGGTTCTCGGCGATCTCGGGCGCGGGGCCGCTGAAGGCCGGGGCGGCGGAGGAATCGTCGTGAAGCTGCCAGCGCAACCACGCGGTGGCGTACGGGTCGCCGAACTCGAGCACGTCGGGGTGATCCGCACCGAGGCGCCGGGCGAGAACGCCGGGGCCGGTCGTCGCGTCGAACGCTTCTTGCACGCCCTTCCACGGGCTGACCATCATGCGGTCTTGGCGCCCGTCGCCCGCCATGATGAACACCGGCACCTCTACCTCGTTGACGCGGTAGGGCCAGCCGTTGTTTTTTGCAATGTTCGCCGAGGCCGGGCTGGCCACATACACGGCATCGATAGCGCCGTTTTCCGCGGTGGCGTTGAACGCGCCTACCCCGCCCTGGGAGTGACCGTAGAGCGCAATTCGCTCCACATCGGCCCGCGGTTCGAGGCTGGAGAGCGCATCAATGGTTCGCAGCGTTGACTGCGCGTCACCGGCATGCGGTTCTTCATTGCCGACCACCACGAACCCCCAGCTCGCGAGGTGCTCGAGGATCGGCAAATAGTCACTGGCCGGCGTTGAGGTGCCGTTGACCATCACCACCGTTGGCCAAGGGCCGTCACCTTCAGGCACCGCCACGGTGTAATCATCCACGAGGTTCACCGTTACAGCGTGAGGCCCCGGAGCTTGGTACGCCGCCTCGATCGGACCGCCCGTTTCGACGTGGTCGGCGTACCCTGCGGCAACGCCATCGTCCCCGGTGACGCTGTCTGCGTGAACCCACTGCATGAATCCCACAAACCCGGCGAACGCAATGACAAGAGCCGCCACTATGCAGGCGGCAATGATGGCGGCTCGTTTCATGCAGGCGAGGGTAGCAAACTACTGGATCTCGCTCGGCTCCTTGCGGGCCGGGTAGATCTTCGGGCGCACGCCTGCGATCTCCTCCACAACGCGGACGACCTGGTTGGAGTAGCCGTACTCGTTGTCGTACCAGACGTACAGCACCAGGTGCTTGCCGGAGGCGATGGTAGCCAGGCCGTCGACCACACCGGCGTGGGTGGAGCCGAGCAGGTCGGTTGACACAACCTCCGGGGAGTTGATGTAGTCGATCTGCTGGCGCAGGTTGGAGTCCGTGGACACACGGCGCAAGAAGTTGTTGACCTCTTCCTTCTCAACCTCGGTCTCCAGCTCGAGGTTGATCACGGCCATGGACACATCCGGCGTGGGCACGCGGATGGCGTTACCGGTGAGCTTGCCGGCGAATTCCGGCAGCGCCTTGGACACGGCCTTGGCGGCACCGGTCTCGGTGAGCACCATGTTCAGGCCAGCAGCGCGGCCGCGGCGCGGGCCCTTGTGGAAGTTGTCGGCCAGGTTCTGGTCGTTGGTGTAGGAGTGGACGGTCTCCACGTGGCCGTGGGTGACACCGTAACGGTCGTTGATCACCTTCAGCACCGGGGTGATGCCGTTGGTGGTGCAGGAGGCTGCGGAGAGGACGCGGTTGTCGCCGATCATGTCCTGGTTGATGCCGTAGACAATGTTCGGGATGTCGCCCTTGCCCGGGGCGGTGAGCAGCACACGGTCCACGCCCTTGGCCTCGAGGTGGCGGGACAGGCCTTCGCGGTCGCGCCATGCGCCGGTGTTGTCCACCACGATGGCGTTGTCGATGCCGTACTGGGTGTAGTCGATCTCGGACGGGTTGTTGGCGTAGATCATCTGGATCGGGGTGCCGTTGGCCCAAATGATGTCGTTGTCACGGTCAACGGTGATAGTGCCGTTGAAGGCGCCGTGGACGGAGTCGCGGCGCAGGAGGGACGCGCGCTTCACAATGTCCTCGTCGCCCTTCTTCCGCACCACAACAGCGCGCAGGCGCACGCCACCGTAGGTTGCCTCGCGGGCGATGAGGATGCGAGCTAGCAGGCGGCCGATGCGGCCGAAGCCGTACAGCACAACGTCGCGAGCCTCGAGCTCGGAAGAGGTGCCCACGACGTCGGCAAGCTCCTGCTCCAAGAACGCGCGCAGGTCCTGGCCCTCGGACTTGCGGTACTCGCGGGCGAGACGGCCGAGGTCGATGGAAGCGGTGCCCAGATCCATCTCGACGAGCTCCTTGAGGATCGGCAGCGTCTCATCCAGAGGCAGCTCCTTCTCCTCGATGCGGCGTGCGTAGCGGTGCGCCTTAATGATGTCGATGTCCGTCACACCGATCAAGAGGCGGCCGTAGATCGAGGTCACCGCGTTGTGCTCGCGGTGCAGGCGGCTGATCAGCGGCAGCATCTCCTGCGCAAGCTCAAGCTTGCGGTTCCAGTCATCGCGGGGGTTGGTGGTCTCGGTCACGTCGCTCCTTAACAATGTGAGACTCGGGGGCAGATAACGCCCGTAGGTCACCCCCAAGTCTAACGTTTCCGCCCTCCTAGCGGGCCCCCTTTGAGTTTGAAACTCCCCGCGTGCACCCCGGTGCTGTTTACCCAGAGTTCACTGTAATGTAACGTTTGGAGCGTATTTTCAGGGGTGTCATAGCTTTCCCTAAGCAAGGAGCTCCTATGTCCACCGTCACCTCCCCATCCCGCTCGCTCTCTGCAGCAATCCTCGCCGCTGCATTGATCGCCCCACTCGCGGCCACGCCAGCGGCTGCTGCTGATGGCACCACTTACTACTCCACTAAGCAGCCATACTCTCCGGCTGCCACTATCTCTAGCTACAGCAAGGCTCCCGCTGGCTTTACGCAGATTTACACTTCCTCAGTCGACCGCCATGGCTCTCGTGGTCTTTCCAGCTTCAAATACGATGACCTAGCTCAGCAGATGCTGGAGGACGCTAAGGCAAAGGGTCAGCTCACTGAGCTCGGTGAGCGTTTGATCCCGCAGGTTGAGGCCATGATCAAGGCCAACGAGGCACTCACCGGCCCGGGAGAGCCCGGCTACGGCAGCTTGACCGCTTTCGGCCGCAAAGAACTCCGCGGGATTGGTCAGCGCAACGCTGAGCGAAATGCAGCGTTGCTCAAGGACATTGAGGCCCAGAACCTCTCCGTCAAGTTCATGTCCTCTGGAGAGGATCGCGCAATCGAATCTGGCCAGCAGTTCGGCGCTGGTCTTCTTGAGAAGGCCCCGGGGATTGCCGACAATTTGGTCGATGGCGTCGACGGCGAGACTGTGAAGCTGGAGGCACGAAAGGACCTCCTCTACGCACACAAGGACAAAAAGTCAGATTCTTACAAGGCCTACAACGCATGGAAGAACGGCGACGAACTCAAGGCGAAGGTAGACGCTGCGTATGTCAAACCGGACTCCCAGAAGGCAGCGAAGGCGCTCCTGGGAAAGATTTTCACCCCTGAGTTCATTGCAGACTTGGAGATGGAGTCCGCTGAACCGAAGTACGTCGGACGCGGTGACCAAGAAAAGACTGTCACCGGCGTTGTCGACGCAGCGCTGCAGTTCTACAACCTTTACATCATCGCGCCGGCGATGGAGAATGAGGCCGCTAAGCCTGCTGAGGGCTGGATCTTTGATCAGTACATGGACGACCAGGATTGCAGACTTGGAGATGGAGTCCGCTGAACCGAAGTACGTCGGACGCGGTGACCAAGAAAAGACTGTCACCGGCGTTGTCGACGCAGCGCTGCAGTTCTACAACCTTTACATCATCGCGCCGGCGATGGAGAATGAGGCCGCTAAGCCTGCTGAGGGCTGGATCTTTGATCAGTACATGGACGACCAGGATGGCCCCACGTTTGCCTACCTGTTGGATGTCGAGGACTACTACGAGAAGGGCCCAGCCATCGAAGGCCAGACCGTAGCGTACGACAACTTTGTTCCGTTGCTGGAGCACATGATCAACGGCGTCAAGGACCGCGCGTCGGGTGGCAAGGTCGCTGCGGAATACCGCTTCGGCCATGCTGAAACAATTATTCCGCTCGCCGCATTGCTGAAGCTCCCAGGCTCCCAGAAGGGCGTTCCAGCTGATCAGGTGATGGATTACTCCAACTCCGATTGGCGCGGCGACAGGGTTTCTCCGATGGCCGCGAACATTCAGTGGGATGCATTCCAGAACGCTGAGGGCGTGACCTTGGTGCGCATGCTCTATAACGAGGCAGAGATTCCGTTCCACGCAGGCTGCATGCCGGTGATGGATGATTCGACCTTCTACTATCGAAGAGCTTGAGGCTTGTCTGCCACTTGGCGCGGTCTCCGATCACTCGAAGGCGCGCCCCGAGCTGGGCGGGACGCAGCCTCAGGGATCTTCGACCGCTGGCACCGTCGCAGCTGCCGTCGGCGGAATCATCGCGCTTCTTGCGGTTCTCGGCTTCGGTGCCGTGCAGCTGGGACTCCTCGATCTCGCCGCACTCCCGCTGCCGAAGCTGCCGTTGTAATTAGCGCAGCACCTCGCGGTACTTCGCCGGGTCCGGCTGGGGCTCGAACTGCGCCGACTGGTCTTTATCCACCAGCACGGCGCGCACGCCCTCGGCGAAGTCCGGTTCGCGGCGCATCAGCTCGCCCAGCACGCGCTCATTCTCCAGCGCACCGGCGAGGTCGAGCTTCGCGTTCGCCTCGAACAGCTCCGCGGCGGCGACGAGGGCTGACGGCGAAGCCTTGGCGGTGAGTTCCTCCACGAAGGTCTTGAACTCGCCGTCGAGACGCGCTTCGATCTCCTCCCAGGAACCGCCGAAAGCTGCCTCGATGTCGTCGAACCAGCGGGCAAGCTCGCTGTCGCCGGCCTCGAGGGCAACCTCATCCAGCACTCCAAGGCCGTCCTCCGCAATACGGTCCACCAGGCCCTCCACCGTTTCCACCTTGTGCGTGGCCAGGCCGAGAGCGAGCATGTCATCCGGCGTGAGGCGGTAGCCGGTCAAACCCAGGAACTTGCCCAAGTTGGTCGACGGGCGCTTCGGCAGATTCTGCAGTGTCCAGCTCATGCCCACGTCCGTGACGTAGCCGATGTTCATTTCCGGCATGGAAGCGAACGCACCCTCCGCCACCACAAAGTGGGAACCATGGGCCGAAACACCCATGCCGCCGCCCATGTTCACGCCGGAGATCAGCGCCACATACGGCTTCGGAAACTCGGCGATGTAGTTGTTCATCGCATACTCGAATGCGAAGAACTCGTCGATGTACGCCTCGTTACCGTCCAGAATCTCTTGGCGGGCGGACTTCACGTCCCCGCCGGAGCAGAAGTGCTTGGAGTTGGAGTGGATGACCACCTGTTCCACGGCGTCGTCGGTTGCCCACTCGCGCAGCGCTGCATCGATGGCCGTGACCATGTCGTAGTTGAGCGAATTCAGCGCTTTGGGGCGGTTGAGGGTGAGCACACCGGTGGTGCCGCGCACTTCAGCAATCACAAATTGTTCGTTCGGTTCAGTCATGCGACTAGTGTTCCACATCACACCCCTGCTGCGCAGGTAGGCTGCGGGGCGTGAATTCACCGAAACTCGTAGCTTTGGACATGGATGGCACGTTGCTCACCCCGGCGGGTGAGATCCCGGACAGGTTTTGGCAGGTGCTTGCGGATGCCCGCCGGGCCGGCATGCTCGTCGCCCCCGCCTCCGGCCGCCAGCTGGCCACGCTGCGGGACATGTTCAGCCGCGACGCACCGGAGACGTTTATCGCAGAAAACGGCGCGGTGGTGTGGCACCAGGGCGAGGTTGTTTCCACCACCCCAATGGCGGAATCGCCCGTCTCGCGCCTTGTCGCCGCGCTCGAGGATGCGCCGTTTACCGCCTACGCCGTGATCTGCGCACCCGAGGTGTGTTTCACCAGCGACGATCTCCCCGCCGAGATCGAAGAGGAAATTGCCAAGTACTACCATTCCCGCGAAACGCTCACCTCGCTGACGGATGCCCCGCTGGACAACATCATCAAGATCGCCCTCTACGTGCAATCCGACGCGGAAGCGGATGCGCTTCCCTGGGTCGAAGCGCTGGTTCCGGAGCTGCGCGCGCTTGTGAGCTCGAAGCATTGGCTGGACATCATGCACCCGGACGCGGATAAGGGTGCTGCGCTTACCGCGCTTGCCGACGCTCTTTCGATCCACCACAACGACACGGCAGCGATCGGTGATTACCTGAACGATTACGGCATGCTCAAAGCCGCGGGCTACGCGGTGGCGATGGGCAACGCCCATGAGGACCTCAAAGCCATTGCGGATGAGGTTATTGGGAATTGCGCGGAAGAAGCTGCCGTCGAAAAGCTTGGTGCGTGGCTCAAGTGATCGACTTCTTCCAACCCGCCGACGTGGTGGCGCCGCAGCTGCTCGGCTGCGTGATCACCATGAACGGGGTGAGCATCAGGCTCACTGAGGTGGAGGCGTACCTCGGCGCGGCAGATTCGGCAGCGCACACGTTCAACGGCAAAACAGCCCGGAACGCGGCGATGTTCGGCCCGCCCGGGCGACTGTACGTGTACTTCTCCTACGGCATCCACCACAACGGCAATATCGTCTGCGCGCCGGAGGGCGACGGCCAGGGCTGCCTCATGCGCGGCGGCGAGGTCGTGGCGGGCGAGGATTTGGCGCGGGAGCGAAGGCAGCGCCCGGAGCGGGCACCGATCCCTTACGACAACCTCGCGCGCGGGCCCGGCAACCTCGGCCAGGCCCTGGGGCTGCAGCTGGTGGACAACGGGACGCCGGTGCAGCTCACCATGCGAGACAGTGAGCCGGAATGGGTGGCCGGCCCGCGCATCGGCATTTCCAAGAATGCCGGCGCACCGCTGCGGTTCTGGATCCCGGGCAACCGCACGGTATCCACACCGCGCGGCTACCCACGCTAGTTTTTCTTGGACTTCTTCTTGTGCTTCTTCGGCTCCTCGAGCTTGGCGGCGGCATCCGGCACGTAGCGGAACTCGTCGCGCGGGGGGCGCTCGTAATCCGTGGTCTCCGGGCGCGGCGGGATCTCCGGCAGCTCCGGCTGGATGTGCTCGTACGGGATGGTGGACAAAAGGTGCGAGATCACGTTGATGCGGGAGCGCTTCTTGTCCTCGCTCTCCACCGTGTACCACGGCGCGGAGGGGATGTCGGTGTGGATGAACATCTCATCCTTCGCTCGGGAGTACTCCTCCCATTTGGTGATGGATTCCAGGTCCATCGGGGAGAGCTTCCACTGGCGCAGCGGATCCTCGCGGCGGGAGACGAAGCGGTTGTACTGCTCCTCATCAGACACGGAGAACCAGTACTTGCGGAGCATGATGCCGTCCTCCACCAGCAGGCGCTCGAAGATCGGAGCCTGGTGCAGGAAGCGGCGGTACTCCTGGGAGGTGCAGAAGCCCATGACGCGCTCCACGCCGGCGCGGTTGTACCAGGAGCGGTCAAAGATCACGATCTCGCCTGCGGCGGGGAGCTTTTCCACGTAGCGCTGGAGGAAGTACCACTGGCCCTGCTCGCGCTCGGTCGGCTTCGGCAGCGCCTCGATGCGACAGGTGCGCGGGTTCATGTACTGCGTGATGCGCTTGATTGCGGAGCCCTTACCTGCGGCGTCGCGGCCTTCCATGATGATGACAAGGCGCGCGCCCGTCTCCACAACCCAGTGCTGCATGGCCACCAGCTCAGCCTGGAGCCGGAGCAGCTCCTTCTCGTAGGCCTTGCGGGATAGCTTCGGGGGTTTCTTATCGCTCATACCCACAACCGTAACGGATCGGTTGCGGGGGCATTTTGCCGGCTAGTTCAGGAAGTACTCGGCAAGGTAGATCGTGTCCCCGTCGCGGGCCACGGCAACGCCGAAGCGCTTCGGCTCCTTCGTTGGCGTCGTCTCTACGGCGTCGATGACCTCTTCCTTGGTCAGGAAGCCGATACGCTCCTGCGCGTCCTGCGGGCCCAGCTTGTAGATGTTGCCCGTTCCGCGGTCCGTCGCCGTCACCCCGCGGCCGACATCACCGGTGAACTTTGCTTCGCCCCGAGCGGCCTGCTGCGCCCACTGCTCTGCAATTGCCTGCGCCTCCGGGTCCTTGCGGTGGCCCTCTTTGGCAAGTTGTTTCTCGGATTCGTCGAGAAGCGTCTGCTCTGTGCTGCGCTGCACCTCTTCCGTGGTGCGGCCGGTCAGCGAAATGCGGTCCGGCAGGGTGATGCCCACTTTTTTCGCGCCGTCGATGACGCCGCGCGGAATTTCAATGTCCGGCAGTTGCGGGATGGTGATGTTTGCGCGGGAGGAAAGCCCGTTGAGCTCGATGGATGCGATGGGCTTGGGCAGAGTGCTGTCGGAGCTGGTGTCCTGCGCGAAGGCCGGAGTCGCGCCGAAGGTGAGCGCGGCGGCGAGGGCGAGCGCTCCGATACCCGCCGCCGTTCCGCGATTATGTCCGTTATTCCACATGCGACAGATTGTGGCACATAAATCACAGCAGTAACGCGCGACGCGCCGAGCTACCCTTCCAGCCGCTCCCCCAGTTCAAGCCATTCCATCTCCAATTCATCGCGCGCGTCCCGCGCTTGGGACAGCTCGCGCGTCTTGGCGCCGATCGCCTCAAAATCCGGGGCCGCCGCGGCAGACAACTCCCCGATCTCCGCCTCCAGCGCCTCGGCCTGCGCATCGGCCTTCTCGATCTTCTTTTCCAGCGCGTTCATCCGTTTCCGCAGCTCCCGCTCCTCCTGGGAGGAAAGGGCGCTGGGCTTACTGGGCTTTTCGACGTTCGCTTTCACCCCGTCGCCCAAATCCAGCACCCCAGCTTGGCCCTGGGCAGCGGCGCGGCGGTCAAGGTACTGCTGGATGCCGCCCGGGAGGTTGGTCAGCTGCCCGTCACCGAAGAGCGCGTAGGTGACGTCGGCGATGCGCTCAATCAAGTAGCGGTCGTGCGAAATGACCACGAGCGTGCCCGGCCAGTTGTCCAGCAGGTCTTCGAGCTCCTGGAGGGTGTCAATGTCCAGATCATTCGTCGGCTCGTCGAGCAGCAGCACATTCGGCTCGCTCATAAGCACGCGCGTGAGCTGCAGTCGGCGGCGCTCACCACCGGAGAGGTCACCCACCGGGGTACGCTGGCGCTTCGGGCTGAAGCCGAGGCGCTCCGCCAGCTGGGAGGCAGACAACTGCCCTTTGCCCAGCTCGATATACGTGGCCACATCCTCAATCGAATCGATCACACGGCGTGTGGGATCCAGGTCGTCGAGCTCCTGGCACAGCCAGCCGATGCGCGTGGTCTGCCCCTCTATGCGCTTGCCTGCCGCCAGCGGGTACTCCCCCGCCAGCGTGCGAAGCAGCGTGGTCTTGCCGGAACCGTTGACGCCCACCAGGCCAATGCGCTCGCCAGGGGCAAGTCGCCACGTGAGATGGTCCACCAGCGTGCGCCCGTCCGGCGCGTCAATGCGGGCATCCTCCAGCTCAATGACCACACGGCCCTGACGCTGCTTCGAAAACGCCATGAGCTCCACAGAGTCGCGCGGCGCGGGCACGTCTGCGATCAGCGCTTCGGCGGCTTCAATGCGGTAGCGCGGCTTGGAGGTGCGCGCCGGCGCGCCGCGGCGCAGCCACGCCAGCTCCTTGCGGGCCAGGTTGCGGCGGCGCTGCTCCACCGCATCCGCCTGCCGGGCGCGTTCCGCGCGGGCGAAAGTCCAGTCGTTGTACCCGCCCTCGTACACATCAACCTGCCCGTCGTGCACCTCCCACGTCAGGGTGGCCACGGTGTCCAAGAACCAGCGATCGTGCGTCACCACAACGACAGCAAGCTTGCGGCTCAGCAGATGGTCCGCCAGCCACTGCACGCCCTCCACGTCCAGGTGGTTCGTCGGCTCATCCAACACCACCAGGTCCAGGTCCTGCACCAGGGCGGCGGCAAGGTTGACGCGCCGGCGCTCGCCGCCGGAGAGCTGACCAACTGGCGTATCTAGCCCCAGCGCGGCCACGCCGGTGCCCTGCAGTACCTCGCGCACCTTGGCGTTGGATGCCCACTCAAAGGTTTGCAGCCCCAACGGTTCGACGACGGCTTGGCCCACCGTCAACGTGTCCTCAAGCTCGAAGCGCTGCGTCACCACCGCCATGCGCAGGGAGGAGTTGTGGGACACGCGGCCGGCATCCGGCGGCTCAATGCCAGTCAGCACCTCCAACAGCGTGGTCTTGCCACCGCCGTTGACGCCGACGATGCCGATGCGGTCGCCCGTCTGCACACCGAGGGACACGCCGTCCAGGAGCGTTTTCAGCCCCCAGGTTTTGGAGACATTTTCGAGGTTGATCAGGTTAGACATAGCGGCTGCTCATTCTACGTCCCCGGCGGCAGCAGCGGGTGCAGTGCATGGCTGCGCTGAAACTGGGCCACAATGTGCGCGCACGCCAACGCGTCCGAATCCGCCCGGTGATGCTCCAGCTGGTAGCCCGGCGCGCAATACGCGGTGACAGTGGGCAGCTTGTGATTCGGCAGCTCCGGCATCAGGCGGCGCGCCATCCTGGCGGTGCAATAGAACTCCCGCGGGAAGGTGCCGGTGAAAAAGTAGCGGTCCAGCCCGCGCCACACTGCCGCATCAAACGTGGCGTTGTGCGCGTACACGGGCGCGTCCCCCACAAACTCCACAACATCATCCGCAATGTCGAACCAACTCGGCGCATCCTCCACATCGCCCCGGTAGATGCCGTGGATGTGGCTGAACTCAAACGCAATATGCTCCTCCGGCGGGCGCAGATACGTGCAGAATTGGTCAACCACGTCCCCACCGCGCACCTTCACCATGGCAACTTGGCACGCGGAGGCGCCGCCGACGCGGTTCGCGGTCTCAAAATCAACCGCCACGAACTCGTCGCGCATGAGCCTGGGCAGCGGCGGGATATAGGCGGCCGGCCGTCCGCGGGCGGGTTGCGGGACCACCGGGGCATGCTGCTTATCGACGGTCACCGTGTTGCCGTCCAGATACTGCCTCAGCGCATCGATTAAAGCCATGGGCCAAACGCTAGACGATGGTTCGGAGCCACCGGCACGCTGTTCGAACTAGCGTTCCCCTTCAAGTCGTGCCCCATCGGCCGGGCCCGATGCCATGAGGAGGTCCATGGCCTCTTCGAGCTGCTCCCGGATCGTCTCGGAGGCGCGCTGGGCGTGCTCGCGGTCTTCGCAGAGCACCGCGATGGTCGGGCCCGAGCCGGAAACCAGGGCGTATCCCCCCTCCGCCGCCGCGAGGTCGATGATCTGCTTGATCCGCGGGCGCATTGCTAACGCGGCCGGCTGCAGATCATTGTGCAGCGCGGCCCCGAGCTGCTTCGCGTCTCCCGACGTGAGCGCCTGCGCAACCCTGGTGGTGTCCAGGTGCGGGACAAGCGCGGGGTTGTTGTGGCGCATATCGTCCAGCAAGCCGAACGCCTTGCCGGTGCTGATGGTGGTGCCTGGGTTGATGAACAACCACCAGTATTCCCCGCGGCCCAGCATCGCAACAAGATCGTCGCCGCGACCGGTGCCAAGCGCGTTGCCTCCCATGAGCGCGAAGGGCACATCGGCGCCGAGCTGTCTGGCAAGGGCGAGAAGTTGATCGTCGGCAAGCGAAGCCCCACCGAAGTGCTCAAGGTACGCATTCGCCGCCACCAGCGCCGCGGCGGCGTCTGCGGAGCCGCCCGCCATGCCGCCGGCGACGAAGATAGACTTGGCCACCTCGATGCGGACCGGCGGAAGAGCCGCACCGGGGTGGTCGGACCGGAACGCATCAACGGCAGCGTCCACCGCGCGCCACGCAAGGTTGGCCGGGGTGTCCAAATCCTCATCCAACTGCACGTTCAGCAGCAGCTCGGTCGCCATGCGTGCGACCACACTGCTTTCGCTCGCTCCACCGTCTTCGACGATCAACCTGACCTGGTCGCGCTGGTCCACGGCCTGAAAGACGGTAACTAGGTCGTGGTACCCGTCCGCGCGCTCCTCCCCGACACCAAGGTGCAGGTTCACCTTCGCCGGCGCGCTGGCAGCAAACACGGTCCTAGGCACGCTGCTCACCCAGCCGCACGAAGTCATCCACCGTCAGCGCCTCGCCGCGCAGGCCCGGATCAATCCCGGCGGCGCGCAGTGCCTCCTCTGCGGCGGCGGGCGAGCCGTACACACTAGCCAACGTGGAGCGCAGCGTCTTGCGCCGCTGGGCAAACGCGGCATCCACCAAGGGGAAGACCGCGTTTCGCAGGGAGCGATCGCGCTGATCGGTGACGTCGATACGCACAAGCCCCGATTCAATGTTCGGCGCCGGCCAGAACACATTCTTTCCAATGGTGCCGGCGCGCGACACGTCGCCGTAGAACGCGGCCTTGACGCTGGGCACGCCGTAAATCTTGGAACCCGGCTGGGCGGCGAGGCGGTCCGCGACTTCCTTCTGCACCATCACCAGCACGCGACGGATAGAGGGAAACTCCGCCAGCAAGTGCAGCAGCACCGGCACGGAGACGTTGTACGGCAAGTTAGCCACCAGGGCCGTGGGCTCTACACCAAGATCAGCGCGCGCGACCTTCAGCGCGTCCATGTTGATCACGGTCAGCCGCTCGGCGTACTGCGGGGCACGCGTCTCGACGGTCGCGGCCAGCCGGCCGGCCAGCCGCGGGTCAATCTCCAGGGCAATGACCTGCTGCGCGGTATCGATCAGGCCGAGGGTGAGGGACCCTAGGCCCGGGCCGACCTCGACCACGATGTCTTCCGGAGACAACTCGGCCGCGGCGACGATGCGCCGCACCGTGTTCGGGTCGTGGACAAAGTTCTGGCCGAGCTTCTTCGTCGGCGTGACATCTAGCTCCGTAGCCAGCTCGCGGATCTCAACTGGACCCAGGAGGTGCGAATCACTCCACACCCTCCCCGACCATTCACTCAATGTTTTTTCCTTCCGTTCGCGCCACTCACAACATCCCACCCAACGGCAGTTACGGCATCGCACCCGCCATAGGCGGTCTACCTTCTGCGTTTTGGCCGATCTAGCCAAACTCGATCAACCGTTCGACTCAGTTTACCTGCTCTAAAGGGTTGGTAGTAGAGTTCACTCCAGCTCTAAACCATCCCCTAGAGAAAAGGAACACAACGGGTGAATCTAGTCCAGATTGAAAGACCACCACAATGTTCCGACCGCCCCTTACACGATAGGCAAGCGATGGGCGCGGTTTACACCCCTCCGGCACTTGCGACATGGGTAGCTGAGATGGCTAAAGAGCACAACTCGGCATCTGAACCAAGAATCTACGATCCTGCGTGTGGAGATGGCAGCTTGTTGCGTGCCTGCGCTGCAATCTTTGGGTCAGATTGCGTTCTGCTTGGCAGTGATCTGTCGGATACTGCAGTCGCTCGCGCGAAAGCGTTTCTCGACGGGGAACGCTGCGAAATCCGAACAGGGGACTCTTTACTCTCCAACTACGACCTTGCCCAAAAGGCCGATATTTGTGTAATGAACCCTCCTTGGGGCGCTTCCCTACCTAATCTCGATGAGTTGCACGAGGCTGGGTTTAAGTTAGCTGGTGGTTCTCACGACTCGTGGGAAACGTTTATGGAATGGTCTTTCAAGATGCTGCGCCCCGGTTGCCTTGTGATTGCAATACTTCCGGGTTCACTCACCCAAGGGCAACGGAGAGCGGTACCCAACTTGCTGGAGAAGTCTGCGGAAATTATTGCTGTCGCAGACCTCGGCGAAGGAATTTTCGAAGACGTTTACCGTACTTCATACGTAGTGGTCTTTCGTACTCAAAAAGGAAAGCACCTGCGCGAGACCGTTAACTACCACCTAAATCATCTCAACAGAAAGGCTGTTCGCGACGGATCACAGAGCCTTGGAGAAGCCTTAAAAACAAAGTTGGCTGTACCTCGACCAGCCAGTCTAGAACAGATAACGGCTTCTCAGATCAAATGGTCTGATTTCCTTAAGGTAACTCGCGGGGTTGAACTTGGTGCAAAGGGTAGAGTGGAGCGATGTCTCGATTGCGGGCTGTACAGGCCGGCAACGAAGTCGCGTCAGCGTTGCAGCCGTTGTGGCGGATCATCATTGAAGCCCGAAACGATAGTTTGCCCCCAGCAACAGCCGGGCACGGTGCCACTAATAGTTGGAAGAGATGTCAAACGCTTTAACGCCGAGCCTGCGAATTGGTTAAAAATCGGTTTGGAGGGAATACGCTACAAACCAACTGCACAATATGAGGGTCCCAAACTTCTGATCCGCAAAACAGGACTGGGACTCAACACTGCGGTAGACGAGACCTCTTCCTTTACCAACCAGGTTGTTTTTTCGTATCGACCAAGTCTTGGCGTGCCGGATTGGTGGCTTTACTACTTCTTAGGAGTTCTAGCATCCGACGCGATGCTCGCATACCATGTCTCCAGAACAGGAGACTCAGAGTGGCGCTCGCACCCATATGTGACTCCAGCCAGTCTAAGAAATTACCCTTTACCGGTTCCCGGAGCACATTGCGGGGAAAAAGAAGCTTCGGCTGTGGCTGACGTAGCTAAAATTCTGAATTCTCTTCCCCACAATGCACCTAGGAGCGCATTCCTCGATGAGCTGAACCATCAGGTGGAAACACTCTTAGGTTTTCGCGAAACCGAGAGGACTTGGATTCAGGAAGTGTTGTCAAATACTCAGAACTTAAGTTCCTTTGACAGACGATCTAAACGTTAATGAAAGATTTTGTTGAATGGGATATCGCTATATAGGAAATAAAACCCGTTTAGCGGAAGCAATCTACGCTGTCATGGCTTCTCGGATCTCTGAGGAAACTTTCATAGCCGATCCAATGTGTGGCACAGGCGCGATGTCAGCTACGTTTCGTTCTCATGGTCACCGAGTCATGGCCTCAGATCTGATGACTTATTCTCTCCACCACGCACGGGTCCGACTCCTGCTAGGAGCACCGCCTCCCTTTAAAGGCCTAGGTAAGCCATACCCAGAGGTTCTTTCGGAACTCAACAGTACGGAGCCAGTCCAGGGTCTCTTTTACATGGAATACAGCCCAGCGGGTAAGCCAGTCTCTGGTGCCGAGCCGAGACTCTACTTCACTGCTGAGAATGCGATGCGGATTGATGGGATACTCCGTAGGCTCGAGGAGTGGGCGCCGTTTCTGACTCGTTTGGAAAACTCACTGCTCAGGCACGATTTAATTCTGGCGGTGAACCAAATTTCCAACATTGCGGGCACGTATGGGCACTATCGCTCGACGTTCGGCAAGGGGGCGCTAGCCAGACTATGGTTGACCCCGACGACGTTCTGCAATGGGCGCGTGGACCATGTGGTGACAAAAGGTCCTGCGGAACTTACTTTGCTGGGGTCCGGAACAGAGTGCGTCTATCTCGATCCCCCTTACAAAAAGCGGCAGTATGCAGCCAATTATCACATCCTCGAGACCATCGCTGTAGGTGATAGACCCACCCCGGCGGGTGCGAGTGGCCTACGAAATTGGTGGCCTCAATACTCGAATTTTTGTAGCAAAACAAAGATTAAAGATGCTTTCGACACTGTTTTCCTAAGTTCCGAGGCACCCATCTTCTTTATTTCCTACAGTGAAGATGGTCTTATCTCGGACGACCAGATGCGCGCGATCTTGGAGAACCACGGTCGAGTCGAACGAACTGAAATTTTGAATAACCGTTTTAAGTCGAATTCCGCAGGTAAAGGCGGAACGGTAGTTGAGTATTTGTACTCGGTCAATCGTGGCTAGCTGCATTATCGTTTAGCCACCGTATTAATTGCCTCTTCAAAGTCTCTAGTCCATCAGCACTTCCCATCATCGCGAGATTGTAAGAATAGGTTTCTAAAGTGTCAGGAATTCCGGGAATTCTCAGTTTCCATCGAGCCACTTTCGCCTCGTGATCGGTTCCTGGATAAACGAGGCCTACCCGCTTCGCATCCAGTAATTTTGCTCCCGCGACAACCTGGTAAACGTCAGAGTTCTTAGGACTAGATCCGAGGTTTTTGTATTTGGCGTCAAAAACCATCTTCTGCCCGTTCAGATCTACAACTAGATCGGGAGTGGAGCTGAATGATTCAAACCCGGCTTCACGACTTTCGACGAAGACGTCGCCAAGTGCGTATGACTTTTTCCCCACTTCGCCCCCCATCTCAGCTAACGCCAATTCGAAAAGAAAAAAAGTGAAATCCTCAAACAAAGGTGCGGTCGCCCAGATCAGGTCAGTTCCAATGCCATTCTCGCGAGCGTCCAAGCTCGCCAGTTGTTGGCGGTACAACATTGCCGCGACACTGAGACCTGGCTCAACGTGTTTAAACTGGGGAGCAACCCAGATTCTTTCTAAGTCAGAGGGAAGATTCTGACCAGCCACTCTGGCTAGGCGCCCGATTTGGTAGTCCATACGATGAAGAAGCTGCGAGTTTCGAACTTCGTTCCGGAGCATGTTTAGCGCCCATTTGAGTAGTCGATTCGGAGGAATGTCGGTCGAGAACTCTTGAAACCTCGTGGGCAGTAGCCCTGGGTGTGTCACGCGTTCCCATGAACGCTCAACATCGATACTCCCCCGTAGGAACGGCAGTCGCTCTGAGCGCTCGATGTAACCTCTCGGGTCTCCTAAACGCTCCGACAATTCGAGGGAAGAGACTACGATCGTGGCCGCAATCTCAGGCAGAGAGCCACCGTCGTCACCATTTCCATTCTCCCACCAAGTTGGCAACACTCCGACACAGGAGAGAATGCCAAAAAATGCATCTTTCCATCGGTCTTCACCATAGTTTGCTGATTGAAGGAATTTCGGGAGGACTTCGATCTGAACATCCCCAATCGAGAAAAAGCCAGCGATATCTCTAGCCCATAAGACCATCTGGTTATCAAGTCTTTGGACTTCGAGGGGCAACCGATTCAGGCCTAGATTAGCCTTCAAGTCCTGAGAGTATCGATTCAGAGCTTGGAACGTGGGGGGATCATACGGTATCGCAGTTGGCTTACCGTATTCGCGCAATGTGATCATTGTGGACCGTAGATCAGAAGTTTAAATGCTCGAGATACTTGGTCGTCGGTTAGTTGAGAAAGATTCCGCGCCGGATCTGGGATCCACGGCTTGTCGCTTGCTCGAAGCGGGTAATCCCGGGGCATTGTGGCTAGATCTCTTCTGAGAACACGTGCGATCAGCTCCGGTCGCCCAAGAAAACGGTCCTGTATTTGCGGAAAGATCTGAGTATCCCAAGATCGGGCAAGATCATGCCATGACCAAGCATTCATGAAATAAGAATGACCAAGGGTGGAATCCACATCCAAGAGATCCAGAATCGCGCTGTTCAAGTAAACAAGTAGACCGACGGCAGCAGTTTCAGGTCGCCAAGTTGCCGGAGAAGCTTCCAAAACGTCTCTTTGCAACTCCGCTGAATCAGTTTCTGATTGGTCGAGATTCTCATCCGCATCGACCTCAGGTTCTTCGGAAACAGGGTCCTCCGCTGCGCCGAAAAGCTCATCGACCTCTGACATATCGACCTTGAGGTGCTGTGCCAAAAATTCGAAGTCAGCGAATGCATCCACACGAACAAATCGCCTGCCGATAGCGGAATCGATCGGAGCCACTGACTTGTCCACAGAGTTCATCGTTGCGAGCAGGTAGATCTCCTTTGGAAACTGCCAATTCTCTCCGACTTCGAGTTCACGCTTGAAACTGACTCTGACGGTTTTCAGATCCCCTTCAGGAGTTCGCGCAACAGCTAGTGGCGACGTTATCGCATTGCGCCCTCCTCTCCGATAATCCTCGTCCATAAACGTAATGAAGTCGCCCAATATCCGAGGCACGTTGCCCCTGTTAATCTCGTCTACTACAACGAGCCCTGCCATTTTCTCGCCACTGGATACTTCAAGCGCAACATCCAACAGCGTGCCAGCAACAGTGACAAGCTCGAGTCCGTTACCGGTCGGACGCATCCCCTTCACAAAATCCTCATACCCGTAATCGGGGTGAAAGGTTACCCACTCGCACCTTGCTGGTTCTGGAATCGGCATATCCGCCCCCTCGTATGAGAAAGGGCTATCCACATTCTCCGGATCAAGCACTAAGGCTCTAAGGTCCGCGTTGAACTGCGAAACTGCGCGAACTACCTCCGATACTGCATGAGATTTGCCAGTTCCCGGCGGACCGTACAAGAGAACATTCTTCGAACGTTTGAAATTCTCCAGTATGCGTACGGCCAAGGGGCTCATTTCAATCGAGGATAAGCCGGCTTGGATGCAGCCAGAGTTTTTCCCACTTGCCTCGAACATGGGGGAAAGCTCAGCCGGCCAGCCGTCGTGGCTCGCATTTCCGGTCGTCATTCCAGCGTAATAATCGCCATCCACAGTCCTGACAACATAAATATATACTCCGCCAACATCGCTCAGGGCCTGCCGTGCCTGGCTGGTGTCTTTGGGCGGGTCAGAAAAAGCGGGCCACCCAAATTTTTCTGTCCAAGCCAAGGGTCTCGCACAGTCTGAGCCGCCCCGGTTTTGACGAGGGAAACTCCATCTCACACTCCCTTTTCTTTTGGGACGTTGTGCAAACTCAATGCGATCCACATGTCCTGGATCTCCAATTGTTCTTACATCAATTGGGTAGCTAGCAGCCTCGGATTGAACTGAAACCCCGAGGAACCGCTCCACAGCTTCACTCGGGGCAATATCGATGTGAATTTGCCCCTTCGGTCCGGGCAATAATTCTTTCTCAGAATTGAAAAGGTCTCCTGCCTGAACTTTTCTCCAGAAGATCCTGTCGACAGTAATTGGGCTCACTTGTGACCTCGTTAATCCGCAGCGATATTTCAACTTTTACCTTACGGTGCGGGCCTGGTCAGGGATAGCTATTTCGGATGCCTAGACCCTTTATGGCGAATTCTACGTGTAACTAGCGGATGCCAAGCGCGGACGTGCACGCCGGCCACGCGCCCCAACCCTGCGCGGCCTGGGTGCGCTGCGCGATGGCAATTTGCTGCTCACGCGTTGCCAGGTTAGCGGTGGGCGCGTACTGGGTGCCGCCGTACGCCGCCCACGTAGAGGCGGAGAACTGCAGGCCGCCGTAGTAACCGTTGCCGGTGTTGATGGCCCAGTTGCCGCCCGATTCGCAGGCCGCGATGGCGTCCCACACGGAGCCGCCGGCCACAGCCGGTGCGGACGGCGCGGCCGGCGCGGCGGGTGCGGCCTGCTTGGTGCCACGGGCGATCACGGCAGGCTTGGGCGCGCGGATCTCCTCCTCGCGCAGGGTCTCCTCCGTCTCCACCTTCCCGTTGACGTAGGTGGTGCGGTAGTAAATCACGCTC